>JAZNOL010000018.1:0-40314 GCA_045580815.1 Clostridia bacterium | reverse complement strand
CCGACGGCAAAGAAATCAAAAAAATTATCTGCGTTCCCGGCAAGCTGGTTAACATTGTTGTTTAATAATGAAAAAATTTATTGGTTTTCGCATTGCGGTGTTTACTGCGGCAGTTCTGGTTTTCGGCTGTTTGCTTGCAGTTTATTCCTCTCAAAAAGATAAAATAAGTTTAGTAAGCAAAAATTCTTTAAACACAGATTGCGTGCGTGTTTTTGTAAGCGGCGCAGTGAAAAATCCCGGAGTTGTCACGGCAGAACCCGGCATCAGCCTGTATGATGCCGCTTCGGAATGTGTGTTTTGCGAAAACGCATATATTGACGGATTTTTAAAATTTGAAACGGCAACGGACGGCGACGAGGTTTATATAATGACAGATGAGGAGTATAAAACATTGCAATTCTCACCTAAAGTCAACATAAACACCGCCGATGTTGCCGGGCTTGATACACTTCCCGGAATAGGCACATCCCTTGCACAGCGGATTATTGATTTTCGCTCGCAAAACGGTAATTTCCGTGCCACGCAGGAGCTGATGCTTGTTCCCGGAATTGGCGAAACAAAATATAACGAACTTAAATTATTTATAACAGTCAGTCAGGAGGATTAAAATGGATTTATCAAAACTTAAATTTGAAACCCTGCAACTTCATGCAGGCTATGACATAGACGGCAACAAACCAACAGCTGTTCCGATTTATCAGAGCAACGCATACAATTTTGAAAGTGCCGACTATGCCGCTGATTTGTTTGCTCTCAAAGCAAGCGGACATATTTATTCACGAATTTCAAACCCTACACAGCAGATTTTTGAAACCCGTGTTGCCGCACTTGAAGGCGGCGTGGGTGCACTGGCACTTTCTTCGGGTCACGCAGCGGCACTTCTTACAATACTTACAATTGCCGAAAAAGGCGACAATTTTATTTCTGCTTCAACAATTTACGGCGGTCTTATCAATATGTTCACATCAACACTGCCGAAAATGGGTATCAATGTTAAAATGGAAAATCCCGATAACATCGACAAGTTTGAAGCACTTATTGACGATAAAACAAAAGCAATCTTTATTGAAATAATGGGCAATCCCAACAGCAATGTTGCGGACGTTGAGGCTTTTGCAAAAATTGCTCACAAGCATAACCTGCCCCTTATTGTTGACAACACCTTCGGCTCGCCTTATCTTGTTCGTCCTATCGAACACGGTGCAGACATTGTTATCCATTCTGCAACAAAATATATCGGTGGCCAGGGCACATCCATGGGCGGCGTGATTGTTGACAGCGGTAAATTCGACTGGGCAAGCGGACGTTTTGACTGCTTTACAAATCCCGACCCCAGCTATCATGGCATTGTTTATGTTAAAGATGCAGGTGAAGCGGCGTTTATCACCAAAGCACGTGTGCAGATGCTCCGTGACCTTGGTCCCTGCATTTCGCCCTTTAACGCATTTTTGCTTACTCTCGGTCTTGAAACTCTTGCTGTTCGTATGGACAGAGTTTGCGAAAACGCATTGTTTATTGCAGAAAATCTTGAAAAACTTGACGAAGTTGAGTTTGTAAACTATCCCGGACTTAAATCGAGCAAATATTATGACCTTGCTAAAAAATATATGCCCAAAGGTCAGGGCGGCGTGTTTACTTTCGGACTTAAAGGAAGCCGTGAAAAAGGCAAAAAATTCATTGACAGCCTTGAGCTTTTCAAAAATGTTGCTAACCTGGGCGATTCACATTCACTTGTTTCTCACCCGGCAAGCACAACACACTCACAGCTTTCTAACGAAGCTCTTGAAGCCGCTGGTATTTCTCAGGGCACAATCCGTCTGTCAATAGGTCTTGAAAATAAAGAAGACCTGCTTGCAGACCTGCTTCAGGCTATTGAAAAAGCAAAAGACGTAGATTAATTTTTTACAAAAAGCATCTTATTTTTTATAAAAAGTCAACATTTTTATGTTGACTTTTTTCTTATTGTATGATAAATTAAATATATACTTATTTTAACAAAAAGGCGGCGACAAAATGATTCTTGCACTTGACAGCGGCGGAAGCAAAACAAAAATAATCGGTGCATCGGACAGCGGTGAAATTTTGTTTACCGATGTGACAAAAGGCTATGGACTTGCACTCGATGACGAAAACGTTTTACTCACCGAGCTTACCGAATACATAAACAAATCGGTCAAAAACCCCGATGAAATAAAAAACATTGTTATGAACCTGGGCGGCAGAAACAGCGGTCAGCTTCGTAACACTCTCAAAACAGCATATCCCAACGCCGAAATTGATATTTTTAGAGAATCTTCAGGATTTTTAGGCGAGCAGATACGTCTTGCTTACGAATGTGATATAATTATTTTTGCTGGCACAGGCACAATTGCTCAGGGCTACGGAAAAAATGGCTGGTTTGTTTCCGATGGCTGGGGCAGAGACGTGGGCGACAGCGGAAGCGGCTATGCAATTGGGCTGGAAGCTATCCGCAAAAGTCTTATGGCACTTGAAAAAAGCGAGCCTCTTACGCCTCTTGTTAAGCACATAACAGGTGAAACCGAGCCGTTTGCAACTGTTTCCACATCTGACGGACTTCTTTTGCGGCGTGATGCAATCCGAAACAGAATACTTCCGCTTGAACGTGGGCTGGTGGCTTCATTTGCAAAAGCGGCGGCAGATTTTGCAAGAAACGGCGATAAAATTGCTTTGGAAATCTACAAAAATGCCGGAGACAACATGGCAGAAACAGCAATCCGTATCAGCGAAAAATGTGGCATAGAAAACAAACTCCGCATTGCGGTTGTGGGCGGTGTTGCAAACAGCCGTGACCTGTGGCAGGCAGGATTTGAAGAAAAAATCAGCACTTACCGATTGCCGGCAGAGCTTGTTTTTCCCGAAATGGATTTTGCCTCGGCGGCGCTTGCTTATGCAATTAAAAAAAGCAAAAAGGAGATAAATTAAAATGAATATTCCGTTTAAAAAAGGTCTTATAGTATCATCTCAGGCACGTGAAAACAACCCGTTTTATCATGATGCAGAGGGACTTGCAAAAATGGCACATGCTGCTGAACTGGGCGGTGCTGTGGCACTTCGTGCAGATGGCGTAAAAGAAATTTCAGCAATGAAAAAGCTTGTTAAAATCCCGATTATCGGTATTAATAAAATGTATGACAGCACCGGCAGAATTGTAATCACCCCCACTTTTGAAAGTGCAAAAGAGGTGTATGAAGCAGGTGCAGCTCTCATTGCAATGGACATGACCTTTCAGGAAAGTGACATCCGCGAAGACATCGGCGAAACTGTCCGCCGTATTCATGAAGAACTGGGAATCCCCGTTATGGCAGACATTGCATGTGCCGAAGAAGCCGCACGTGCCGCAAGCCTTGGTGCTGACCTTGTTTCAACAACTCTTGCAGGCTATCTGCCCGGCAAAGAGTTTGCTCCTGAAGAAAAATATGTTCCCAATTTCAAATTGATTGAAGATATTTTAAAAGACGAGCGTGTAACCTGTCCCGTTATCGGCGAGGGCAGATTCTGGACTCCCGATGCACTAAAAAGAGGCATGGATATGGGACTTTACGGCGTAGTTATCGGCAAAGCTATAACAAACCCCATGGCAATAACAGAATATTTCGTATCGGCAATTTCAAAATAACATAGCATAAAATCCATCTACGGCGGTCAATTGACCGCCGTTTCCTTTTATTTTTCGATAATTTACAAAAAAATTTTAAAAAAACACTTGCATTTATGAAAAAAGTGTGTTATAATATATATGTAGTAATTGAATAGTGCAGTTGATGAGTGGGTTGAAAAATCCGCTCATTTTTAATGATTGCACAGAATTTTCAAAATCAGGCAGGTGATTTAATGAACAAAACCGAATCAAAAGTTTTTGAGCTTATCTCGCAAAAAGCGGCAGAATCAGGGCTTACAATCTACTGCGTAGAGTTTGTAAAAGAGGGTCCCACGTGGGTGCTTCGCATTTATATTGACAAAGACGAAGTCGGTGTTTCACTTACAGACTGTGAAAATTTCAGCCGCATGGCAGGCGATATTCTTGACGAGGCAAACGTTATCGAATCAAACTATATGCTTGAGGTTTCATCACCGGGCATTGAACGCAAACTTTCCGAGCCGTGGCATTTTGAAAAATACACAGGCAGCGAGGTTACTGTAAAACTGTTCTCACCAATTGGCGGCAAAAAACAGTTTACCGGCGTGCTTTTAAAACACAATCCTGCCGTTGAAATTGACTGCGGCGGCGAAATTTTAACCTTTGAAAACAAAAACATTGCATCAGTTAACTTACACTATAAATTTTAGGGGGATTTGAAAAAAAGTGAAAAAGAAAAAAGAAACCACAAATTTAGGAGAGCTTAACAAAGCTCTTGAGCTTCTTGAAAAAGAAAAAGGCATAAAAAGAGATTTTATTTTTGAGGCTCTTGAAACAGCACTTCTTCATGCTTACAGAAAAAACTACCGTGAAGACCACGAAAACACCGTTGTAAAAGTTGATCGCGAAAACGGCGATATCCGTGTTATTGCAACACGTATTGCCGTTGAAAACATTGGTGATATTGCCGAATGCAACGAAATGACTCTTGAAGATGCACGCAAAATCAATCCGGACATCAAAGTGGGCGAAACAATTGACGTTGACATTCTGCCCCGCGATTTCGGCAGAATTGCCGCACAGACTGCAAAAAACATTATCTTGCAGAAAATCCGTGAGGCTGAACGTGAAAACATTTTAAGAGAGTTTGACATGAAAGTGGGCGATATTCTTTCGGGATATGTTAAACGTATTGAAAGAATCCCTGCAAGACTTAAAAGCGGCGAGCCGGATGTTAACGCTACACCGAAATACAACATCTTTTTTGACATCGGTAAAACCGAGGTTGTGCTCAGCACAAAAGGTCAAATTCCCGGTGAAGAATACAGAATCGGTCAAAAACTTCTGCTTTGTGTAAGCGAAATTTCAAGCACCGCGAAAGGTCCGTTTGTTCAGGTTTCACGTGCCAATGCAGAGTTTGTTGCAAAACTGTTTGAGCGCGAAGTTCCCGAAATCAAAGACGGCGTTGTTGAAATCAAGGGTGTTGCCCGTGAAGCAGGTCAGCACACAAAACTGGCTGTTCATTCAAACGACGAAAACGTTGAGGCAGTTGGTTCATGCGTCGGAAACAAGGGCAGCCGTGTAAATGCTATTGTTGAGGCTCTCGGCGGCGAAAAAATTGAAATTATAAAATACAGCGAAAATCCCGATGAGTTTATTTCTGCGGCTATTGCTCCTGCAAAAGCAAAATGCGTAATGATTAACTACGAAGCACTTGAAAGCGGCAGAAAAGAAGCAACAGTTGTTGTTGAGGAATCTCAGCTTTCACTCGCTATCGGTAAAGTTGGTCTTAACGCAAAGCTTGCCGCAAGACTTACCGGCTGGAAAATAGATATAAAAAGCGACACACAGTATGACGCAGAGCTTGCAAAATCCGGTTCGGCAATGATGGAAGCTATGTCTGCTTTTGAAAACATCATGGCAGAATCGTCAGACGAAGAATCCGAAGACGAGGCGGAGTAATATGGGCGAGATGTTGCGCAAATGCATCGCCTGTGGGCAGATGCAGCAAAAACAGATGCTTGTACGCATTGTTAAATTTGACGGCGAGGTTTCTGTTGATGAAACAGGCAGAAAAAACGGACGCGGCTGTTACATATGTAAAACTGCCGATTGCTATTCTGCCGCACTGAAAAAACGCCGCATCGACAGGGCGTTTTCCATAAAAGTTTCTGACGAAATTTACTCCGTGTTAAAGGAGATTTGCAATGCTCAGTGACAAAACACTAAGGCTTATAGGTTTATCCCGTGCATCAGGTGCGGCAGCGTGCGGAGCATCGGCTCTGATTTCCGCAATAAAACGCAAAAAATGTTTTCTGGCGTTTATCGCCCGTGACTGCGGCACGTCTACCTTTGATAAATTTATCGGTATGTGTACCGAGCACAGTATTCCTGTTATTTTATGCGATTCCAAACAGCTTTTGGGCAAAGCCGCCGGATACGGTGAAAAAGCCGTGCTTGGCATAAGCGACCCGAATATGGCACAGGGGATTTTAGCACTTGAACAGGAAAACATATTCTCACCGGGCTCAAAGTGAGGATAAAATTTATTTTGTGAGCCGGAAAGGTATGGTAATATGAGTAAAGTTAAAATAAGTGAACTGGCGAAAGCCTTTAATATTGCCGGCAAAGAAATTATTGCCGAGCTTAAAACTGTTGGCATTGAGAAAAAATCGGCTGCCAACGTGCTTGACGAAAACGAGCTTAATATGTTATTGGAGCTGCTTACACGCAAATCGGATGACGGTAGTGAAATCACTATTCCTGCCGCCGATATTCCTGTTGCGGAAATTAAAGCAGAGCCTGCTAAAAAAGAAAAGAAAGCTGAAAAAGCCGATGACAAGCCTGCTAAAAAAGAAAAAGCGGCTAAAAAGGCTGAAAAAGTGCAGGCAACTGCTGCCGAAGTGACCGAAGAAGTTATTGAACCCGAAATCCAGCCGGAAGTTGCTGAGGCAGAGCCTGAAAAACGTTATGTTGACACCCGTGCAAATGCTGTTGACCTTAAAAAGATTGAGGAAGAATCGCGTCTTCAGGATATTTTGCCCGATGTTGACGACAAAACAACAAAAACTCAGAAAATCAAAAAATCAAATAAAAGTAACAAAGCTAAAAAAGGCGAAGAAAAATTCGGCAAAATGCAGAAACAGCAGGTTAAAGAAAAGGTTGAAAAAATTCACGTGCTTATACCTGATGAAATTACTGTTGGCGAGCTTTCACAGCGAATGAAAAAACCCGCTGCGGAAATAATAAAAAAACTGATGCTTCTTGGCACAATGGCTTCAATCAACGACAATCTTGATTTTGAAACAGCAAGCCTTGTTGCAGAAGATATGGGTGCAGAGGTTGAACACGAAATTATTCTTACAAAAGAAGATATTCTCTTCTCCGACGCAGAAACTCCCGATGACGAAAGCTCTCTTGTTCCCCGTCCGCCGGTTGTTGTTGTAATGGGTCACGTTGACCATGGTAAAACCTCACTTCTTGACTACATCCGCAAAACCAGCGTTACAACAGGCGAGGCAGGCGGTATCACACAGCACATCGGTGCTTACAGTGTTACTGTTCAGGACAGAGTTATTACATTCCTTGACACTCCCGGTCACGAAGCGTTTACTGCAATGCGTGCCCGTGGTGCTCAGGTAACAGATATTGCAATTCTTGTTGTTGCCGCAGACGACGGTATTATGCCTCAGACAATTGAAGCAATCAACCACGCGAAAGCCGCAGGCACAACCGTTATTGTTGCTATCAACAAAATGGATAAACCCACAGCAAACCCCGAAAGAGTAAAACAGGAGCTTACCGAGCATGACCTTCTTCCCGAGGACTGGGGCGGCGACACAATCTGCGTTCCTGTTTCTGCAAAAACAGGTGAAGGTATTGACAACCTGCTTGAAATGGCAATTCTTGTTGCAGACATGAAAGAGCTTAAAGCCAATCCCAACAGAAAAGCCAAAGGTACTGTTATCGAATCACGTCTTGATAAATCAAAAGGTCCGGTTGCGTCTGTTCTTGTGCAGAACGGCACGCTTCACCAGGGTGACTTTATCGTTGCCGGCACCTGCGTAGGTAAAATCCGTGCAATGACAGACGAAAACGGCAGAGCTGTGCAGAAAGCCGGTCCGTCAACTCCCGTTGAAATTCTCGGTCTTTCAGAAGTTCCCACAGGCGGAGACGTATTCCACTGTGTTGATGACGAAAGAATGGCTAAAAACG
Source organism: Clostridia bacterium (assembly GCA_045580815.1). Classification (GTDB taxonomy): domain Bacteria; phylum Bacillota; class Clostridia; order RUG12999; family RUG12999; genus JAZNOL01. The sequence continues at coordinate 32,501 of JAZNOL010000018.1, read as the reverse complement.
TTGTTGAAGAACGTAAATTCAAACAGAAAGAAGAGCTTGCAAACGCACGCAAATCTGTTTCTCTTGATGAGCTGTTCAGCCAGATTAACTCCGGCGATGTAAAGGACCTCAACATTATTGTAAAAGCCGATGTTCAGGGCTCGGTTGAGGCTGTTCGTCAGAGTCTTGAAAAACTTTCAAACGAAGAAGTTCGTGTGCACGTTATCCACGGTGGCGTTGGTGCTGTCAGCGAATCTGACGTTATGCTTGCAAATGCTTCAAACGCTATTATTGTAGGCTTCAACGTACGTCCTGCAAACGGTGCAAGCGAAGCTGCGGCTGACCAGAATGTTGATATTCGTCTTTACCGTGTAATTTACGATGCAATTGAAGAAATTGAAGCGGCTATGAAAGGTATGCTTGCACCGAAATTCAGAGAAGCTGTTATCGGTCATGCAGAAATCCGTCAGCTGTTCAAGGTTTCGGGCGTTGGAACAATTGCCGGCTGTCATGTTACCGACGGTAAAATCCAGAGAGGCTCAAGTGTGCGTATTGTCCGTGACGGTATTGTTGTTCATGAAGGTGCACTCAGCTCTCTTAAACGTTTCAAAGACGATGCAAAAGAGGTTAGTGAAGGCTTTGAATGTGGTTTGAGCATTGAAAAATTCAATGACCTCAAAGAAGGCGACGTTGTTGAAGCATATATCATGGAAGAAATTCCCCAATAAATAAACCCAACCCTTTTCTTTGTCGCAGGGCTTATCGCCCTGTGGCAAAGAATTTTTAAACTATACTACTTTTTAGAAAGGCAGTGATTTTATGGCATTTGACAGAATCGACCGTGTCAGCGAAGAAGTCAAGCGCGAGCTTGCATCAATAATCCGTGACCTCAAAGACCCCCGTCTGCCAAGCATGATTTCTGTTGTAAACGTTAACGTTACAAAAGATTTTAAGTTTGCCAAGGCGTATATCAGCATAATGGGCACAGAAGAGGAAAAATCTGCCGGTATTGAAGCACTTAAAAGTGCGGCAGGATTTATCCGCCGTGAAATCGGTCATCGCATAAAACTGCGTTTTACACCGCAATTTTCTTTTGTGCTTGACACTACCATCGAGTACGGTGCACACATTTCAAAAGTGCTTGCCGATATTGAAAGGAAAGACAAGGATGCTGACAAAAATAGCGAAAACGCTTAAAGAGCAGAAAAATGTCTGCATTATAACTCATGTAAACCCCGACGGTGATGCTCTGGGAAGCTCGGCGGCACTTCGTTTTGCCTTGAAAAAGCTGGGTATTGATGCCCGTGTTGTGCTAAACGGCAAATATATTCATATGTACGAATTTACCGGCTGGGAAACCGAAATTCTCTCTTCTGACCATGCTTTTGACTGCGTAATAGGTGTTGATTTCGGCGAGCTTTCACGTTGCGGAGACACCGCCCGTCTTTTTGAAAATGCAAAAACAAAAATTATTATAGACCATCACATTGACAAAGAGCCGATTTGCGACCTGTTTATCACGCAACCCGACCAGGCGGCGTGTGCACAGATTATTTTTGACCTGATAAACATCATGGGCGTTGAAATTGACAAGGATATTGCAACTGCCCTGTATTTAGGCATAATGACAGACTCCGGCGGTTGTCGCTACGGCAACACAACCGCACGCACCCATATTATCCTTTCGCAGCTTGTTGAAAAGGTTGACGTGGCGTATATCTGCCGCATGGTGTTTGATATTGCTTCGCCCGAAAAGGTGCAGGGACAGATAGACCTTATGCAGACCCTTGAAAGATTTGAAAACGGCAAAATCAGCGTTGTGTCCGCAAGAGGCGACCTTGCAAAAAACGAGGATGCCCTTGGCAACGGTGCAAACATGGCACTTAACCTTGAGGGAAGCAAAGCCGGCGTTTTATTTAAAGAAAAAGGCGAAACCGAAATTAAGGTAAGCCTGCGCACGGTTGGTGAAATCAGCGCTGTAAGTGTGTGTTCTCTTTTTGGCGGCGGCGGACATTTTAACGCCTCCGGCTGTACAATAAACCTGCCCTTTGACGAGGCAAAAACTGTATTTTTAGAAAAACTTAAAGAAGAAATTAAAAACTCTTAGCAGGAGGTTTTTATGAAAATTACTGAAAAAATAAGAAACAAAGCAAACGGCCTGTATAACTACCGTCAGCCGGTTATTGCTTTCTCGGGCGATAGTGTTACCCAGGGCTGTTTTGAAGTTTATGTAAAACCGGACGGCAATCTTGAAACCGTTTTTGACAGCAGTGAATGTTATGGCGAAAAGGTAAAAAAAATATTTTCAATGCTGTTTCCTGCCGCAAACATAACTGTTGCAAATGCCGGAATAAGTGGCAACTCAGCTGATGTAGGCTATAAACGTTTAAACGAAGATGTTTTAAGCCTGAAACCTGACCTCACCGTTGTATGCTACGGACTTAACGACCACGGAAGAAAGCAGGACGGTCTTGAGCTTTATAAAACATCTCTTAAAAATATATTTGACGCACTAAAGGACGCCGGCAGTGAAATTATATTTATGACGCCTAACATGTGCACAGACAGAGTTGACGTTTCTATAAAAGAAGAGCCAATCAAAAAATGTGCCGAAAAAGTTGCCGGAATAGTAAATGACGGATGGCTTGATACATATATTGAAGCTGCAAAACAGGTGTGCCGGCAGGAAAACGTGCCTGTTTGCGATTGCTATAAAATTTGGAAAACACTGGACAAAAACGGTGTTGATGTAACATCACTTTTGTCAAACAAAATAAACCATCCCACAAAACAACTCCACTGGCTGTTTGCTTATGAACTTGTAAAATTAATGCTTGAAAACTAAAAGGAGGACATTTTTATGAAAACAGTTAAAGACAAAAAACTCGTTGTAGGTGCCGATTTTGCAGGATTTCCCCTTAAAGAAGCCGTTTGCGAGCATCTTCGCAAAAAAGGTTGGGAAATTACAGATATGGGCGTAAAAGCCGATTCTGACCCTAATGATACCGATTTGATGTTTCACCGAGTAGGACTTCGTGTTGGCGCAATGATTTCCGAAGGCGAATTTGAGCGTGCACTTCTTTTCTGCGGCACAGGCATGGGTATTCATATTGCCGCAAGCAAATGTCCACACGTACACAGCGGCGTTGTTGAAAGTGTGCCTGCGGCACTTCGTGCAATTACAGGCAACGGTGTAAACGTGCTTGCAATGGGTGCGTTTTATGTTGCACCCGCAATGGGCTGTGATATTGCAGACGCTTATCTTAACGCCGAATTAGGCAGTGGCTACGAATGGTGGAAAAACTTTTATGAGTTCCACAAGCTTGCTATTGACGAGCTTGAAGCTTTCGATTATGAAGAATATAAAAACAACGGATTTAAAGTAAACAAACTGGGTGATTATCCTCTCAAACTTGAAACAAAGCCCGAATAAAAACAAAAAATAATTACAGAAAGGAGCGGATTTTATGGCATTTGACGGTATTACCGTGCGGTGCGTATCCCACGAGCTGGACACACTTCTTCGTGGCGGACGTATCGACAAAATTTATATGCCTCTTGACGACACGCTGATTATTTCTGTGCGGTCGCTGGGCGAAAATTACAAACTGCTTATCAGCTGCAATCCGTCACTTCCACGTATTCATTTAACCGACAAAACCCGCGAAAACCCGGAAAATCCGCCGCCTTTATGTATGCTTCTTCGCAAAAAGCTGTCCGGTGGCAGAATTATTTCCATAAAATCTCCGGGAATTGAACGTATCTGCGAAATTGAAGTTGAATCACAAAACGAAATGGGCGACGTGATTTCACTGAAACTTATCTGCGAGATTATGGGTCGCCACAGCAATATTATTCTGGCGGACGAAAACGGGCGTATTTGCGACTGTATGCGCCGCATTGACGGGTCAATCAGCAGTATGAGGCTGGTTTTGCCCGGTATGCCCTACGATTATCCGCCCGGGCAGAACAAAATTCTGCCTATGGATGCAGATGAAAACACCGTAAAAGAGGTGCTTTATTCATGTCTTAACGAGAAAAAGCTGTGCGACCATCTGCTTGAAAATTTCGGCGGATTTTCGCCGATGATTGCCCGTGAAATTGTCAGCCGTGTGTGCGGCAGTGCGGACCCGGTTTATATGCACGTTTCAAAAACTCAGCTTGACGACATGGAAAAGCTCATCTGCGAGATGTTTAAAAATATTTCCGAAAATGTTTACTGCCCTGTTTTTATAACCGATGATACAGGCGTTTTGAAAGATTTTTCGGCACTTGAAATCACCCAGTACGGTGTGCTGCGAGCTATAAAAAAACCGTCGCTTATCCGTGAGCTTGACAGATTTTACAGTGCAAGAGAAACCCATTTTATGCTCCGTGACCGTGGCAGTGACCTGATAAAAAACGTGTCGAATCTGCTTGACCGTGCACGCCGCAAAGCATCTTTGCAGCATGAAGCGGTTGAAAATTCAAAGAGCATGGAAAAAATACGCCGCTACGGCGACCTGATTACCGCAAATATTTACCGCATCCAAAAAGGCGACAGCCGGCTTGTGTGTGAAGATTACTATGACGAAAACTGTCCGCAGGTGGAAATTCCGCTTGAAACCTCGCTGACACCGTCTGAAAACGCACAGAAATATTTCACCCGATACACAAAGCTCAAAAACACCGCACGTGAAGCTAAAATTCAGCTTGAGCTGTCACTTGCGGATATTGAATATCTTGAAAGTGTGCAGGCAAATATTGAAAACTGCGAAACACTCAGCGAGCTTGCGGAAATCAAAAAAGAGCTTGTTTCTGCCGGGTATCTGAAAAATACCGAAAACCGCAAAAACAAAAAGCCTAAAAAGGATGCTGTTCCTGCTCCCGCACAGTTTAAGAGCAGTGACGGGTTTGATATTTTTGTGGGCAAAAACAATATGCAGAACGATTATTTAACCCTTAAAATGGCGAAAAACAGCGATTTGTGGTTTCATGTCAAAAATATTCCCGGGTCGCATACGGTTATTTTTGCCGGGGGAAAAGAAATCAGCGAAACCGCAATTCTTGAGGCGGCACAGCTTGCGGCATACCATTCCAAAGCGAAAATGTCGCAGAATGTGGCGGTTGATTTTACAAAAATAAAATTTGTCAAAAAGCCCTCCGGTGCAAAACCCGGAAAGGTTATTTATACGGATTATCAGACGATTTACGTCAATCCGACGGAAGAACAAAAGATAAAAGAGATGAAGATATGAAACTTGATATATTTGATTACGATTTACCACAGGAGCTTATTGCACAGACACCGCTTAAACAGCGTGATTCTTCACGTTTGCTGACTTTAAACAAGCAGACAGGCGAAATCAGTCACGGCGTGTTTTCGGATATAAAATCCTTTTTAAAGCCCGGCGACTGCCTTGTGCTTAACAACACAAGGGTTATTCCGGCACGTCTTTACGGTGTGCGTGACAACGGCGGTGAAGCAGAATTTTTGCTTTTAAACCGCATTGATGACGTAACCTGGGAAACCATTGTACGTCCCGGCAGACGGCTCAAAGAGGGTGCACGTGTTACCTTTGGCGACGGTCGGCTTGTTGCTGAGGTTGTTTCGGTAAAAGACGACGGCAACCGCATTGTAAAATTTGAATTTGACGGTATATGGGAAGAAGTCCTTGATGCCCTTGGTGAAATGCCTCTGCCCCATTATATAACTGAAAAGCTCGAGGACAAAGAACGGTACCAGACGGTTTATGCAAAGCACGACGGCTCTGCCGCCGCACCGACAGCCGGTCTGCATTTTACTCTGCCGCTTCTTGAAGAAATACAAAACATGGGCGTAAATATTGCTTATGTGACGCTTCATGTGGGGCTGGGAACGTTCCGTCCCGTAAAATGTGAAAACGTTGAAGACCACAAAATGCACAGCGAGATGTATTCTGTTTCGCCTGAAACCGCTGAAATTATCAACAAAACCAAGCAAAACGGCGGACGCGTTATTGCTGTTGGCACAACCTCCTGCCGAACACTTGAATCTGCAACAGGCGATGACGGCATTATAAAAAGCGGCAGTAATTCCACGGATATTTTTATTTATCCGGGATACAAGTTCAAAATGATTGATGCACTTATCACCAATTTTCACCTGCCGAAATCAACGCTGATTATGCTGGTGAGCACATTTGCAGGCTATGAAAACACAATGAACGCATACAAAACCGCTGTTGAAGAAAAATACCGTTTCTTCAGCTTCGGTGATGCGATGTTTATACATCAATAAAAAAACAAGTATTAGAAAAAGAACGAAAAGGTGTAGAAACCTGTAAAATAGGCAAAACGGCAACCGAAGCACGGTTGCCGTTTTGCTTTATAATACATATCCGATGTCATTTAGTTTTACTGCTAACATTGTCAATTTTTCAATAGCAGTCAACATTGTATCTATCTCCGTAGTGTAGTCCTCAAATGGTTTTTTAAAGTCCATTGGTATTACTTTGATACGTAAACTCAAAGAAGCACCTGTATCTGCCCAGTGCATATCCGTATCAACAAATTCTGCTAATTCGGTTTTCAACCGAAGGCTATCGTGAAGCTTTCCGCTGAATTGCAAATCACAAACACCTTGGTTTGCTTTATAATAAAGTGCCGTCCCTTTTAGTGGAATTTTGAATTGTATCCAAGTTGATCTCGGACCTTTTGGTCCATCAGCAGCATACATTTCAATTTGTTTGTCGGATGCACAGCAGTAATTATAAAGGTTTTTCCAAAAATCTGTTATTGCTGGAACTTCTTGTGCCACATATCCTTGTGCTTGTTTTTCTATGGCTGCCCTTATAACTTCAGCATCATAAATTTTATCAGCATCCATAAAAAATCGCATAAGTTCTTCATAGGAAATTTGATTTATATATTTTTGAGCCTCGTCATTGCTATCTATATAAGATTGAGGAGCTATAAGGAATACAGCAAAATCATCGTATTCACCTGCAATCTTTCCTTTGTTTCCTCGTTGAGTGTATCGGGAACATTGCTCCGGCATTGCCTTTGCGTCAATCTTATTTTCTATTAATAATCCCATCTGTTTATTTTCAATCTCAGCAATAACTGTAATGTCAGATTCACCAAGTTCGTTATCGGTAAAGGAGTGTTCAACTTTCGTTACAATCCCTGATTGGTAGCCTATTTTTCTCAAAAAAAGAGTACAAAATTCATGAAGCTCCGCAAAAGCACGCATAACAACAAAATCAACATCTCTTTCTTCTATTTTGTCAAATATAAATTTCATAATTTTTTCTTCCTATTCATTGTATCATAAAAATAATTCCTTGACATTTTTCTGCAATTATGCTATAATGCTTTTGGTAGGCAATCACGTTGAATTTCAACCATCTTTATAGACGTCAGGCGGTTGACCCTTTATTTTATAGAGGGTTTGCTTCTTTTCCCTCAGAAAGGAGGGAATGCCATGGTTACATATGACGAACTGTTCCAACTGGGACTTTTAATTATAGGTATCATTGGCCTTTGTTTTTCAAACAAAAAGAAATAACCGCCCACACGACCAAATGTAGCGGTTATTTTCTTTAATTAAACTTTGGTCAACCGTCTATGATTGCCTATCTTTTTCTATATTATATCAAATTGCTTTACATTTGTCAATAGTTTATTTTAATTTTGTTTAGTTTAGTTGAGTTGATGGTTTATAAAGGAGAATTTATCATGACAAAAATCAAAAACGCATTACTTTATCTTCCCGGGCTTGCGGTGGCACTTGCAATAGCCGCCGTGGCAAAATATCTTGAATCGCTTCTGCCCATACATATTATCGGTGCATCGGTTATTGCCCTGTTTATCGGAATGATAATAAATCAAATTAAAAAACCGGGCAAAACCATGGCAAAGGGCATAAAATTCACATCAAAAAAAGTGCTTAAATTCGCCATAATCCTGCTGGGACTGTCCCTCAACATCACAACGGTTTTAAACGTGGGCAAAATGTCTCTTGCGGTTATGGTGTTCACTCTGCTGACCTGTTTTGGCGGCGGATATTTTATCGGCAGACTGCTTAAACTTGACTGGAAACTGTCCAACCTTATTTCTGCCGGCACAGGCATCTGCGGAGGCTCGGCAATTGCCGCAATTGCACCGGTTATTGATGCAAAGGACAGCGATATTGCCTATGCTATGTCGGCAACGTTTCTGTTTGACATGGCGATGATTGTGCTGTTTCCCATAATGGGCAGATGGCTTGGTCTTTCTGATATGGCATATGGGCTTTGGGCAGGCACAGCAGTAAACGACACATCAAGTGTTGTTGCCGCAGGGTACGCCTTCAACGAGGCGGCAGGTGATTTTGCCACAATGGTCAAGCTCACAAGAACGCTTACAATTATTCCGACGGTTATTACATTTTCGCTGATTAATATTCACATCAAACGCAAACAGCTTGCCACATCGGGCGAAAGCGGCAAAATCAAATCAAAAATCAATATAAAATCTCTTATTCCATGGTTTATTGTCGTGTTTGTGGCACTTGCAGTTGTAAACAGCACCGGCGTTATTCCGGCAAATGTTTCATCGGTTGCAAAAACCGTTTCAAAATTTTTGATGGTTTCTGCACTGGCAGCAATCGGGCTTAACACCGATGTGCGTGAAATGAAAAAAGCCGGCATAAACCCCATGCTTCACGGATTTATTATCTCGGCTCTTGTGGTAGTTGTGGCAATTGCGGTGGAATATGCAATAGGCATGGCATAATGATAAAGAAACAATAACAAATATTATAAAAATCCGAGACAATGTAAATTGTTGCCTCGGATTTTTTATGTTGAAAATATACGATTTTGTATTATTTCATTATTTTTATTGCTGACAGCATTTTGCACAGATTTCGTTTCCTGTCTTTTTGCCGTCAAAGAATGCCTCAAGGTTCTGCAACGTGATTTCTGCAATATTCTGCAACGCCTCACGGGTCAGAAACGCCTGATGGGACGTAATCAGTACGTTGGGACGCGTCAGCAGAAGCGCCAGAGTTTTGTCCTTGACGAGCTTATCTGAGTTGTCTTCAAAAAACAGGTCGGCTTCTTCTTCATAAACGTCAAGCCCCACCGCACGCACTTTTTCGCTGTTGAGCGCATCAAGCAACGCCGGAGCATCCACCAGTCCGCCTCTTGACGTGTTTATAATGAAAACGCCCGGTTTCATTTTTTCAAAAGCCGCTTTGTCAAGAATATGGTGAGTATCTTCTGTAAGCGGGCAATGCAACGAAATAACATCGCTTTCTTTAAAAAGCGTGTCAAGGTCAACGTAGTCAATTCCGCTGTCTTTTGCCGGATATGCGTCATAAGCAATAACTTTCATGCCGAAACCGCGGCAGATGTTTATGAAAATTCTTCCGATTTTACCTGTACCGATGACCCCGGCGGTTTTGCGGTGCAAATCCACTCCCTCAAGGCCGGAAATATTGAAGTTAAAATCTCTGGTGCGGATATACGCCTTGTGAAGCTTGCGGTTGAGCATGAGGAGCATGCCCATTGCGTGCTCGGCAACGGAATACGGCGAATATGCCGGCACACGGCTGACTGTAATTTTGCCTTCAGCGGCTTTCATGTCAACGTTGTTGTAGCCTGCACAGCGCATTGCGATGGTTTGTACGCCAAGACCGTGCAGCCTGTCAATTGTGCGGGCGCTGATGTCGTCATTTACAAAAGCACATACGCCGTCAAAGCCCTCTGCCATTTTTGCCGTATGGAAATTAAGTTTTTCTTCAAAAAAATCAATTTCAAAATTTTTGTTGTACTGTTCAAACCACACACGGTCGTAGGGTTTTGTATCAAAAAATGCAATTTTTTTCATTTCACATCTTCCTTTCATTATGTTTTAGTATTTTCAAATAAAATTAATTTATGCTGTAAAAAACCAAAAAGATGCCACACAAAGCCGTGAAAAATTCACAGTCTGCGACGGCATCTTTTAAAATTATTCAGTACGAAACAATTAAATTCTTGCTTTTAAAAATTCAACAGCTTTTTTGATATCAGCATACGGGTCTTCACCGCATTCACGCTCGATTGTCAAAAATCCGCTCCAGTTTGCTTTGCGAAGCTCTGCCAGATATTTGTCAAAATCAACGCTGCCCTCGCCCAGTGGCACTTCACGGAAATATTCAATATCCCCTACGTTTTCGTGCTTGAAGCTGGGGTCATAAATAACCTCGGGCTCTGTTTTTGAAAGCATAATACCGTCTTTTGCGTGTGTATGTACAATGTAATCCATAAGGTTTACAACTGCATCTTCAGCTTTTTCGCCGATAACCATTGCAAGGTTTGCCGGGTCAAAGTTTACTCTTACTGCTTTTGAAGAAAGGTCACCAATAAAGTCATGAAGTCTTGCTGAAGGTTCGGGACCGGTTTCAATAGCAAAATATGCACCCATGTTGTCACCGTATTCAGCAAGCTCGTTACAAGCCTCCTGCATGATTTTGTAACGGTCGTTTTTAACACCGGGAACAGGTCCGATATGTGTTGTAATGATGTTTGCGCCCATTTCAAGAGCATTGTCCATAATACGTTTTGATTTTTCTATTTTTTCTGCGTTAGCTTCTTTAAACATAAATCCACCGCCGCCAAGGTCGCCGCAAATTGCAGAAATAACAAGTCCGTTTGATGCAACCATGTCACGAACTTCTTTGATTTTTGCAGATGTTAAGTTTTCGGGAGCAAGCTCACCGCTGGTTGCGTACATCTGAACACCCTGTGCTCCCACTTCAGCCGCTTTTTTAAGACCGTCTTTGATTCCGCATCTGAACGAGTCAACGATTACGCCTATTTTAAATTCACTCATGTTAATATCCTCCTGATCACGGACTTTTGTCCGTTTGATATTTTAATTATATAACATAAATTTGCAACTGTAAATAAACAATATTGTGCTTATTTAACACTATATTGCTTTTAGAGACTCAAAACATCAACAAGGTCGGTTTCGGTTATGCCGCTTATGCTCATTATTTCGGAAACAAGCGAAAACGGCACACAACCTTTTTCACCGTGTGCATCGGAGCCGAGAGTGAATTTGCAACCTACACGTTTTGCTATTTTGTACATTCTTGTGTATGGTGCTTGTGCAATATTGTCTCTGAAAATCGGGTTTACAAATCCGGCTGTATTGATTTCAGCGGCAATGTCCGCATCACGCAAGGCTTCAAAACAGTCTTCAAATTGTTTATCCGAAATATAAGAATGGATTTTCACAATTTCCTCTCCCGGTGTGCCAACCGCCGTAAACGGATGAGCAACCGCTGTTATATATTTAAGAAGCGGTTTGTTTGCAAGAATGTTAAAAAAACTTTTTACAAGAAAAGCGGCGTGCTTTTCGTTTGTTGCTTTTTCTTCTTCGGGAATAGTATCGTTTATCATGTGAGTATGCCCGTGAGGCACAAGTAAAAAGTCAAGTTTTGCGGCTTCTTCTACCGAAATTCCGATTGTGCCGTGCTTGTCAATTTCGGTTTCTGCACCGAAAAGAATTTTCACGTCTTTGCCCGATTTTTCTTCAATTTCGGGTTTTATTTTATAGATGTGAGCAGTATTCTGAGGCACATACCACGGAAACGCACCCGGCACTTTTTCGTCCCAGTAATGGTTTGCAATGCCGATAACCGGCAGGTTATAATTTTTTGCGTGCTTTATGTATAAATCCAGCGTCGCCTCAGGCTTGGCACATTCCGATAAATTGGTGTGAATATGGATATCGTGCAACATAAAATCACCTCGTAAAAATGGGTATGCACTTTCTGCATATCATCATTATATATCAAAATTTCTGCATTGTCAATAAAATCATTTAACTTTTATATATCCTTTTTCTTTAATTATGTTTTCATAAAGCATTTGTCTGCCGGAATACATAAATTTCTTTGGTTATTTTATTTCCCTCTCCGTCACGGCATACGCCGCGCCACCTCTCCCATAGGGAGAGGCAAGGGTTTGTTCTCATAGGCTCTCCTTTGAGGAGAGGCAAGGGTTTGTACTCATAGGCTCTCCCTATGGGAGAGCTGTCTGCGAAGCAGACTGAGAGGGTCAGTTTGAAATGGCATCCTTTATCATCTTATCAATTAACATGCAAGCACCCTCAAAATTATTGTCAATGTCTAAATTTGAAAAACGTATAACTTTCAATCCCAAATCAGCCATAAAACCATCTCTTGTTTTGTCGTTGTTCACACCATCACCAATATAGTGTTGTGAACCGTCAATTTCAATAACCAATTTGGCAGCAGCACAATAAAAATCTACTATGTAATTTCCGATTATACGTTGCTTGTATATTTTCACCGGATATTTTTGCAAAAAATCATACCACAGATGTTTTTCCTGCCTTGTCATATTTTTTCGCAAAACCCTGGCATTTCTTAAAATGTGATTATTTTTAGGCACCATTCTCATTTATCCTTTTATTATATTTTTTCATTCATATGATCAAAAAACCCCATTTTACAAATGAGGCTTTTGGACAGTTATTTAATTTTCTCAATATCATACGGTGTTGTCTGGTAAACAAAATAGTTAAGCCAGTTTGAGTAAAGCAGATGTGCGTGTGCACGCCAGGTTGATACCGGTTTTTTTGATGGGTCATCGTTTGGATAATAGTTTTTCGGAATTTCTATATCCAGCCCTTTCTCAAGGTCACGTTTATATTCCTCGTCAAGAGTTTCGGGGTCATATTCCGAATGACCGGTAACAAAAATCTGTTTTCCGCCTTTTGTTGCGGAAATATAAACTCCCGCTTCTTCACTTTCAGCAAAAATAAACAGGTTTGGTATTTTTTCCAAATCCTCTCTGTTTGTGCCTGTATGACGTGAATGGGGTGCATAAAACTCTTCATTGAACCCACGAAGCAGCTTTGCGTTACTGCGGAGCACTTTATGCTTAAAAATGCCGAACATTTTTTTCTCAAGTTTATGTTTTGGCACGCCGTAATGATAATACAACGCTGCCTGTGCACCCCAGCAGATATGAAACGTGCTTGTTACGTTGGTTTTTGACCATTCCATGATTTTACAAAGCTCTTCCCAGTAGTCAACCTCTTCAAATTCAAGATTTTCCACCGGTGCACCGGTTATAATCATGCCGTCATATTTGTTGTCGCAAATCTGGTCAAAGGTTTTATAAAACTCTGCCATATGGCTTTCTGAAGTGTTTTTTGACTGATGAGTTGATGTCTGCAAAAGCTCAATTTCTACCTGAAGCGGTGAGTTACTGAGCATACGCATAAGCTGTGTTTCTGTTGTGATTTTTTTAGGCATCAGGTTAAGAATAACAATTTTCAGCGGGCGGATATCCTGTTTCATTGCACGCTTTTCTGTCATAACAAAAATATTTTCGCCGGTCAGAATTTTCTGTGCCGGAAGATTGTTAGGTATTTTGATTGGCATATTGTTACCTCCGGTATTTAAATCAAGCAAACGTCGATTAATTCAAACTTTACAACCCCTCAGTCACTTCGTGACAGCTCCCCTTACACAGGGGAGCCAGAAACCCTATTATGCCTTCCCTGTGCAAGGGAAGGTGGCACGCAAAGCGTGGCGGAAGGGTTGTTTTTTTAATAATTAAATCAGTATTTAAATCAAGGACTGCATTTAAAAGACAAATGCAGTCCTTTTGCTTTTATTGATTATCTGTTTGAGTCATCGGATGATGAATGAACGTCAATATCGTTATAAACCTGAAGACCTGTACCCGCAGGAATAAGTTTACCGATAATAACATTTTCTTTAAGACCGATAAGCGGATCGATTTTACCCTTAATTGCCGCATCGGTAAGAACACGTGTTGTTTCCTGGAAGGATGCCGCTGACAGGAAGGATTCTGTAGCAAGAGAAGCCTTTGTGATACCCATAAGGTAATCTGTGATAATCGGAAGCTGAATAGCATCTGCCTGAGCGTCAATTTCTTCTGCCTGACCAAGGTCGCCTGCTTTTCTCAACTCGCTTGCTTTATCACGAAGTTCCTGTTTCTTTTCACGGTAGCCTTCGATTTCGTCCACAATTTTGTTATAATCTGAACGGTCAACATAGTTTGCAAGCAGAGAAACACCCTCAAATTCGATGTTGCCCGGGTCTTCAACTTTAAGCTTGCGCATCATCTGACGAATGATAACTTCAATATGTTTGTCACTGATGTCAACACCCTGTGTTTTATACACTTTCTGTACCTCTTTAACAAGGTATTCCTGAACGGCGTTGGCATCTTTTGTAACAGCAAGAAGCTCTGTGGGATTGATATGACCGCTGGTAAGGCGCTGTGCCTTTTCAACGGTGTCGCCGCTTTTAACAACAATGTTTGTTGTAACGGAAACTGTATAATCCGCAACCTCGCCGGCATTTTCATCAATACCGTCAACATAGATTATACGACCGCGGCGTGAGTCTTCAATACGCACTGTACCTTTGATTGCGGAAATAACTGCCGCACCCTTGGGTTTACGTGCTTCAAACAGTTCTTCAACACGGGGCAGACCCTGAGTAAGGTCACCCTCTGCACTTGCGACACCACCACTATGGAATGTACGCATGGTAAGCTGTGTACCGGGTTCACCGATAGACTGTGCGGCAATGATACCTACGGATTCACCGATGTCAACAAGTTTGCCTGTTGCAAGGTTCATACCGTAACATTTTGCACAAACGCCAACTTTTGCGTTACATGTGATAACTGAACGTACCTCAACCTCGCGGATGCCGGCTTTGTCAATTTTTGAAGCTGCCTGTTTGCTGATAACTTCGTTTGCTTTTGCCAGAACTTCGCCTGTTGCCGGGTCAACAATATCAAACACCGGAACACGACCGTAAAGACGTTCGGGCATTGCCTCGATTGTTGTATCGGAAGATGAGCTTCCCTGTTTTTCGTTTTCGATAGGTTTGATTATGATACCTCTTGCTCCGCCGCAATCGTCCTCACGGATAATAACTTCCTGGCTGACATCAACAAGACGTCTTGTGAGGTAACCCGAGTCGGCTGTACGAAGGGCTGTATCGGCAAGACCTTTACGTGCACCGTGTGCTGAAAGGAAGAACTCGATAACATCGATACCTTCACGGAAAGAAGATTTAATCGGGATTTCGATTGTTTCACCGGTAGTATCCGCCATAAGACCACGGATACCTGCCAGCTGACGAATCTGGGCACGGCTACCACGGGCACCGGAATCCGCCATCATATGGATGGGGTTGTAGCCGGTTGTGTAATCCTCGTCAAAGCCTGCCATTTTGTGCATAAGCTTGTCGGTAATTTCATCAATTGCGTTGTTCCATACTGCAACAACTGCACCTTTACGGTCAGACTCACTCATGAAGCCGCGTTTATAAACCTCCTGAATACGGTCGGTCTGGGCTTCGGTCTGACGGATAATTTCGGGTTTAGCCTCAGGCACCTGCATATCCGACGCACCAACGGTGATACCGCTGATTGTTGAATATTTGTAGCCTTTGGATTTTATGTTGTCAAGCACAATTGCTGTTTCTGTAATGCCGTGCTTGTCGATACATGCATTGATGATTTTTCCGAGAACTTTTTTTGTAACCTTTTCTTCAATTTCAAGGCGGCATCTGTCTTCGGGAGTGCTTCTGTCACAGATGTCAAGGTCCTGCGGAACATAGCTGTTGAAGATAATTCTTCCCACAGTTGTTTCAAGACGCACGCTTACGCCTGTTTCCGGATCGGTTGAACGAACAAGAATCGGCTCGTGGAGCGAAATGCTCTTTGTGCCGTAGGCAAGCTGTGCTTCATCAAAGTCTTTGTATGCGTGCATTGTAAGGAGTTTGCAGTGAGTAACGATATAACCGTCGTCTGACTCGGGTG
Organism: Clostridia bacterium; assembly: GCA_045580815.1. Taxonomy (GTDB): domain Bacteria; phylum Bacillota; class Clostridia; order RUG12999; family RUG12999; genus JAZNOL01. Next base: position 16,686 of record JAZNOL010000018.1, on the reverse strand, counting down.
CAATTTCACTTTTATAAACAATGCCGTTATCTTTAACTTTAATAATATCGTATTCTTTGATTTTTCCTGCTTCAAGAGCTTCAAGAGCATCATATTCTGTTTCAAATGTGCGCTCTGCCGGGATTTCAGACGGTTTTGCTTTTTTAAGAATTTCTTCGTCTTTTCTTATTGTAAGATAATAGCTACCGAGAATCATGTCCTGTGTAGGAATTGTAACCGGTTTACCGTCCTGAGGTTTAAGCAGGTTGTTTGCAGAAAGCATCAGGAAACGTGCTTCTGCCTGTGCTTCGGGAGAAAGGGGTACGTGCACAGCCATCTGGTCCCCGGCGAAGTCGGCGTTGAACGCTGTACAAACAAGGGGATGAAGTCTTATTGCACGACCTTCAACAAGCACCGGTTCAAACGCCTGGATACCAAGGCGGTGAAGTGTAGGTGCACGGTTCAATAATACCGGATGTCCTTCAATGATTTTTTCAAGAACATCCCATACTGCGTCATCTGCACGGTCAACAAGACGTTTTGCGTTTTTGATATTCTGTGCTGTCTGGTCGTTAACAAGCTTTTTCATAACAAAAGGCTTGAACAGCTCAAGAGCCATTTCTTTAGGCAGACCGCACTGATAAATTTTAAGCTCGGGACCTACAACGATAACGGAACGACCTGAATAGTCAACACGTTTACCAAGCAGGTTCTGTCTGAATCGACCCTGTTTACCTTTAAGCATATCGGAAAGAGATTTAAGCGGTCTGTTCCCGGGGCCTGTAACGGGTTTTCCGCGACGGCCGTTGTCAATAAGAGCGTCAACGGATTCCTGAAGCATACGTTTTTCGTTACGCACGATAATATCGGGCGCATGAAGCTCAAGAAGACGTTTAAGACGGTTGTTACGGTTGATAACACGTCTGTAAAGGTCGTTGAGGTCGGAGGTTGCGAAACGTCCGCCGTCAAGCTGAACCATAGGACGGATTTCCGGAGGAATAACCGGAACAACATCAAGAATCATCCATTCGGGACGGTTGCCCGAAAGTCTGAATGAGTCAACAACTTCAAGTTTTTTGATTATTCTTGCACGCTTTTGACCCTGTGCATTTTCAAGGTCAATGTGAAGCTGTGTTGCTGTTTCCTCAAGGTCGATTTCGGCAAGAAGCTCTTTTATAGCCTCAGCACCCATACCAACAGTGAATTTATCACCGTATTTTTCGTATTTTTCTTTGTATTCTTTTTCGTTTAAAATCTGTTTTTTAACAAGGTCGGTTTTGCCCGGGTCGATAACGATATATGCCGCAAAATAAAGCACTTTTTCAAGATTTCTCGGTGATATATCAAGCATAAGACCCATACGGCTGGGTATACCTTTAAAATACCAGATATGCGAAACCGGAGCTGCAAGTTCAATGTGACCCATACGTTCACGACGCACTTTTGCACGTGTTACTTCAACGCCGCATCGGTCACAGACAAGACCTTTAAATCTGATTTTCTTATATTTTCCGCAGTGACATTCCCAGTCCTTGGTTGGTCCGAAAATGCGTTCGCAGAACAGACCTTCACGCTCGGGTTTGAGCGTGCGGTAGTTGATTGTCTCGGGTTTTTTTACTTCACCGTGAGACATTTCTCTCAATTTTTCGGGAGACGCCAGTCCAATCTGTATGGCATCAAATGTATTAAATCCCATGATCGATTATCCCCCTTACTCTATATCTCCGGATTCTTCATCCGGGAAATCTTCTTCAAAATCTTCGCCGTCAAAATCGCTGTCATCCATATCATCGCCGAAATCGCCGAATTCATCGTCATCGTCGATGGGGTTCATGAAGCTTTCAAGCCCGTCTTCGTCAGCAGGAGCACTGATTTTTTCGATAAGGCTCGGATTTGCCTGCGGAAGCTCTTCGTCCTCTTCATCTCTAAGCTCAACAATCTGTCCGTCCTCGTCAAGAATACGCACATCAAGACACAAGCTCTGGAGTTCTTTGATAAGAACCTTAAACGCCTCGGGAGCACCGGGTTTCGGCACGTTGTCACCTCTGACAATTGACTCGTAGGTTTTTACACGGCCAACGATATCGTCGGATTTAACGGTAAGAATTTCCTGCAATGTATAAGCGGCACCGTATGCTTCAAGTGCCCAAACCTCCATCTCACCGAAACGCTGTCCGCCGAACTGGGCTTTACCGCCGAGAGGCTGCTGTGTAACGAGTGAGTAAGGACCTGTTGAACGGGCATGGATTTTATCGTCAACAAGGTGAGCAAGTTTAAGCATATACATGTAACCAACAGTGATTTTACTGTCAAATGGTTCACCTGTACGTCCGTCATAAAGAGTGGTTTTTCCGCTCTTATCAAGGCCTGCCATTTCAAGGCAGTTTTCAATATCTTCTTCGGTTGCACCGTCGAATACGGGTGTTGCGATTTTCCAGCCGAGGGCTTTTGCCGCATAACCCAAATGAACCTCAAGCACCTGACCGATGTTCATTCGTGACGGAACGCCCAGGGGGTTCAGCACGATTTCAAGAGGTGTACCGTCCGGAAGGAAAGGCATATCTTCAACAGGAAGAATTCTGGAAATAACGCCTTTGTTACCGTGACGACCCGCCATTTTGTCACCGACAGAAATTTTACGTTTCTGTGCAATATAAACACGTACAAGCTGGTTTACGCCGGGTGACATTTCATCGTTGTTTGCACGTTCAAATATTTTAACGTCAACAATGATACCTGCTTCACCGTGAGGTACACGGAGAGATGTATCACGCACTTCACGTGCCTTTTCACCGAAGATTGCACGCAGAAGTCTTTCTTCAGCAGTAAGCTCTGTTTCCCCCTTGGGTGTAACCTTACCAACAAGGATATCACCGGGTTTAACCTCTGCACCGATGCGGATAATACCACGTTCGTCAAGGTCTTTGAGGGCATCCTCACCAACGTTGGGAATGTCGCGGGTAATATCTTCCGGTCCCAGTTTGGTGTCACGGGCTTCTGCCTCGTATTCTTCTATATGAATTGAAGTAAATACGTCTTCACGCACTACTTTTTCGCTGATAAGAATAGCATCCTCGTAGTTATAACCTTCCCATGTCATAAAGCCGATGAGAATGTTTTTACCGAGAGCTATTTCACCGTTGCTTGTTGACTGACCGTCAGCAATAACGTCACCTTTTTCAACAACGTCGCCTTTGTCTACAATAGGCTTCTGGTTGATACATGTTGCCTGGTTGGAACGCATGAATTTAATAAGGTGGTAAACATCAAGTTCGCCGTCTGTGTTGCGGATTGTGATTTCTCCGGAGGATACTTTTTCAACCACACCGGGATTTTTCGCAACTATAACCGCACCTGAGTCACGTGCCGCACGGTATTCCATACCTGTGCCGACGATAGGTGAATCTGTACGCAGAAGCGGCACTGCCTGACGCTGCATGTTAGAACCCATGAGTGCACGTTTTGCGTCATCACTTTCAAGGAAAGGAATCATCGCTGTAGCAACAGACACGAACTGACGGGGTGAAACTTCAACATAGTCTATGCTTTCAACTTCAACCTCTTTGATTTCGTCTTTGTAACGGATTGTTGCTTTGGATTTTAAGAATCTGCCGTTTTCGTCAAGAGGAATGTTTGCCGGAGCAACTATTTTGCCATCTTCTTCATCGGCAGGCATATATACGATTTCATCAGTAACGTAAATATCTTTATATTTTTTGCTGCGTTTGTCGTAGATTTTTTCAACACGGCGATAAGGAGCTTCAATAAAGCCGTATTCATTTATACGCGCGTATGTTGCAAGCGAGTTGATAAGACCGATGTTCGGACCTTCAGGTGTTTCAACAGGACACATACGGCTGTAGTGTGAATAATGTACGTCACGCACCTCGAAGCTTGCACGTTCACGTGAAAGACCGCCGGGACCCAGGGCTGAAAGTCTTCTCTTGTGAGTAAGTTCAGCAAGGGGGTTTGTCTGGTCCATGAACTGTGAAAGCTGTGAAGAACCGAGGAATTCTTTTATTGTAGCAACAACGGGACGGATGTTGATGAGGTTTTGGGGAGAAGCAACATCAAGGTCCTGTGTAACCATTCTTTCTTTAACAACACGTTCCATCCGTGCAAAGCCCACACGGAACTGGTTCTGTAAAAGCTCGCCCACACAACGCAGACGTCTGTTGCCAAGGTGGTCGATATCGTCTGTCTGACCGAGAGCATAATCAAGGCAGAGCAGATAGTTGATTGAAGAAAGAATATCTTCATTTGTGAGGTTTTTCGGGCAGAGCTCGTCTCTGCGGCGTTTAAGCTCATGACGGATATCTTCTTCTTTTTCGTTTGCTTCAATAATTTCTTTAAGAACAGGCCAGTAAATGCGTTCTTTAATGCCCATATCTGAAATATCAAAAGCAAGCACATAAGCAGGGTCAACAAGGTTGTTTGAGAAAACAACAAACTCATTTTCGCCTGTTTCGTCTTTAAGAACAACTCTGTTTACAACACGTTTGTCCAGCTCAAGCGCTGTTTCGCGTGTGATTTTTGTGTCTGCATCAACAATAATTTCGCCTGTGTATTCATCAACAACGGGCTGTGCTGTGATGAAACCTTCTGTTCTGCCCACAAACGCAAGTTTTTTGTTAACTTTGTAACGACCAACGTGTGCAAGGTCGTAACGTTTGGGGTCAAAGAACATATTATTGATAAGAGCCTGTGATGTTTCAACTGTGGGCGGCTCTCCGGGACGCATTTTGCGATAAACCTCCATGAGAGCTTCTTCATAAGATTTAATTGTATCTTTTGCAAGAGTTGAAACAATTTTTATATCGTTGCCGAAATATTCTTTGATTTCTTCATCGGTTTTAAGACCAAGAGCTCTTATAAGTACAGTAATCGGCATTTTTCTCGTTTTGTCTATACGAACGTTAAAAATGTCGTTTGAATCGGTTTCGTATTCAAGCCACGCACCACGGTTGGGGATAAAAGTCGATTCGTAAAGGCTTTTACCTGCACGGTCGGGAGTGCTTGAAAAATATATGCCGGGAGAACGAACAAGCTGGCTGACAATGACACGCTCGGCTCCGTTGATAATAAATGTTCCCTGAGGCGTCATTTTCGGGAAATCTCCCATGAAAATTTCCTGTTCTTTAAGCTCGCCGCTTTCACGGTTCACAAGGCGAACCTTTACACGCAAAGCAACGGAATATGTTGCGTCACGTTCTTTGCACTCTTCAATTGAGTATTTCGGGGTGGTGTCAAAATGGTAATCGTAAAACTCAAGTGACAGGTTGCCCGAATGGTCGTTCACGGGAGATACATCACGGAAAACCTCACCGAGACCTTCGTTCATAAACCAGTCATACGATGCCTTCTGAACCTCGATTAAATCCGGCATTTCAAGAACTTCATTGATTTTTGCAAATGTCATTCTTTCAACCTTGCCGAACTTTTGCGGATAGGGTCGCTGCATTAAAAATCACCTCATCATGGCAACCGGAAATTTTTTCCACGTCGCCGTATTTGTAAATTTTCGCCAACTTTATGAGTTAATGTATAAATCTATGCAAAGCATAGTTTTTCACTTGAACACCGCCGTAATTTCAAAGGAAACCGGTATTTTTGAAACCGTCATTTTCCTAATTTAGGCGATACTCACGGCAATATATCATTATATCATACACTTTTTGAAATTTCAATCCCGAATAACGCCGAAAATAATGCGCATTTTTAACATTTTTTTGTGCATTTTTACTTTTTGCCGTTAATAAGGATAATTTTACCAGTGTTTTTGAAGAAATTATTGACACAAATTGGGCGGGTTATGCATTTTCTACGGATGCACACAATTTCTTAGCCTTCCCCTCGGTGGGGAAGGTGCTGAACGAAGTGAAGCGGATGAGGGGATTTTGCGTTAGCAAAATGATAAAAAAACAAAAAATGTGTATAAACCGTAGGGAACGGTTCATAACCGTTCCGTTGCTGTGGGTTTGTACAATCATGCCTTCTTGCGAAGGCATCCCCTCATCAGTCTCGCATTCGCTCGACAGTTTCCCCTCGGAGGGGGAAGCCTTTAATTTGTGCAAACCCTTGCCTCCCTCTGACGAGGCGCGAAGCTCGCACGGTAGTGAATGACAATTCGGGGAATTGTCAGAGCCGTGCGCGGGCGAACCGCAGTGAGCTTAATTTGAGCGAATGCGAAACGGAGGGAGAGAATAACGAAAATGCAAAGACTACCCCTCCGTCACGGCATACGCCGTGCCACCTCCCCTGACAAGGGCAGGCAAGAGCGTGTACAAACTTGCAAACAACCGCCTTGAATTTTCAAATTTCAAAAAATATGCACAAATTTTGCTCAAAACATTTACAAACCAAACCTTTTGTGCTATACTGATTATGTTGACATTAAATTGTTATTACATATTATAAAAATTACGAAAGAAGGAATAAATTTGAAAAATAAATTACTGGCACTGCTTGTGATAATGTGCATATGCATTTTGTCCTTTGGTGCAGTTCCGGTTTCTGCGGCAACTTATGGTGATTTGACATATACTATTTCAAATGGCAAGGTTGACATTATAGGTTGTAATAGTACAGTAACAACGGTTGAAATCCCAGAAACAATTGAAAACTGTCCTGTAACACACATAGGCAGCTTCGCGTTTGAGTTTTGTTCTAAATTGACAAGCGTGACCATCCCCGACAGCGTTACTTCCATTGGCGACTATGCGTTTGAGTATTGTTCCGGTTTAACAAGCGTGAGCCTTGGCAACAGCGTTACTTCCATTGGTAACTCTGCGTTTTCCAATTGCTACAATTTAACAAGCGTGACCATCCCCGACAGCGTTACAACTATTGGCAACCATGCGTTTTCCAATTGCGACAGTTTAACAAGCGTGACCATCCCCGGCAGCGTGACAACCATTGGCGACTATGCGTTTTCCAATTGCGACAGTTTAACAAGCGTAACCATTCCCGACGGCGTAACTTCCATTGGCAACTTTGCGTTTTACGATTGCGAAAGTTTAACAAGCATTACCATCCCAGACAGCGTAACGTCCATTGGTTACTATGCGTTTTCCTATTGCACCGGCTTAACAAGCGTGAGCCTCGGCAACAGCGTTACAACTATTTGCAACAATGCGTTTTCCTCTTGCGGCGGTTTAACAAGCGTGACCATCCCTAACAGCGTTACTTCCATTGGTCGCAGTGCGTTTTACTATTGCAACCGTTTAACAAGCATTACCATCCCCGACAGCGTGAAAACCATTGACCCCTATGCGTTTGCTTCTTGTGAGAGTTTATCAGATGTATATTACGCCGGAAGTGAATCGGAGTGGAATGAAATATTCATTGATTCATATAACGATGATTTAACCTCTGCAATAAAACACTATAATTATGGACATACCTGTATAGATGATAACAATGACCATGATTGCGATATTTGCGGCGAGAAATTAAGCAACTGTACAGATTACAACAAGAACCATGACTGTGATGTTTGTGGTAAAGCATTAAGCGGTTGCGCAGACCGCAACGGTGATGGTTTATGCGATTTTTGCGATAATCCGACAACAAGTATATTAGGCGGCACTTGTGGATATAATGTCAAATGGGCACTTGACGATGCCGGCACACTTACAATCAGCGGTACCGGTGCAATGGAAGATTATTCTGAGTATTATTCTTATTCAGTAGTACCTTGGTATTCATCACGTTCAAATATAAGAACAGTAGTAATAAACGATGGCGTAACAACCATTGGCGACTATGCGTTTTCTGATTGCGACAGTTTAACAAGCATAACCATCCCCGGCAGCGTGACAACCATTGGTGACAGGGCGTTTTACAATTGCGAAAGTTTAACAAGCGTTACCATCCCCGATAGTGTGACTTCCATTGGTTCCTATGCATTTTACAGTTGCACCCATTTAACAAGCGTGACCACAGGTGACAGCGTGACTTCCATTGGTTCCTATGCATTTTACAGTTGCACTCGTTTAACAAGCGTGACCATAGGTGACAGTGTGACGTCCATTGGCTACTATGCGTTTTATGGTTGCGACAGTTTAACAAGCGTAACCATTCCCGACAGCGTTACTTCCATTGGTTCCTTTGCATTTTACGAATGTGACAGTTTAACAAGCGTGACCATAGGTGACAGCGTTACTTCCATTGGCGACGCTGCGTTTTACGGTTGCCTCGGTTTAACAGGCGTTTATATAACTGACATTGAAGCATGGTGCAAAATTAGTTTTGCGGATTATGATTCAAATCCGTTATATTATGCAAATAATCTTTATCTTAACGGCACATTAGTAACAAACCTGGCAATTCCCGACAGCGTGACTTCCATTGGCAACTATGCGTTTTACGGTTGCGACAGTTTAACAAGCGTAAGTGTTGGTAGTGGGATAATAACCATACCGATAAATACGTTTTATAATTGTAGCAATTTAAAATATGTCGGACTGCCAAAAGAACTTTTATACATAAGAAACGATGCGTTTAATAATTGCCCGAATATTGAACTTGTGTTTTATGAAGGAACTGAGTCACAATGGAATGAGATTTTATTCTACAACAGAAACGAAAATCTCACGGATGCAAATATTATTTTTAACGCAACAAAAAAGACATACAAATTTGTAACCAACTGTGATACTGTTTTGCTGGATATTACAGATTATGCGGTAATTTCTGCCCCCGAAGTTAAAAATGACGAAAAAACATTGCTTGGTTGGTATGATAACGAAAAACTAAGCGGTGAGCCGGTAACTTTCCCATATTATGGTGATGCAACCACCCTTTATGTCTCGTGGACAGACAGAACAGGAGCATCTTTTGATGATGCACTTATTGCAAAAGCAAACAACACTTATACAGTAACATTAAAATCGGGACAGATGATGTATTATGAATTTGTACCGAGATTGACCGGCGAATACAGATTTTATTCAACAGGCAGCATTGATACCTACGGTTATTTATACAACAGCAACAAAAGCCAACTTACATCAAACGACGACGGTGGCTCGAGCAACAATTTCTATATTTCATATAATTTGACTGCAGGGCAGACGTATTATATTGCCATGAAGTGTTACAGCGGTAGCGGCACGTTCACATTTGTGACAGAAACCGATTGCATAGAAAGCACAGCAACAGTTTGTGTTACTGCATCGGACGGAGAGAAAATATTTATAACTGTTCCTCATTATCTGCCCGAAAATTGTCAGATAATTTTGGCGTGTTATAAGGGTAATCAACTTGTCGAAACAAAGTATGCACCAAATAAAAACGAAACCGTTTATTTTGTTGTAAACGAAGAATTTGACACAGCCAAGGTTATGGCGTGGGAAAGTCTTGAAAGTGCAAAGCCCATCTGCAACGTCGAAGTTGTTTCGGGAATATAAATTAAATAAAAACACAAGCCTCACAATTCACTTTTGAATTGTGAGGTAATTTTATCTGGTAAAAAAATAAACGAAGAAATCTTTAGACCGCACACACCTCGTAGGGAACGGTTCGTAACCGTTCCGTCATTGTAAGTTTGTACATTCATGCCTTCTTATGAAGGCATCCCCTCATCAGTCTCGCATCCGCTCGACAGCTTCTCCACCAAGGAGAAGCCTTTGGACGGTACAAACCCTCGGCTCCCATTACACAGGGAGGCGTTGGTAGTGTAATACCGTCTTACTCTCTCACTCGTACACATTTAACAAAAAAAACCTTGTTTTTTGTGCAGATTGCATATTGAAAATTAAAGTGAGTATGATATAATAAACTAAACAGTGTAAACGTTTACATAACGGAGGTAAAAATGAGCACAATCAATGAAGTTGCAAGGCTTTCGGGCTCATCGGTGGCAACTGTTTCGAGGGTGATAAATTCCAGCGGTCCCGTTGCACCTGAAACCAAAAAAAGAATTCTTGATGCCATTGAAGCGTTGGGCTACAATCCCAACGAGGCGGCACGCAATCTGCGTACAAACAAATCAAATATTATAATTGTTATTCTGCAATCAATCACCAACACCTTTTTTTCAAAGGTTATACGGGGTATTGAAGAAACCGGCAGAAAACACGGCTACAACGTTGTTCTGTGCCCTACCGGCGGCAATGAAGAAAGCGAACGCACTTATCTTAAAATGATAGATTCACGTCAGGCGGACGGAGTTATATTTATGGATTCCACTCTGCGTGCAAAAGAGCTTCGTGAGTTCGGCAAAACCCATGCAGCGGTGTTCTGCTCGGAATATGTCAGCGACACGAACATTCCTTATGTCAGCATTGACAACGCCGGTGCCGCATATGAAATGACAAAATATCTGTTATCTCTCGGTCACAAAAACATTGCCCTTGTGAGTGAGCGCACAACCACATCGGCGATGCTTCGTGAAAAAGGGTACAAAAAGGCGTTGCGTGAGGCAGGGTTTAATCCTTATATATATTACGGAAACTATTCTTTCAACAGCGGATACGATGCCGCAAAGGAGATTATATCTTCCGGCAACGATATAACAGCGGTGTTTGCAATAAGTGACATCATGGCACTTGGCGTGTGCCGAGCCTTTGAGGACGCAGGAATAGATGTTCCCGAAAAAACGGTTGTTTCCGGGTTTGACAACATATTTTTCTCACGTGTTTTCAAGCCGGAGCTTACTACCGTTGCACAGCCGAGATATCAGCTTGGCGAAAACGCAATGCTCACGCTGATTGACTCAATTAAACACAGAAACAAAAATATTTCAAATATAATTATGGAACACACACTTATTAAACGAAGCTCAACCGAAAGGGGAAACAACAATGATTAATGTAACAGTATGGAACGAATTTCTGCACGAACAGCAGGATGAAAAAACACGGCAGGTTCATCCCGACGGTATTCACAACACAGTTGCAAATTTTTTGAAATGCGATGATTTCAACATCAGAACCGCAACTCTTGATATGCCTGAGCATGGACTGACAGACGATGTTTTAAACTCCACCGATGTGCTTTTGTGGTGGGGACATATGGGACATGGCAGAGTTTCCGATGAAATTGTTGAAAAGGTTTATAACAGGGTGCTTGCCGGCATGGGGCTTATTGTTCTTCATTCGGGACACCATTCAAAAATTTTCCGCAAGCTCATGGGCACAACCTGCAATCTTAACTGGCACGAATGTGCAAAAGAGCGTGTGTGGTGCGTAAATCCGTCGCATCCCATTGCAGAGGGTGTTGACCGCCAGTTTTTACTTGAACAGGAAGAGGTTTACGGCGAAGAATTTGACATTCCCACACCTGATGACCTTATATTTGTAAGCTGGTTTTCTTCAGGCGAAATTTTCAGAAGCGGATGTACATTCCACAGAGGCTACGGCAAGATTTTCTATTTCCAGCCGGGGCACGAAACATACCATTCATTTGAAAACGAAAACGTTCAAAAAATCATTAAAAACGGCATCTATTGGGCAAAACCGAATCGAAAAATTGATGCGCCCGTTCCCTGTCCCAACTCCGCCCCCCTTGAAACAGGAGAAGGCATAATATAATGAACATACAAAGTCTTATTGACATTATAAAAGAAACCGTAAACAACCATCGTCTTGAAAACGAGGGGGAATACGCCAGATTTCTGTGGCAAAACGAAGGCGGCACACGTCAGCTTGGCATCAACGAATACGGCTGCGCCGATGCGGCAAATATTCTTTATACGATAAACGAATTTCCCCGCGAGGAAAAAATCCGCAATGCTCACACAGAAGTTTTAAAATCCTTGCAGGACAAGAAAACCGGGCTTTTTACCGAAAGAACGCACAACATAATCCACACAACCGCCCATTGCACGGCATCGCTGGAGCTGTTTGACACCGCCCCAACCCATCCCATGACTGCTCTTGAAGAATATTCCACACCAGAGGGTGTAACTACACTTTTAGACGGTCTTGACTGGGAAAACGAAGCCTGGTCGGAGTCTCACAAGGGTGCCGGAATTTATGCCGCACTCAAGCTTTCGGGACTTGGCGGAAAAGAGTGGGAAAAAGCATATTTTAACTGGCTGTGGAACAACGCCGATCCGCAGTATGGGTACTGGAAAAAGGGTGCAATCGGCAAAAATACCGATAACCTTTACAAGTTTCTGGGCGGCGGATTTCATTATATGTTCAACATGGAATACGCAAAAATGCCGCTGCGGTATCCCGAAAAAATCATCGACACCTGTCTTGAGCTTTACCGTGAAACCCGCATAGGAAACGACATTGACGACTGGTGCGACCGCAAAAACTTCGGCAGACAAATCAGTTTTCTTGAAATTGACTGGATTTATTCAATCACAAGGTCTTTACGTCAATGCGGTCACCGCTACGGCGAGTGCAAGGAAACAATCCGCAGTTTTGCAAAAAACTATATCGACTGGCTTTATTCCATCGACCACAAAACCCACGAGGGATTTAACGATCTGCATCTTCTGTTTGGCTCAATATGTGCTCTGGCAGAATTGCAGACGTTTTTGCCGGGCGAACTTGAAACGGATAAACCGCTTCGTCTTGTTCTTGACCGGCGACCGTTTATCTAAAAAACAATATAGTGTTAAACAACCACAATTTTGTTTATTTACAGATATAAATTTATATTATATAATTAAAATTAAGAGAGGTAATTCATTATGAAAAAACTTAAAATTGCAGTAATCGGTGCCGGCGGAATCAGCCACGGTGCACATCTTCCGGCTTATGCAAAAATGGACAATGTTGAAATTGTTGCACTTTGCGATATTTTAGAAGACAGAGCAAAATCTGTTGCTGAAAAATTTGGTATTCCGGCTGTTTATACCGATTACAGAGAAGTTTTTAAAATTGAAGGACTTGATGCAATCGACATCTGTACACCCAACTATCTGCATTCAATAATTGCTGTTGAAGCATTAAACAGCGGTCTTAACGTATTTTGCGAAAAACCCGATGCAGTAAGTGTTGAAGAAGCAGAAAAAATGCGTAGTGCCGCTGAAAAAAACGGCAAGCTCCTCATGGTAATGCGTAACAACCGTTATATGCCCACATCAATGTATCTTAAACAGTACATTGACGCAGGCAACATGGGCGAAATTTACACAGCACGCTGTGCATGGAGACGCCGCAGAGGCATCCCCGGCAAAGGTGGCTGGTTTACAACAAAAGCACAGTCAGGCGGTGGTCCGCTTATTGACCTTGGCGTACATATGATTGACCTTTCAATCTGGCTTATGGGCAATCCGAAACCTGTTGCTGTAAGCGGATGCACATACTGCAAATTTGCAAACAGCGAAGCATCGGATTCTGCGAACTCGGAATTCGGCGACAAAAAATCAGACGGCACATTTGACGTTGAAGACCTTGCAATGGGCTTTATCCGTTTTGACAACGGTGCATCAATGCAGATTGAATTTTCGTGGGCATCAAACGTTGAAATGGAACAGCGTTTTGTTGAGCTGAGAGGCACAAAAGCCGGTGCATCATGGACATCATACGACGAAAAACTCAAAATCTTTACTGAAGAATTTGGCAAAACAGTTGATATTCTGCCTAATGTTGACAATCTGTCGGGAATGAACGGTCACGAAGCAAACCTGCGCCATTTTGCAGACGTTCTGCTTAACGGTACTGAGCCGATTTTTGTTCCTCAGCAGGGTATTGACATGATTAAAATTTTAACAGCAATGTACAAATCTGCCGAAGAGGGCAGAGAAATTGCTCTTGACTGATAAGAAAACAAGGTGTATAATGTAAGAATGATTAATAGTATGCATAGTTGTAGTTTACGCTGATGCGGCATAATTTTCACCAACCGAAGCCTCCCTTGTGTAAAGGGAGGTGGCGAGCATAAGCGAGCCGGAGGGATTGTCTTTCACAAACATTTGCATTTTGATTGCATACAGATTTTACTGACAATCCTCCCGTCATACTCCGTATGCCACCGTCTCGCTGCGGCTCGGTCACGCACGGCTCTGACAATTCCCCGAATTGTCATTCACTACCGTGCAAGCTCCGCCCTTTACACAAGGAGGGCTTTGTCGCGAATATTCCTTTTTCTTATCTATCTGCACATTCAAATTAATGGAGGTATAATTATGAAATTAAGTGTTTTAACAGTTGCAACTTACGACAAAACTCTTGAAGAGGCGGCGGCTTATTTAAGCTCTCTTGGCGTTTCTTCTCTTGAAATCGGTGTTGGCGGATGCCCCGGCAACACTCATCTCAATCCTGACGATTATTTGGGAAAACCCGAAAAAATTCAGGAACTTAAAAATATGCTTGCAAAATACAATCTTGACATATGCGCACTTTCTGTTCACGGCAACCCCGTGCATCCCGACCCTGAAGTAGCAAAAAGCTACCACGAGGATTTTGAAAAAGCCGTTCTTATGGCAGAAGTGCTCGGCGTTGAAACAGTAATCACATTTTCCGGCTGTCCCGGCGGTGCACCCGGTGACAAAACTCCCAACTGGGCAACCTGCGCTTGGCCGGAGGATTTCCTTAAAGTTCTTGATTATCAGTGGAACGACGTGCTTATCCCCTACTGGAAAAAAGCGGCGGCGTTTGCAAACGAGCATGGCGTGAAAAAAATCGCACTTGAAATGCATCCCGGATTCTGCGTTTACAACCCTGAAACTCTGCTTAAACTCCGTGCGGCTGTAGGCGATACAATCGGTGCCAACCTTGACCCCAGCCACCTGCTGTGGCAGGGCATTGACATGGTTGCGGCAATCCGTGCACTTGGCGGTGCAATTCACCATTTCCATGCAAAAGATACAAAAATTGACGAAATGAACACAGCCGTAAACGGCGTGCTTGATACAAAGCATTACGGTGACGAGCTTCACCGTTCATGGATTTTCCGCACAGTTGGCTACGGTCACGATGCAAAAGTGTGGAAAGACATCATCAGCAACCTGCGTCTTGTTGGCTATGACGGTGCTGTCAGCATTGAGCACGAAGACAGCCTCATGACCGGCAAAGAGGGTCTTGAAAAAGCAATAAAATTCTTGCAGGATGTTATTATTTTTGAAGGCACTCAGGAGATGTGGTGGGCTTAAATTATGGATATTTCTGTTGTAACGTTCAATGTCCGTGTGGCAACAACCGATGACGGTGAAAATTGTTTTTTCAACCGTCTTCCGCTTATTGAAAAAACAATCAAAAAAAGAAATCCCGATATTATAGGATTTCAGGAAGTAACATCCGAAATGCGTATGGCGTTTTGCGAAAATCTTGATGACTATTATATCGTAGGCGGCGGCAGAGAAGCAAACCGTCTGGGTGAATCGGCGTGTGTTGCGTTTAATAAACGGAAATTTGCCGTTGACGATTGCGAAACTTTCTGGCTGTCCGACGACATATATAAACCCGGTTCACATTACGAAAACAGCGACCAGAGCGGATGTCCCCGTGTTTGCACGGCAATCACGCTCACAAGCAACAAAACCGGCGAGTCGCTGAGGTTTTACAATCTGCATACCGACCATGTGGGCGTAAAAGCAAGAGAAATGGCATCAACGTTGCTTCTTAAAAAAATCCGTGCAGACAAAGAAAAATATAAAATGCCTTTTGTCATGACAGGAGATTTTAATGCCACACCCGACAGCAGGGCGATACAACTTCTGCTTTCAACTGGCAACAGCATTGCTGACCTGACAAAAGACGTAGGCGACACGTTTCACGATTACGGCAGAAGCGATCCATTTATAAAAATAGATTACATATTTGCATCAAAAGACGTAAAATGCAGCGATGCATTTATATGGGACGAAAAAGATGGCAACCTGTGGCTTTCTGACCACTATCCGGTTGAAGCGAGAATAACAATTTAAAAGGTGATAATCATGGTAAAAAAACACAAACTTGCCGTTATAGGTTACGGTGGAATGGGCGGCTGGCACACACGCCACGCACTTGCAAGCGACGTTGTGGAGCTTGCCGGAATTTACGATATTGACGAGAAAAAACGTGAGCTTGCAAAAGCAAACGGCATCCATGCTTATGAAACAATTGACGAGCTGTGGGCTGATAAAGATGTTGAGCTTGTGACAATTGCCACACCCAACGATGTTCACAGACAAATTGCTATTGATGCAATGGCAAACGGAAAAAACGTAATTTCCGAAAAGCCTGTTACAATCAGCGTTGAAGACCTCATCGCAATGATTGACGCTTCAAAAAAATATGAAAAGCTGTTTACGGTGCATCAGAACCGCCGCTGGGACGTTGACTATCTGGCAATGAAACAAATTCAACAGAGCGGCGAGCTTGGCAAAATTTTAAACATTGAATCACGTATTCACGGTTCGAGAGGCATCCCCAGCGACTGGCGCGGTATCAAAAAATACGGCGGCGGTATGCTCTATGACTGGGGTATTCACTTAATCGACCAGATGCTTCAGATTTTCACACAAAAAATTGTGTCCGTACATTGCGATTTTGACCACATCACAAATAAAGAGGTTGACGACGGTTTCAAGCTGACTCTTTATTTTGAAGACGGCGCACAGACCTTTATTGAGGTTGGTACATACAATTTTATTGCAATGCCCAGATTTTATATGCGCGCTGAAAAAGGCAGTGCAATAATCACCGACTGGACACAGAAATGCAAGGTCACAAAATGCAAAGCATGGCACGAAAGTGATGTTGTTCCCGTGCAGACAGCGGCAGGGCTGACAAAAACCATGGCTCCCCGTGATGAAATCAC
>JAZNOL010000017.1:0-8886 GCA_045580815.1 Clostridia bacterium | reverse complement strand
AATGATAGCGGCATTCTTTTTAGACTTACTCAATTTGCCGTTTATGCTCCTTTTTATGCTTATTTATGCCGTATATAATTCAATTCTGACACTTACGGCGTTCTTTTCGAGAATACAGACCATTGATTTGACAGTTACCTTTAAAGACTGTATGAAAGCCATAATGCTTTGCTTTTTTGAGGTTACAACGTTAAGATTTATCATGGCATTTGTAAGACTTACGGCGTTCAAAGGATATAAAAAGAAAAAACTTGACTGGGGACGCATTGAACGAAAGAAGATGAATATTTAATAAAGAATCGAGGTGACTTGATAAATGAAAAAATGTATGATTGCAATATTTTTGCTGATTATTTTCTGTAATTTGCCGGTTTTTGCCGAGGTTTACACTACCGAAAAAACCGAAGGCTTGGGAGATTGTATCTACGTAGCAGGAAGTCCTGATAATTATCCGGTTGAATTTTATGATAAAGAAAATAACGCATACTGTGGTATTATTCCTGATATGCTGAGGATTATCTCTGAACGCTCAGGTGTGGATTTTGTTTATATCAATGGCAATAAAGCTGATAAAAATACAATGGGAGAAAATTTGCAGGTGGAGATTGTTTCTTCTTCCGAAAATATCAGCACCTTGCCTTATTACAAGGATTATTTAGAACTCGTAGCCTTTGAAAAAGACGGCAAGACAGCAAAATCAGGTCTTGTTTTCACAAGCCTTGCGGATGATGTGTTGATTTCAAAAACCAAAGTTTCAGCAAGTGAGATTCCTGAAGAGGTCAAAAGCGGAATATATCTTTCTTATGCAACCGAAAATGAAAAGATAAATTACATTTGGATTGTAATAGCACTTGTTTTTTGCTCAGGCTTGCTTGCGGCTGTAATTTTGCTGATTTTTCGCATCAAACGCATCCGCAAAGAAAATGAGGCGGATAAGATGACAGACTCCGAGACCGGAATGGGAAATCTGCAATTTTTCAAGTATCATTTCAGGTACACTATAAGCGATATTTCAAGAAGCCTTTATTATATTGCATATATTATTTTAGACAGCAGCTATCTTCGTTCTTATCATGGTGACAGTTCTTTTGATGATGTACTCAGATATACATCATCCGTTCTTTCGGAGCATACGGGTGACAGAGAAATTTCTGCACGAATTACCGAAAACGGCTTTGCCTTTGCGTTTCAATCTACAAATGATGATGACGCAAAAAAAAGACTCACCGAAGTTATGAATAAGCTCAACAGTTTTGAAGCGGTGAAGGAGAAAAACAACAAGCTCGTGTTTCACTCTGCCGTCTACCATCTTGGAAGTTCTGACAGAAATTGTGAAATTCTTCTTTTTAATCTCAGAAAAAACTGTAACAGGATTTTTGGTACGGAAAAGCAGATTGTTTTCTGCGATATTCATTCTATGAATATGATTCAAGAAGAAAAGAAAATTACCGAAAGCATCTTAAAGGGGTTTGAGAAAAACGAATTTAAGATGTATCTGCAATTTATTGTTGATAACAAAACAAAGAAAATTGTTTCAGCAGAGGCTCTCTCCAGGTGGGATAGTCCCGATAAAGGACTTGTCGGACCCGGTAAATATATCGGGAACATGGAAATAGCAGGGCTTATAAGTAAACACGACTTTTATATGTTTGAGCTTGCCTGTCGTCAGCTTGAAAAATGGAAGGGTACGGTTTTTGAAAATATTGCTCTTTCCTGCAACTTTACAAGAATAACCCTTTCGGAAGAAAATTTTATTGATAAACTCAAGATGATTTCAAATAGTTTCACTTTTGACAAATCAAAGATTGCTATTGAAATTACCGAAGATGCTATGGAAAAAGACAGAGAAACTGCAATGAATAATGTGAAGTTGTGTAAGGAAATTGGTTTCAGAGTGTATCTTGACGACTTGGGAAGCGGGTACACATGCCTTGCGAATTTGTGCGATTATCCCATTGACGTTGTAAAAATTGACCGTGATATTTTACTCAAAACCGAAAATGAAAAAGGAAAAGACCTGTTTACAGGAATCATTGCTCTTGCACACAGCCTGAATATTAAGGTTGTTTGCGAGGGCATAGAAACAGAAGAACAAAACACACTCGTATCTTCAACTGCGTGCGACTTTGTTCAGGGATGGTATTATTCCAAAGCACTTCCTTTGGAGGAATGTGAATCATTTATAGATAAATATGAAAAAAGGTAATCATTTAGCATAACAAAAAATCATGTTCACTGCTTTTTGGAAACCCGATGATTACTTAGGAATCCCCAAAAAGCTCGGCGTTTTGTATGAAACGCTTGGAACTCTAAACAGGACAGAACTTTAAAAAGCGGTGCTGAAACTTATTGATAATATTTATGCAAAGATTTTAGACAGCGAAAGCAACAGCATAGAAAAAGACCACACAAAAGGTTAATTCCTAATGTGTGGTTTTTCTATTTGTACTGTTTGAGGAGTTTCAAATAAAAATTACTGTTTTTAAGTAATCCATATGTGAGCGTTCCTTTATGGAATGTCTTTTTTCTGTAACCAAAACCATGCGAAAGTCGCGTGCTGCTATCCTTCCTTTGCACAAGGAGAGATGTTGAGCAAATGTGAAACGGAGAGGTTGTAAATCGGAACGGTCTGCGACCGTTCCTGGAGACTGTATCATTTGTATAAAGCGACCTATGCATTGTTTTGCGGCTTAATTATTGCTTTGTGAACTTTTGCAAAACAAATCTGATAGGCAGAAGTTGCATAAAATATTAATAAATTTGAAATAAGGTATTGTTTTTTTGTGAATTTATGGTATAATTATATTATACAAGTAATACAATGGAGGAATTTTATAATGTACGATTATTTTACCGAGCATCTTGTAAAAAGACAAAAGAGCATTGCTGATTTTATTGTTATGTTCTTATCAGCCTTTTTAGGTGTGCTTTTAACTATGTTTGTGTTTTTGACAGGAATTGTTGCAATTCCGCTTATAGGTCAGATTGCATCAATTATCGTAGCAGCAATGTGGTGGGGCATTTATTTTCTTATAACGTCCAGAAATCTTGAATTTGAATATATTTTGACAAATGGTGAACTTGACATTGACAAAGTTATCGGCAAACGTAAAAGAAAACGCTTATTAAGTGTTACAGCCAAAGAAATTGAGATTATTACTCCTGCCGCTGAATATACAGGCAATTGTGATGAAATTGTTGATGTATCTTCGCGCAATGGAAGCGGCAAAGAATTTGTGCTTGTTGCAGTCAAAGATTGTAAACGTATAAAAGTAATTTTCAATCCCAGTGAAAAAATGCTCAAAATATTTAAAGTTTTTTGCCAGCGTAAAGTAAACTGGAGCGAAACAAAATGAAACAACTTTTAACAGCAAATAGCATGCGGTTGTACGAAACGCAGATTTTTGATGCCGGAAATTCTCCGATAGATGTTATGGAACAGGCGGCACAAGGCATTTGCGATTTTGTGACAGCACGGTTTGAAAAGACTGCGAATGTTTGTATTGTCTGTGGAAAAGGCAACAACGGAGGAGACGGTATTGCCGCTGCAAGACTTCTTTTTTATGATGGGTACAACGTTCAGATTATCCTCGCTATGGGTCAGCCGCAGACAGAAAATGCGAAAATAAACCTTGAAAAAGCAACAAAATTGGGAATCCCTGTAGTTGTTGAAGATTACAGCGGTCTTGATTACTGCGATATTGTTGTGGACGCAGTTTTGGGTATAGGTGTGTCGGGTGCAGTAGAGCTTGATTGTATAGAAAAAATCAACAATTGTCATGCATTTAAGCTTGCTGTAGACATTCCAACAGGCGTGAATGCCGATACGGGTGAGGTTGTTAAAACTGCCGTAAAAGCTGATGCAACAGTCACATTCGGATACATAAAAACTGGTATTGTGCAGTATCCGGGAAAAACCTTTGCCGGGGAGATTTTTGTGGCGAAAATAGGTGAGCAAAAGCCAAACAGCTTTGATGCCTTTTTGCCGGACGACCTGCATATTAAAAATCTTATTCCACGAAAATCCGATGATGCAAACAAAGGTAATTTCGGGCGGCTTTTGGTGATTGCCGGGTCTGTTGGCATGACAGGTGCGGCACATCTTGCCTGCATGGGAGCTTTGCGAAGCGGTTGTGGATTGGTTACCCTTGCAATTCCCGAAAATTTAAATCCGATTATGGAAATAAAATTAACAGAAGCCATGACTTTGCCTCTTAAATGCCATGACAGAATAACATACGCGTCAATGAGCAATATTTTGGAGGGTATAAGCCGTTATAATGCGGTAGTAATCGGTCCGGGACTTGGAGTGTCAGACGAGGTTACAGCGATAATAGATGCTGTTTTGGAAAGCGGTGTACCTACGGTTATTGATGCCGATGGAATAAATTCCATAGCGGCGAATATAAATATATTACGCAATTCCCGCTCACCGGTGATTTTAACTCCCCATCCGGGCGAGTTTGCACGGCTTACGGGTAAGGAAATCTGCGAAATTCAGCAAAACCGCCTTTCTTTGGCAAGAGATTTTGCAAAGGAAACCGGCGTAACCCTTGTGCTCAAAGGTGCGGCAACGGTTGTTACATCTGCGTACGGGTCTGTGATGATAAATCCCACAGGCAACCGTGGCATGGCAACGGGAGGTAGCGGCGACGTTTTAGCCGGTGTTGCCGGAGCGTTTGCAGCACAGGGAATGAGCACCGAAACGGCGGCTCAGGCGGCGGTTTATGTGCATGGGGCGGCAGGCGATATTGCGGCTCATAAATACGGTAAACAATCGCTTATTGCATCAGATATCGTAAATAATCTGTCGTCAGCATTTATGCGTATTGTAGGCGGATAATTATAAAAAAATCAAATGATAAAAGCTAAAGTGGCTGAAATTTGTTAGGAGGCTTTTGTCATTATGAAAAAAACTGCTGCATTTATACTAATTATTGCTATTTCGCTTGTTTTTTGTTCCTGCGGTGCAATTACTGCACCCAAAGATGTAAATGAGCGTGTTTATTCCCGATTTTCGGGGATGAAAAGCTACTGTGCTCAAGTAAAAATATCAACTTCTTCAAACAAGAACAAAAACACCTACGATGCGGTGCAGTATTTTAAATTTCCGGACAAAATGCGTACCGAGGCAAGTGATATTGTTACTGTAATAAACGGTCAGACAGCGGTGCTTACAAATCTGAGTGGCGAAAATGTTGTTAAAATTTCGCAAACACCGGAGAATAGCAAGGATTTTATGTTTTTGCACACGTTTTTTGATGCATATTATAATGGTACATCGGCGGAGTCGTACTTGAGTGGTGATGACGGCAGTACAGTTGTGCTTTCTGTAAAAACGGGAATTGATAATCCTTACAGACAGCAGGCAGAGCTTACTCTTGACAGCAAATCGCTTCAACCGCTGTTTTTAGAGCTTAAAACCGACGGCGATGTATCGCTTCGTATTGATTATATTGATTTTAAACTTAATAACGAACCAGATGACTCACTTTTTGAAATTCAGATAAAAGAGGCTTTAAAATGCACAAATATTCTTACAGAACATGGGCGGAAATCGACCTTGACGCCATACGTCATAATATAAAAGAAATCCGTCGTCATGTGGGTGACAAAGTTAAAATTTTAGCCTGCGTAAAAGCCGATGCATACGGTCACGGCAGTGTATATGCGGCAAAGGCTATGGTAGAAAGTGGTGCTGATATGCTGGCTGTTGCCTCTGTTGACGAGGGCGGACAGCTTCGTGATGCAGGAATTATATCGCGTATTCTTTCACTGGGATACACCGCAAAGGCTGACACGGATTATGCCGTTGAAGAAAACATAACCCCCACAATTTATACTTTTGAAGATGCACTGCGGTTTTCGGCGGCGGCAAAATCTGCCGAAAAAAACTGCCCGGTTCACATTGCTCTTGACACAGGCATGACCCGCATAGGCTTTGAGCTTTGCGACAGCTCTCTTGATGAAATTGAAAAAATAAATAATCTTGAAAATATAGAAATTGAAGGCGTTTACACACATTTTTCCTGTGCAGACGGTAAGGACGACAGTTTTACAAACACGCAGTTTGATAGATTTTGCTCTTTTGTGGAAAAACTGGAAGCACGTGGCGTGAAAATTCCCATAAAACACGTTTGCAACAGTGCCGCAACAGTAAAACACAAAAATATGCATCTTGACATGGTGCGTCCGGGCATAATCTGCTATGGACTTATGCCCTCGGAGGATGTTGACAAAAATATTCTTGATTTAAAACAGGCAATGAGTGTAAAAACCATCGTCACACGCATACAATATAGAGAAAGCAATATTCCCGTCAGCTACGGTGCCACATATGTAACCGACAAAAAAACAAAAATTGCAACGCTTCCCATCGGGTATGCCGACGGGTTTATGCGTGCACTGTCTAGCAAATGGCAGGTTATTGCAGGCGGAAAAAAAGTTCCCGTTATCGGAAGAATTTGCATGGATCAGTGCATGATTGACGTCAGTGCTGTCAATAATATCAGTACAGAAGACGTTGTTACGGTGTTCGGAAAATGCGGTGACAGCGAGGCTTCTTTTGAGGAGGCTGCTGAAATTTTAAACACCATCAGTTACGAACTCATCTGCGCAATAGGAAAGCGTGTGCCGAGAATTTACAGTGAAAATGGTAAAATTACTGGTTTTTTAAGTTATCTTGGTTGAAATTGGGTTAAATTGCATTTGATTTTACATAAATAATGCGGTATAATTATTATATACCGATTAAAGTCAAATGTATTGTCGACCGGATAACAAAAGGGGGATGGCACTTGTCTTATGCGAAAAAAGATGAACGTGTCCGTTGACGGTGTGCTTTTAAAAAGGCTTTCAAAAATTGCAGAGCAAAAAGAGGTAAGCTGTGACAAGCTTATTGAATTGGTTTTAACCGAGTTTGCAGAAAATGAATTGGAAAAAGCTTTAAAAAAAGGCTATACCGAAATGGGTGAAATTAATTTGAGGCTCGCCGAAATATGTTTTGAGGCTGACCGGCAACAGCTGGAAAGCTATGAGGAAAAACTTTCGGAGTGTGAATAATGTGATTGTAAAAAGAGGCGATATCTATTATGCGGATTTAAGCCCCGTAATAGGTTCGGAGCAGGGCGGTGTACGCCCTGTGTTGATTGTACAAAATGATGTTGGAAACAAGTATAGTCCTACAATAATTGCTGCGGCAATAACGTCGCAAATTAACAAAGCGAAAATGCCTACGCATATTGAAATTGCAGCAGAAGATTACGGACTTAGCCGTGATTCGGTTATTCTTTTGGAACAAATTCGTACAATTGATAAAAAACGCCTTAGAGAAAAAATAGGCCATCTTGACGATAATCTGATGGTTTTGGTAAATGAGGCTATCAACATAAGCTTCGGTCTATCATAGTTAATCATTATAAGAGAAGCGGAGGATAAAAAGTGAAACGAGAATTTTTAAAAGGAATTGTTGCCGGTACAGCAGTTGTTGCACTGTGTACGGCAGTTGTTATGGCAAATCCCGGCGGCGAAGATGACCCCCTTATTTCAAAAAGTTATTTAAACAGTGTGTTTATGCAGCAGGTTCAGCAATACATAGACACAAAAACACCGGCAACAAGCTTTGAGGTTGTTAGCATAAAAAAAGGGCAGAAAATGGTATGCAGTGCAGGGTGTGAGCTTATTTTGCGACAGGGCTCGGCTGTAATAAACGCTACTGCAAAAGGCGGTATTGCCAACGTAACCGGCGGCGAAGACCTTGCGGATGGCACAGCTATGCCTGCAAATAACCATCTTATTGTGCCGGTTGGTGACGGCAGGGGCATTACAGCAAAAACCGATGTGCTTGTGATGGTTAAAGGTGAATTTGAAATTAAATAATTGCCAAAGCAACGAACAAATTTTGTAATTTGGAAATATTAAAAGAGGCTGTCTCTTTAAACAAGTTATATGCATTAATATTCAATGAGGGAATTTGTCCCTATATAAAAAATTTTTGCATAAATTTATGTTTATTGAGACGACCTCTTTGTTATTTCCCTTTATATTTTAGGAATAAAGCGGTTCTGTAAGCTTATCGTTTTGATATATTTTAACTGCCTTATGTGCAAGCTTATGTGCAAGCTCGATTTCTGTCTGAGAAACCGGCTCATCAAAAGTGATTTTATCTGTTCTTGGTGCAAGCTTGCCTGTAAGAGTTTCGTACCACACAAGACCAAGCAGGTATCTTCCTATGCCAAGGCTTGCGTGAATTGCATCACGGTGATGCTCTGTGTTGGTACAGGCGAGCATTTCCATTGCCTCGCCACCGGGAATAATAGGTGCATTTGTCGACTGTGCGGCAATAAAATACGCCTCCTTAACACGTTTGAACATTTCCCCGTGATTGGCAAAACCAAGGTTAAACATATTTTCCGAGCCGTCACGGTAACTCCATGTCTGGTGAATATACAGCTTTGCACCGGGTGCATATTTTCGCACATATTCCGTCAGATTTTTCAAAAACGGCTGATATGTGGAATAATCAAAGCTGAAATGGCTTGCCTGTTGCAAAGTCACAACGTCCCAATCGTCACTTTCAAGTGCTGTTTTTATGGATGTGCCGAAACCTGTAGGAACACCTCCGTAGGTTATTCCGTAAGCCGGCTTGTCTTCTTTTATATTTTCGGCATGAAGCTCAAGACTGCAACCGCCGATGTATAGATTAACGGTTTTTATATCTTCACCGTTTGATTTAGCAATTTCTGCTATGTAACGGTGTGCATCATCCGAAAAGCTGTTTCCTATTGATAAAATTTTCATAACTATCTCCTTATTTAACCGAAAGCGAGTAATCCGAACTCGATTTTAAGAGGTGAATTTTCGCTTTCACTGTGTTAAAATACTCGG
>JAZNOL010000016.1:0-5414 GCA_045580815.1 Clostridia bacterium | reverse complement strand
AAACTTTATGAACCCCACCACGATAGAATGAATCCCGCAAAACGCAGGATTCACACTTTTGTGGTATAATTTAATAATATATGAAAAAAATAAAAAAATCAATGTACCCAATTGGTATTTATTTGGACAATCTTGTTCGTTTTTGTTTGGGTGATATTCCTGTGTGTTTTTTATAACATCTGCTGAAATAGCATATATCTTCAAAACCACACATCTCGGCAATTTCAGAGACGGTTTTTGTGGTGTTTTCAAGAAAAATGTCTGCCACCTGCAAACGGTATTTTGTCTGATACTGCAAAACAGACATACCTGTGACAATCTTGAAAACATGACAAAAATGAAACTTACTCACGTTGCACATTTTCGCAAGTTCGTCAATACTTATTTTTTCAGCATAGTCCATCCGCAATTTTTGAATGGCAGGATATACAGCCTCATAATACCGTATATTTTTATCCGACGGTACGTCAATATTTTTATTACTTTTATAATCCCTCAGAAGCACCGAAAAAAGTTCAAGCACAAGTCCGTATACAGCCTGCCTGTAAAAATCCCTTTTTTCGCTCATTTCTGCAAGAATGGCAGTAAGAATTTTTTTAATCCGTTCATTTTTACAGATATGTGTTTGCAATGCAGTTTTTTCGCCGGTGAAAATATGCCTCAAGTCAAGTGCATCCTTTGTGTTACCAAAAAAATCAAGCCCTATCATGAAAAGATGATATTTACCGTTATCCTGACCGCAATCAACAACCGAATGAAACTCATACGGATTAATCACGACAATATCCCCCTCTTTTGCTACAATTGTTTCACCACCTACAATAAGCGTTGAGCTTCCCTCAAAAAACAGTTTTATTTCAATTTCTTCATGAAACACATTAGGATAGTCATCACGCACATCAATAAACGAGGTAACAGACGGTCTCGCTATAAGCTTAACACCATCATCACCAAAATTTATTCTGCTGTACTGCATAGTCTGTTTCACCATGAATCACCTCTTTTAGTTTATTTTAGCACACCTCCTCAATAATGTCAATTATTATTTATATATTTTCGGCTTGTTAGTTACATGGATTTTCTTCGTACTTTTTTAGTCCGAAATTTTATTTTTTATTTCAAAATTATTCAGTAATATATTGACAAATCCGTTTTTATGATATATACTGAATATGTAATAATCACTGAAATATCAGGAGGTTAATTATGTATTTTAAGGAACTTACTAAAAACGGCGGCGTGCTTCTTACCATGAATTTGTATCAGTACAACAACTCATACGACCTCAATGACGATTATGTAACGGACAACATTATGTTTCATGTAAACGTCGTTGGAAACGTTTTTTCAGAAACAGTATTTAACACATACCGACCTATTGTAAGACACGACTATTATCTGGTTTATGTGTGCTCCGGCTCGTATTGTATAGAAACACAGCTCGGAAGTTTTTCTATGAAGGAAAACGAATTTATAATTATTTCTCCGAATATGTCTCATCACAACATTCATGCCGAGTCAAACAAGCTTTATTACTGCTGTATGCATTTTACCGGATATGCTGTAAACGAAATACTCAAATCTCTTGATTTAAAGCCGGACACTGTGTATAAGTCAAGCAAATCTTCCGATTCGGTTGAGCAGCGGTTTAACAAGATTATTGAAGAATTTAAATTGTATGACACATTCTATCAAACCGCCGCTGCCGGGCATGCTATTTCGTTGCTTGCATACTTAAGCCGCAGCACCTCAAATCCCACTCACCGAAGAATGCTCCGCTCGTCGCTGTCATACATAAGTGAAAACATAAACTCTGATTTATATATAGAAATGCTGGCACAAATCGAAAACATGTCTGTTCAGCATTACCGTCAGGTTTTCAAAGAATATACAGGCGTTTCACCAAACCAATATATCATGAACGAACGTCTTGCCCTTGGGTGCGAAATGCTTATTCATACATCTTATTCTGTTTCGGAAATTGCACGCCATTGCGGATATTCCGACAGCTTATATTTTTCAAGAATATTTAAAAAACGGTTTGGTGTTTCTCCCCTTATTTACCGCAAAAACAACAATCTTTTTCATGCATAAATAATTTATTTTCGGAGGGATTATCTTGAAAATTTCAACAGAAATACAATCGGCATCATTAATTGTAGGCGAAGAAAAAGCCATTGAACTTTTGGCTAAATCAGGTTTTGATGCGTGGGATTTTTCTATGTTTTCGATGTGCCGATACGATTGGGGAACAAAACGTGCTTACAAAACCGATCACCCATTGAGCGGTGACAATTATCTGGCTTTTGCACGCAGGCTAAAGCAAATCGGGCTTGACAACGGCATTGTCTGCAACCAATCTCACGCGCCATGGCCATCATACAGTCCCGAAGTGTGCACCTATTACAAAAGAGCTATTGAATGTACAGCAGAAGCCGGCGGCAAAATTTGCATAATTCATCCGGATAACTATAAATCTGCCCAAGAAAATGCCGAAATGTATCTGGAGCTTTTGCCTTTTGCCAAGGAATGCGGTGTCAAAATAGCCACTGAAAATATGTATGACTGGGACTCCGACAAGGACGAAGCAATATTTTCTGCCTGTGCAACACCAAAGGATTTTAACGCTCATCTGGATGCTGTCAATGATGACTTTTTCATTGCTTGTCTTGATATAGGTCATGCAGAAATGAAAGGTCTCGGCACATCTGCACCCGAAATGATTAAAGCGCTTGGTTCACGGCTTGGTGCTTTACATATCCATGACAATGACAAACATCACGACAATCACCAGATACCATTTTCTATGAGTATTGATTTTGAAGCAGTTGCAAAAGCATTGAAAGATATTGATTACAATGGATATTTCACACTTGAAGCCGGCGAATTTTTAAAATCATATACAGCAGACAACATTTTTGAAGGCACAAAAAAGCTGGCGGAAAGCGCACGAAAACTTACGTTTATGTATAACGCATAAAAAAAGCTACAGCATTGTTTTGCTGTAGCCTTTTAATTTTATACACAAATCTCAATTAATATAAACCGTTTTTCCTGCTGGAATTTCGATAATATCCTCTTTATTTTTCTCTACCCAAACAGAAATATCCGACGGGTTATAAATAATGCGCTCGTCTGCCGAAATCTGCAATCTGCTTTGTGCCGACATATAATTATAAATTTCTAAATTTGTGGCATACCAGATTTTTTCGTTGTTTGCAAGAGTTTTTGTTAAAGTTTCCATATATGTCCAGTCGTCCTCGGTTATCAGTTCATGACTGTGACCCCATATGTAAAACAACGGATAAGTCCACTGAGAATCAATATTTTCCAAAAACATATTGCAGAGTTCTAATGCTTTTTTATGATGACAGGTAGGATGCCAGCGCATAAAATCTTCAGGAAGAAAGAAATTACCCGTTGATTTTGTTGTGCGTGAATAAACTATTCCGCAGGCTTTCATTGCTGTTACGGCATCGTCGCTGTAAGAACCGCTGGGATATGACATACCGATAACCGGCACGCCAAAAATGTTTTCAAGAACAGCCCTGTCCTGCATTGTTTCGTTTACAACCGACTGCATGGGCATTCTTGCCGGCCAGCCGTGGCGAAGTGTGTGACAGGATATTTCATGACCTTTATAAATATCACGAAGCTCTTCTTTTTTGCTTTCATCAATATCAGCAAATTTCAGGCTGTCAATATGAAATGTTGCTTTTACACCGTATTTATTAAACAGCTCTGCAAGACGCTTATCGCCCGGTGAACCGTCATCATAGCTAAAAGTCACAATGCGTTTTTTCCCGCCGGGATACACATGAAACTGTATCATACAATCTACCTCTTATTTACAGAAGTTTTCTATGTAATTGTCAATTGCCGCATTTATAATTTTTACCGCTTCATCTCTGTGGCTGACTTCATTTACGGCAGTTTCTTTGTTTTCAAGATTTTTATAAACCGTAAAGAAATGTCTCATCTCTTCAAAAATGTGTGCCGGAAGCTGGTCAATATCCGTATAATGGTTATTATTGGGGTCGCTGAAAGGAATTGCTATTATTTTTTCGTCATTTCTGCCGTTATCTTTCATTGAAATAACGCCGATGGGATATGCACGCACAAGCGTCATAGGCTCAATTTTTTCCGAGCACAGAAGCAGTACATCAAGTGGGTCGTTATCGTCGCCGTAGGTTCTTGGAATAAAGCCGTAATTTGCCGGATAATGCGTTGATGTATGAAGTATTCTGTCAAGCATTAAAAAACCGGTTTCCTTATCAAGCTCATATTTTTTCTTACTGCCTTTTGAAATTTCCACAACGCAGATAAAATCTTCTGCGTTTATTCTTTTAGGCGATATATCGTGCCATATATTTGACATAAATTTACCTTCTTTTTAATTATTTATAAACAGGCTCACAGGTGATGTTAATGCCTAAACGTTTAAGAACTTTTTCGTCAACCGATGACAGCATAACCGATGAATGAAGCTCACAGCCTCTCAATTTAGAAAGCTGCTGCATTGCAAGTTCTGCTTTTTCGTCTGTTGCCGCACAAATTGAAAGTGCTATAAGTATCTCGTCAGTATGAAGTCTGGGATTTCTGTTTCCGAAATGGTCGGTTTTAAGCCTCTGTATCGGTTCTATGACCTCAGGTGAAATAAGATGCACGCTGTCATCCATGTTTGCGAGAGTTTTAAGTGCGTTAAGTACAAGTGTTGCGGATGCACCAAGAAGTTCCGAAGTTTTCCCTGTAACAACCGTGCCGTCGTGAAGCTCAATTGCAGTAGCCGGTGCACCTGTTATTGCCGCTTTCTGAAGTGCCGGACCAATTACACTGCGGTCATCGGCTGTTATTCCGGCTTTTTTCATAAGAAGCTCAAGTTTTAAGACAACATCGTCGCCCACCTTACCTTTTCGCTGGTCACAGAGGGCTGTATAATATCTGCGGAGGATTTCCTGTTTTGATGCTTCTTTTGTTACTTCATCGTCTATTATGCAGTTACCCGCCATGTTAACCCCCATATCAGTAGGTGATTTATAGGGGCATTTGCCAAGTATTTTTTCAAGCATCGCTTCAACAACCGGAAAAATTTCAACGTCTCTGTTATAGTTTACGGTTGTTTCGCCGTAAGCTTCAAGATGAAACGGATCTATCATGTTCACATCGTTCAAATCAGCGGTTGCCGCTTCATAAGCCAGGTTAACAGGATGCGTAAGCGGAATATTCCAGATAGGAAATGTTTCAAACTTTGCATAACCTGCCATGACTCCTCTTTTATGCTCATGATAAAGCTGTGAAAGGCAGGTTGCCATTTTGCCGCTGCCGCGGCCGGGCCCTGTTACAACAATAAGCTCTTTTGTCGTTTCGATATAATCATTCTTTCCGTAGCCTTCGTCGCTTGCTATTTTAGCAAC
>JAZNOL010000015.1:0-19761 GCA_045580815.1 Clostridia bacterium | reverse complement strand
AACGGCGCATATTCAGGTCGTCTCGGCGTAGACCTTGGCAGAAACGCATTTGTTGTTGACGATACATGGAACTGGGCTACTGCGGCATATATGATGCCTGAAAAAGCATTCCTTAAAACAGACAAAATCAAAGTTGCTTTTACACAGCACGGTGATACAACTGCTTCTGTACGCTTTATGGTAAGCAAAGATGAAAACACCTATTATGAAATAGGCAGAGGCAGAAGCGGTGCAAACTACATTGAAACTTCTGAAACAAACGTTACAACAAAAGAAGACGGTACTGATATTTCAAAAACTATCAGACAGTGGACACCGTACTTCCAAAAAGTTGTAAACGGTGAGGTTGTAGGTTTTATGCTTCCGCCTGCAAAATGGACAAGCAGTGATTATGAAACCCAGTCAATGGAAGTTTCATTCAGCGATGAAGGTGTTGACTTTACAATCAGTGCGGGTTCGCAGTCTTGGAGCGGCACTTATGCCGACACAGGCGTTGCAGCAATGGAAAGCACATCAAGCTATCTCCTTGGCGGATATGCAAAAGGCGACGGCAGTCTTGTGATTGATGACATCAGCGTTTGGGGCACATTCCCGAAAGACCTTGTTATAAATAACAACGATGGCACATCACTTGTTAACATTCAGCCGGCTATATATCCCGATGCAGCAAGCCTTACAGTTATTGCCGCATATTATGACGGCACAACAGACGAGCTTCTCAGTGTTGAAATTATCCCCGTAACAAATATGGCTGAAGATACAGACTACACTGTTACACATAACAAGGCAGCAGGAAGCTACGGCAAACTGTTTGTATGGAAAGGCGATATAGCAGATGTATATCCCCTTGCTTCGGCAGAACTGTATTAATCCGTGATACAAATTAAAGTAATATTAGCATTGGATTACAAATAGTAATTAACAATGGATTAGTTTGAACGAAAAATAATCCGCAAAAATCCCCACGAATGAGATTTTCTAAAATCACTGACGTGGGGATTTTTGTGAAATTATTATCGAGGTATATAAAAAAGTCCTCCGCATTTTGCGGAGAACTTTTTATAATTGTACTTTTACTTTATGATGCGCAGTTCACCAAGACAATGTTGGCAAACGTTTTTACCTTTGAAAATAATAATATTTCTTGCGTCTCCGCAAAATACACAGTCGGGCTGATATTTTCTGAGCATAATTGCATCTTCATCAATATAAATTTCAAGAGCATCACGCTCTTCGACAATGTCAAGTTTGCGACGTAGTTCTATGGGCAAAACAATTCTACCAAGACGGTCAACGCCTCTTACGATACCGGAATTTTCGGCATTTTCGTCAAACATTTTCAGAACAATCATTTTATCTTCAATATAGATTTCGAGTAAGTCCTTAGCTTCACAAATGCGGAGTGTGCGACGTAGCTCTTTGGGAATTACAATTCTACCGAGTTGATCCACATTTCGTACCATACCTGTAGATTTCACAGAAAAATACCTCCTTCTCAATAATTTATTACATTATAACACATTTTACAATATTTGTCAACTGTTATTTACAAATTTTGCACTTTTGTATTATCGCTTTATCTAATAATAACTGCCTCTTTAACTACGCCGTCAAAAATGCGTAAGAAAAGTGTGGAGGGGTTTTCTGCGTTATATTTTTCGATATCTGCTGTTGATGCAAGAGAGATTTTTTTGTTGCCAGAGGAATCTATTTTATAAACGGTAACATCTTTGAGAGAATAGTTTTCGCTGCTTCCGCCGTTTACCGATATATTAACGGAAGAAGTGAATTTCTTTTCTACACGACCGTTCACAAAGACAGATTTTTCGTTTTCTATGAAAAATTCTTCTGTTTTGTCGTCTATATCAAGCAGAAGCGAAATTTTGTCAACCTCGCCACGTGCATTTGAGGTGTAATGAATAATGTCACCGGCTTCAAGATTGCCGCTTTCTTTTGTAAACACACCGGGTTTTGCACCTTTCAGGGTTTTAACCTCGCCGTTTATATAGACCGTTGCACTCTGAACAATTTCTCCGTGGCTGTTCTGCACATTTGAAAGTTTGTTTATTATTGCAATGCTTGCGTCAGCATATGCACTCTGCTCATAATCTGTTACAACCACAACAGAAACGGATAAATCCTCGTTTACGTCATACATCTCAACGGAATATTTACCATCGTTTGCAAACATTTTTTTGTCACGCACAGCAAAATTTTCTGCTTCAGTTTCATCGGCAGGAATGTCAAAAACAAGTGTGTCTTCAGTAATTGTATATTTGCCGAGTTTTGAAGATTTTTCGTTATAACTTACTTTTTCGCCCACAAAGTCTTTTGAAAATTCGCTTTTGAATCCACCGTTTTCGGTATTGTCACCTGCTGTTGAGATTTTTGTGATTTTTCCGCCGGAGTTTGCAGAGTAAGTCACAGGCTGCATTGCAGTAAGCTGTGAAAGAAGCTGTTCTGCATTAATTCGCGAAGAATTAAACATCACTTTATCGTCAGCAGTAAGAGTGAGAATTTCACCTTTTTTGTCCAAAAGTTTAATCTGAACAGGGGAGGAGAGCCCGCTTTTTTTGCCTGCGGCAATAAAATATGCATAATCGCCCGAGCTTGCCGCTTCCGAATCAACCGCTGCAATTCTTCCTTCAATATCAAGATAGAACACACCCTCGGTGCTAAGTTTGATTTCTCCCGGATACGAAGGCGAAATTTTATATTCCTTGTCTCCGATTTCAACAACGCCTTCGCCTACGGCAGTGATTTTGCCCGAAACACTTTCACTCGAAACACCTATTTTTATAAGTTTTTCGTCAAGACTTTTTGTCAGAGACAGAACGTCCCATTCTTTAATATCTTCAAATTTAACTTCATTACCGAGACGGTCGGTAATTTCATATTTAATTTCATCGTTCTCCGGGTCAAGTTTAAGCGGCTTGTTGCCGTATTTGTCAGAAATTGTATAAGTCTGGCGGCTGATATCGTCAACAACATAGTTAACATAGCTTGTCACAAAAACAAGGTCATAGGTGTTGCCTGTTCCAAGAAGTGTGATTTTTCCGTTTTCGGGATTAATAAGAGAAATATCTGTTTCTGCAAGTTTTCCGTTGTAAACAAGTTTCGCATCGGAAGCGAGAGTTACGGTTTTTGCAGTGCCGTTTTCGCCCCTGTATTTAATTGTGATGTTGCTTCCGCTTGACGTTACTGCAACAATATTTTCGGAATAAACAGAAAGCTCATTTGTATTTTTGTCCGGCTGAACATAAATAATGTCAGAAGTTTCTGCAAGTTCATTACTGCGCAGGTAGCCTGTTACGGTATAACCCAAAAGCGATCCTGCATCAGATACGGTTGTTTTATAAACCTTTTCGCCGATTTTAATCTGATTTTCTTTAACAGCGTCTTTGCCGTCAATTGCAGTATCGCTGTTTGCGGTGATTCTGCCGCTTACTTTTGTGACACCAAGAGTATCTTTGAGAATGGTTTTATCGGTTATTTCAAAAGAAACGTTGTTGCCAAACCCTTTTTGCTCCATCATATTGATTGTGAGAGCATTGTAGTTCATTTTTGCAGAATTTTTACGTGTAAGTGTGCTCCCCGGTGCGGCTGAACCGATATTTTTAGAAAGACCTATCTGAGTTCCCATTGCAATGTGACCTGTTGGCCATGCACCTTTTTCCTCAGCGGCTTTGTCATAACCTAAAATACGAGTAAACACCGTCATTGCTTCGGCATAGGTCACTTTATCATCCGGACGGTAAGTTCCGTCACCGTCACCCACAAAAATACCGCGTTGAGAGGCTATTGCGATATATCCGTTTGCCCAGTGCCATGTGGGAACGTCATCAAACGCCCGCACATTTTTGTGAGATTCGGCTTCTTTTTCCATGCCGAGAGTTGCTACGGCAATTTTGGCAAATTCTGAACGTTTTATGGAATCGTCCGGTCTGAACTTGCCTTCGTCATCGCCGACCATTATACCAAGAGCACCAAGAAGTCCGGCTTCTGTATTAATTCCGGCATTTTCAAGGTCAGGTGCAAGTGCGGCGTGTGCACCAAGTGCTGAAAGGCTCATGCCGGCTGCCAAAATGCCGGCAGTAAACTTTTTAAATTTCATATGTTTTCCTCCTTAAATAAATTAAAACCCCTTTTTTATGCATAACTCCGATGTCTCTTCTGATTTACAGAAATATTATTTTTTGTCAGCCACAATTGATATTTTACTATAAATAGTAAATAATATCAATGCAAAATATATGGGCAAAAAACCATAAAAATATATAATTTCCTGTTTGTGGATAAATTGATTACATATGTTGACTTAACATGAAAATTGTGTTAAAATATTTATATAAGGAGGGACTTTTATGGGCAAAAGAAACTTTACAGAGCAAATAAAAGCACACAAAATTACTTTTGCAGTATATGTTTTTTTACGAACGCTGGTTGTTTTTGCACTGGTATTGTCGGCACTTGCCGGAAAATGGGAAAATGTTTTCACCTGCTCGCTGGCACTTGTGCTGTTTTTGGTGCCTGCGTTTTTTGAAAAAAACTTTGGTATAGAACTGCCATCCACTCTTGAGGTGATAATTCTGCTGTTTATTTTTGCGGCAGAAATTTTAGGCGAAATGCAAAGCTTTTATATTAAATATAAATTCTGGGACACAATGCTTCACGGGATAAACGGATTTCTCTGCGCAGCAATCGGATTTGCCTTGCTTGATATAATCAACCGCAATGAGCGGCTTAAATTCAACATATCACCGCTGTATCTTGCCATTGTGGCATTTTGTTTTTCCATGACAATCGGCGTTTTGTGGGAATTTTTTGAATACGGTGCTGATGTGTTTTTAAAAACAGATATGCAAAAAGATACGGTGATTAGCACTATTTCTTCTGTTGCACTCAATACCGACAAGCAGAATACAGCTGTTATTATTGAGAACATAAAGGATGCTGTGATTGTGACCGAAAACGGCAGCTACAAGCTGTCAGACTACGGCATAAACGGATATCTTGACACTGGACTTCACGATACTATGAAAGACCTTATTGTAAACTTTATCGGTGCGGTTTTGTTTTCGGTTATCGGATTTTTCTATGTAAAATACAGAGGACGTTTTGAGTTTGCCGACAGGTTTATACCTAAAATAAGAAAAAAAGACGAAGAGTAAATATTATAAAATGGGCTGTGGCAAAATAATTTTATTTTGCTGCAGCCCGTTTTGGATAGTAGTAATTATTTTATTTCCTGTTCTAAATTTTTAAATTCATCTGTGTTAAAAAAATCGGTTAAAGATATACCTAATCCATCACAAAGCATTTTAATGGTAACGATGCCGGGATTTTGGCTTTTGCCGTATAGAATATTTTTGATGGTTGAAGGTGCTATGCCGGATTCGGTAGCTAACTTGTTGATAGTAATTCGTTTTTCAGCACACAGGTATAAAATTCTGGTTTTGACAGTTTTGTATGTGTTCATATAATATACCTCCAATAATTATTATAAAATAATTATAGAATAAAACTCTTGACAAAGTAGGCTATATATGGTATAATATAGGCTATAAAAAGTCTTTTTATATATAAGGAGGATAAAAATGAAAAAAATCACAGCAATTTTATTAACAGTTATTACATTGGTGTCATTGTGTGCGTGCAATGCTTCACCAAAGGACAAGGGGCCGAAAACAGTAAAGGAAACAAAAAATCTCAAATTGGAACAAATAATAGTTGATGATTCCTATAGAGACAGTGATGATAGCCCGCGTAGAGCGTTATATGCTTTCTTTACAATAAATGCGCAGTCAGAGAATATAGAGTTTGACAGCAAATATATGGATCTGACCATTAATGAAACAAATACATATTCCTCAGAAGTTTTGCCGGGAACTTTGTGTAAATATGTCCCGTCTTTTTGTTATAGCGGATATATTGAAACAGCGTATGTAGGCGAAACAAAAAAACTTGTTACCACATTTTTAGTTCCTGAAGGAGATTTGGTTGCAGGCAGGAAAATAACTTTTGCGGATACGCAGATAGCGGAAATAAGCGAACTGGTGCTGTCTACAGATGACATAGTACGAGTTGACAGCCAAGAAAAAGTGGGTGAACTGGCAGACCCGGAGGGATATCTTGAAATACAGAAAAAGTATGAAGAAGCATCTCCTGAACTTGCGGAGAAAGTTGTTGGTCTCATAACTAACCGTTATTGGGAGGCTTATGTCAATCCCACATGGTATAAAGTTAAATTCCTTGAACCGTACAGATTTGTATTAGAGACTACACTTGGTGAAAACGGAGGTTCGTACTCTGTAAGAAACGGCTATATTTTCTGTACGTATGATTCTAACGGAGTTACCGTAGAAATTCCTTACGAAATAGTTGAAGGACAAGGAGTAAAGATGGATTTGGGAGAAGCCTTTAGAATAAACTAAGTGACAGCAACATTTAATATTTAACAATATGCAGGATATTACAAAATAATATCCTGCATAAAATTTTCAAAAGAATATTCCAGAGCATCAAGGCTGTCAACGTTAACGCTGCCGTCGTCAAGCCGCTTGTCGCAAAGAGACTTGCTGTCCCACACGGCGTTTCGCAATGCCGAAATAACGTTTTTGCAGGATGCAGAAATTTTAAACCGGTCTTTTGACATCATGGCGTTTGTAAACCTGATGCGGTCTAAAATCGGTTTTTTCAGCGAAAGACGCACATCAACGCCAAGTCTTGCGTTAAGGGCGGCAGAGGTAAGCCCCTGAATAAGCGTTGTTTCAGCACAATCGCAATAAATGTCAAAAATTCTGTAACGGCTTTTGCATTTTGCAACAAAGCTGACAAAACAGTCTTCAAGCTGTTTGGGAGAAATGGTTTCCTTAAGATAAAATTCGTCTAAAACAACCACTTTTTCCATTGATGCGGTAAACCCCGTGCATACAAATGCATGGGCAGATTTGTTGCCGCCGAAATCCACACCGATTGAGGCAAAAGCAATTTCCTCCGGCGAAACTTCTTCAATAAACCCCTCGCAGTTTTCGGCAAACTGAGGATATATAACACCCTCCGCAGCTTTCCAGAGTCCAAGAATATACCTGTCATAAAAAACGCCGGTATATTCTTTTTTTAAATTTTCTACATAAGAATGGTCAAGAAAAATATTGTCATCAATTAAAAACTTCATTTGCAAAATATCCAACTCATCGGCTCTGTCGAGATACTGGGTTTTCAGCCAATGGGTAGGACTGTCGGGGTTTGTGGTTGCAAAAAGCTTTGCACCCGGGTCGCTGAGTCTTGAAAGGAGCATTTTGAAAAAATCCTCTTCAAAAAGAGAAACCTCATCGCAGTATGCACCGGCAAGAGAAAGACCGCGGATTTTATTTTCTGAACGGCTGTCGCTTGCCCCCTCAAAATAAATTTTGCGTCCGAAAAGTGTGCCCTCTTTTTTAGAAAGTGAATACTGAAAATTTTTGTTTCCCACAAGTGATACAAGCAGCTCAAGCACGTTTCGCGACAGCGACGTGAGAGTTTTTGCCGCCATAAGATAGCTTGCATTTTTTGGTGCACAGGCAATCCAGAACGCCCACAAAACCAGAGAAATCCAGGTTTTTCCGCTTCGCACACTGCCCTCTAAAATATTAAGCCTGCGTAGCTTGTCATGTTGCCACAGCGACAGAAGCTGCAATTGTTTTTCCGAATATACTTGCATTTTACGCCTCCCTATTGTTTGGTGAAAATAAGTATATCACTAATTTAAAAAAAGTCAATCTTTTTTGTCACAGAAAATAACAAATTTTGAAAAAAGGTATAGACAAATTTTTTATAATGTTGTATAATATTTATGTTAAAAAAATTAAAGGGTGAAATTTATGATAAAAGACTTACTTAAACTTTGCGAAGAAAAAGGAACATACGGAGCTGCACGTCTTGGTGCACCTCTTGATGATGTGCCCAATTTTGTATTAAACCGCTGTTTTGACCGTTTCGGTCAGGAGCCTATGGGTGCGGCGGCGGCACTTCTTGAATTTAACAAAGGTGTTATTGACAGTATGCTGCAATATCTGCCGATGGTTATATTCCGGAAATCAAAATATGATATTTTCGGTGCGGCAGGCACTGTTGTTCTTGAACAGGCAATAAAATATGCAAAAACAAAAGGGCTTTATACCGTTGTTGACACCGGCCTTGCTGTTTCAAAAGATACCGTCGGTGATGTGATTGACCGATATTTAGGGCAGACCGACATTTTCGGCAAGTGCAGCCGTGTGTGTGAGCCTGACGGCATTATCATTGACGGTTTTGATGCCGATGTGGTAAAAGAGCTTGAAAACGCCGGCAATACTTACGGCAGAAGTGTATTCCTGCGTACAAACGACATCCAGGGCATAAAATCGCTGTATTCTCCGCTTTTAAACGGATATTCAAACATAGGTCTTATTACCGATGCGGATACGGCAGAAAAAATCTGTGACGAAATTAAAAACACGCTGATTATTATTGACAATTACGATGAATGTGACAGTGAAAAGGTTGCATCACTTAAAGCACAACGCAAGGATTTTGTTTTCATGAGCAAAAAGGCTATTGAATGTGCGTTCCATGAAGGCGACTGGAACGAGCTTGACTATTATTTTGCAACAACAGAGGCATCTCTTATAATGAAAGAAAATCTCGAAAAATAAACGTCATAAGGCGGTGAGACCGTGATAAAAGTTGCCATAAGCCGAAACGAACGTCATATTATGCCAACCTCACATTTTCACGAATACTATGAACTCTATTTTCTTATTTCCGGTGATGTTACTCACTTTGTAGAAGAAAACACATACAGAGTAGTAGATGATGAAGTTGTTATTGTTGCACCAAAGGTTATTCACCGAACAACGGCAATCCACAGCGACACTCGCACACGGGCGATTCTGTGCTTTAGTGCAAACGAGCTTGAAGCAATGGAGAAAGAAGAACCCGGAATAACAGCATTTTTGCAAAACGTCATTATTTCTTGCAGCAAAAAACGGTTTGAACAAATTGCAGAAACTCTTAATAAAATGCTGTTTGAACAGGAAAATGAAAACAGCCTTCTTCTTCAGCGTTCATATCTGTATGAACTGCTTATTAACCTGAAACGTCAGGCTAAAACCGGCATAAGCCCAATGAGAAGCAACGAGGGCGTTGATATAAGAATCCAGAATGTAATAAAATACATCAACGAAAATTATTCGGAAGCACTTACGCTGGAAAGCCTTGCAAAAAGATTTTTTGTATCATCGGCATATTTAAGCCGCCGGTTTAAAAAAACCACCGGATTTTCATATATTGAATATCTGGTAAATCTTCGGGTAAAAAAAGCTGCTGAATTTTTAGAAACAACAAACCGGAGTATAACAGAAATCGCAGTATCGACAGGGTTTGGTTCGAGTAATCATTTTTGTAAAACCTTCAAAAAAATCATGGGGCAGTCACCTGCCGGATATCGTGCTCTGCACAAAAACACCTAAAAAAATCAGCATGATTGTATACAATCAGACAAACATTAAAGAGGATTAAAAATGACACCTATTACAGAAATTACCGGCCCCGGAATTTTAATTAACGGGGCTGAAAATATAGAAATAAAACGCGCACAGATGTTTAAATCTCAAAAGCTTTTAAAAATATTTATAAAACCTCACAGATTTTTAAATTCGGACGAAATAAACATTATCTGCGATGGGGCAAAAAAGAAATACGGCGGCGGATTTAACGTGGAATGCTCCTGTGATTATACAGAATTAAAGCTGGACAAAAATACGCTTGAGGTTTATAAAAGCTATCTTGAAGAAAAAGTCTGCCACGGTGCATATATTGCCAAATGCGGATTTATTGATGCAAGCTGGAATATTTCCGGTGAGGATATTGTTATTTCAACAAAATACGGCGGTGGAAAAGATATTCTTCTGCACACAGGATGCGGTGAAAAGCTACGTCTGCTTCTCAAAGAAGAAACCGGCATAAATTACAGCATTACAATTGTTGATGATTCTTGTGATGGCTACAATTCTCAGGTGCTTGAAAAGAAAGCAGAAGAAATAGAAAATGCACTTCCGAAAATTGAAACCGCACCGGTTGGTTCACCTGAACCTGCATCTGCCATGAATATTCCCGAGGCAGCTGTGCCGGAGCCTGAAAATGTTGAGCATGAGCTTGTTGTCAAGGGCAAAAAAATTCACGACGAGCCTGTTTCCATACAGACTCTTACACACCCGGAAGAAAACGTTACTATCCGCGGCGATGTTCTTAACTTTGAAGCAAAAGAGCTTAAAAGCGGCAAAGAGCTTATCACCTTTGCTGTAACGGATTATTCGAGTTCAATTCGTGTTAAAATTTTTGAGGGTGCAAAAAGCGAGCTTCCCGAAGAAAAACGTGCTCCCGGTCTTGAAAGACTCAAAAAAATCAAGGACAATGTAAAACCCGGTGCGTATCTGCTTATTAACGGAAACGTCAAATATGACGATTTTCTTAAAGAATATGTGCTTATGGCAAACAGTATAAACCTGCTGTCTAAAACCGAAAAGATGGATAATGCACCTAAAAAACGTGTGGAACTTCATCTTCACACACAAATGTCTGCAATGGACGGCATGACAAGTGCCAAAGCACTTATAAAACGTGCAATAAAATGGGGACATCCGGCAATTGCTATTACCGACCATGGCGTTGCACAGGCGTTCCCGGAGGCTTTTGAAACCTCACGAAAAGAGGACATCAAGGTTATTTACGGCATGGAAGGGTATCTTCGTGGCGAGGCACTGAGCATTGTTCATGACCTGGACGATGATTATACAATAAATTCCAAATTTGTTGTTTTTGATATTGAAACCACGGGCTTTTCAGCGGTTGAAAACAAAATGATTGAAATCGGTGCCGTTAAAATTGAAAACGGCGAAATAACCGACCGTTACAGCACCTTTGTAAATCCTCATGAGCATATTCCGGACAATATTTCCGAGCTTACTAGCATTACGGACGATATGGTCAAAGATGCTCCCGAGGAAGCCGAGGCTGTGCGTGGTTTTCTTGAGTTTTCAAAAGGCTGTGTGCTTGTTGCCCACAACGCAAACTTTGATGTGGGATTTATGCGTGTGGCAGCAGGACGGCTTGAAACAGAATTTAATTTCTGTTATCTTGACACACTTGAACTTTGCCGTGCACTTTTCCCCGACCAGAGCCGTCACGGTCTTGCGGCAATGGTTAAAAAGCTCAACATAAATCTGATGAACCACCACAGAGCTGTTGACGATGCTGAGGCAACAGCCGAAATTTTAAAATACTGTTTCAATATGCTTGCAGATATGAATATTGAAAATCTTGACGATATAAATGTGGCACTCAGCACAAACGGCAAAAAGAAACCGAAAAACCATCATATTATTTTTCTTGCAAAAAACAAACAGGGGCTTGAAAACCTTTATCATATAATTTCAGAATCCCATCTTAAATATTTCCATTCAAGACCTGTTGTGCCAAGAAGCCTCATAAACAAATACCGTGAGGGACTTATTATAGGCTCGGCGTGTGAGGCTGGCGAGCTTTACCGAGCCATGCTTGACGGCAAAAAACAAAAGGTGCTTGAAGAGATTGCATCGTTTTATGATTATCTGGAAATTCAGCCCACCGGCAACAATATGTTTATGGTTCGCAGCGGCAGAGTCAGCGGCGTAAAACAGCTTGAAGAATACAACAAACGTATTGTTCAGCTTGGCAAAACTCTCGGCAAGCCGGTTGTTGCAACCTGCGACGTGCATTTTATGGATCCGCAGGATGAGGTTTTCAGACGTGTGCTTATGGATTCCCAAGGCTTTGAGGATGCTGATTATCAGGCACCGCTGTATTTCAGAACAACCGAAGAAATGCTTGAAGAATTTGCATATCTGGGCGAAGAAACCGCATATGAGGTTGTTGTTGAAAATACAAACCTTATTGCCGATATGATAGAAAAAATTCAGCTTCTGCCCGACGAGGCACACACCCCCACAATGGATGGTGCTGATGAAGATATTGTAAATATTTCTATGAAAAAGGCACTTGATATTTACGGCGACCCATTGCCTGAAATTGTTAAAAAACGCATGGACCGCGAGCTTGATTCCATTATAAAACACGG
Organism: Clostridia bacterium; assembly: GCA_045580815.1. Taxonomy (GTDB): domain Bacteria; phylum Bacillota; class Clostridia; order RUG12999; family RUG12999; genus JAZNOL01. The sequence continues at coordinate 7,625 of JAZNOL010000015.1, read as the reverse complement.
TTATGCGGTGCTTTATATAATCGCCCAGAAACTGGTGTGGAAATCCCTTGAAGACGGTTATCTGGTAGGCTCGAGGGGCTCGGTTGGTTCGTCATTTGTAGCCTTTTTGCTCAGTATCACCGAGGTTAACTCTCTTGTTGCCCACTATGTATGCCCGAAATGCAAGCACAGCGAGTTTATAACCGACGGAAGTGCGGCGATGGGCGTTGACATGGAGGATAAACCATGCCCCATCTGTGGCACTATGTATAAAAAAGACGGTTATGATATTCCCTTTGAAACGTTTCTTGGCTTTGACGGCGACAAAGAGCCTGATATTGACCTTAACTTTTCAGGCGAATATCAGCCCCGTATTCATAAATTTACCGAAACACTTTTTGGTGAGGGTTACACCTTTAAAGCCGGAACAATCGGTACTGTTGCGGAAAAAACCGCTTACGGTTTTGTTAAAAAATATCTTGAAAAACGCGGTCTTAACCCGTCAGCGGCAGAAATCGACCGTCTCACACAGGGCTGTACAGGCGTAAAACGTACAACAGGTCAGCATCCCGGCGGCATAATGGTTGTGCCCAGAGGTGAGGACATTCACAGCTTCTGCCCTGTTCAGCACCCGGCAGACGATGTGGAAAGCGATATTATTACAACTCATTTCGACTACCATTCAATTTCGGGCAGACTGCTTAAACTTGACGAGCTTGGTCACGATGACCCTACGGTAATCAAGATGCTTCAGGACTTAACCGGTGTTGACCCGCAATCTATTGATATAGGTAACAAAGATGTAATAAGCATCTTCACTTCCACCAAAGCACTTGGTGTTACTCCCGAAGAAATCGGTAGTCAGACAGGCAGCTACGGCATCCCCGAGTTCGGCACATCATTTGCACGAAAGATGCTTGTTGACACCCAACCCTCATGCATGGCTGACCTTGTGCGTCTGTCGGGACTTTCGCACGGTACAGACGTGTGGCTCAACAATGCTCAGGACCTTATTAAAAGCGGCACAATCACCCTTAAAGACGCCATCTGTACCCGTGACGATATTATGACATACCTTATTTATAAAGGACTTGAGCCGAAACTGGCGTTTAAGTTTATGGAGGTTGTGCGTAAGGGCGTTATCCACAAGGGCAAGCCCTGGCCGGAGGGTGTTGTTGAAGAAATGCGTGCTCACGATGTTCCCGAATGGTACATTGAGTCTTGCAAAAAGATAAAATATATGTTCCCCAAAGGACATGCCGTGGCGTATGTTACAATGGCACTTCGTGTGGCGTATTTTAAGGTGTATTATCCAAAAGAGTTCTATGCAACATATTTTACGGTGCGTGCAGACGAGTTTGACTCTGAAATCATGACGGGTTCGCATGAGCATATAAAAGAAAACTTAAAGAAATTCAACGAAATTCCCAACCCATCGGCAAAAGAGAAAAACGTTATCACCATTTTGGAGCTTTGCAACGAAATGTACGCCAGAGGATTTAAGTTCACACAAATTGATATTTATAAATCGGATGCAAAAAAATTCATGCCCACAGAAGACGGCATACTGCCACCGCTTAATGCATTGCCCGGTCTTGGCATAAATGCGGCGGAAAGCATTGTTGCCGCACGGCAGGAGGGCGAATTTTTCAGCATTCAGGATTTGCGTGAACGGGCAAAAATTTCAAAAACAGTTATTGAGCTTATGCGTGGTCAGAACATTTTTGACGGCTGGACAGAAACCGACCAGCTTACATTATTTTAATGAATAAAAAGAGGGCTGTAGTAAAATGCTTGCATTTTACTACAGCCCATAATTTTAAAGTTTTGATACTGCTGTTGAAATGATGCTTTTTGCACCACAGGAATCAAAATTAATTGCAAGGATTGTCATTTTGCCGTTGCCCGAAACACCGGTTACCATGCCTGCTCCGAACTTGGGGTGTAAAACTCTGTCTCCGGCAGAAAAACTCTCGTTTGCAGAGCTTTTGCCAAAATTGGGGATGGTTGACGGTTTTGGCGATACAGGTGTTTTCATGAAATCAAAGGTTTTCTCTTTGGGCATATAAACGCCTTCGGTTGTTTTAACAGCAGATGACGACTCAAAGCCGCCACCCCATGAGTTTTCTCCCCATTGTTTTTTGCCGGCTGAAAATCCGCGGTCATTATCAATAAATGAAGCATATTTTTCCTCGGTCAGCTCGGTGGGAAGCTCTTCTAAAAATCTTGATTCAAAGTTGTTCATATATTTGCCGTACATCATACGTTTGCAGGCTCTTGACAGAAACAGCTTTGCTTTTGCTCTTGTTATTGCAACATAACACAGGCGACGTTCTTCTTCAATTTTTTTGCCGTCTGCCTCATTCGGGTCATCTTTCGGGAAAATTCCCTCTTCCATTCCGGTAACAAAAACCACCGGAAATTCCAGTCCTTTTGCCGCATGGATAGTCATCAGCGTAACAGCATCGGAATTTTCGTCCGAGACATCTGTATCTGTAATGAGTGCGGTGTATTCAAGAAATTCGTTTATCGTTTCAATTTCACCGTTTTCTTCAAGCTCTGCCGCAACAGAAATAAGCTCATCAATATTTTCAAGCCTTGTTGCGCCTTCGATTTCGCCCTCTTTCATGTACTCCTCAACCATACCGGTTTCTTCAACAATTTTAGAAATCAGCTCCGAAGCCTTGTGGTCAGCGGCGAAATCCGATAAAATCCGCATAGATTCGGCAAATGAAGCAAGACTCTTTCTTGCCCTGCCCAACTCTTCAATACGGTCACTGCGGATTATTTCAAGAAAACCCAGTCCCGTACTTTCGGAAATTTCGGCAAGTGCATCAACGGATGTATCTCCGATGCCTCGTCTGGGGAAGTTTATTATACGACGGATGCTTATATCATCTGCCGGATTGACAATGGCGTGAATATATGCCAGCACATCCTTGATTTCTTTGCGTTCATAGAAACGCACACCACCGATGATTTTGTAAGCAATACCGCTTCGCACAAGGGTGTCCTCAATCACTCGTGACAGGCTGTGGTTGCGATAAAGAAACGCAAAATCTGAATACTTCATATTTTCTTTTTCACAAAGTTGCGATACAATTTCAATTGCGTGTTCTGCCTCGTCACGGTCATCGGATGCATGATATATACTGATTTTATCGCCTTTACCAGCACTTGTCCAAAGGTTCTTTCCCTTGCGGTTTTCGTTGTTTAAAATAACCGTATTTGCCGCATCAAGAATATTCTGTGTTGAACGGTAATTCTGCTCAAGCTTGATTACACGGCAGTCTTTATAATTCTTTTCAAAATCAATAATGTTCTGAATATCCGCTCCACGCCATGCGTAAATCGACTGGTCGTCGTCACCTACAACACACAGGTTGCCTTTTTCGCAAAGCAAAGAAATCAGCTCGTACTGGGCTTTGTTTGTGTCCTGATACTCGTCAACAAGCACATATTTGAATTTTGAAGTATAATAATCACGCACATCTTCAAAATTTTTGAGAATGTACACCGTGTGATTAATTATATCATCAAAATCAAGGGCATTGTAACCACGAAGTTTTTTCTGGTAATAAGCATAAATTTCGCCTATTTTTTTCTCTCTGAAATCTTTTGCCTCCGCTATGTACATTTCGGGAGTAATCAGCTTATCTTTGGCTCTGCCGATTTTGCCGAGTATTTCTTTGGGGGCAAAAAGTTTTTCGCTTAAATCCATTTCGGCAAGACAAACCTTCATAAGTGTCTGCTGGTCAGCTGTATCGTAAATTACAAAGTTGCTGTTGTAGCCGGGCAGATGCTCCAGATTGCGGCGCAAAATACGTATGCACATGGAATGGAACGTGCCAATCCACATATCATTTGCCGCCGCACCGACAATAGCGGTAATTCTTTCTTTCATTTCGTTGGCAGCTTTATTTGTAAATGTAAACGCAAGCACGTTATAGGCTCTTACAGGATTTTTCCGGATAAGCGGAATTATAAAATCGTCGGGTTTTTCCCCTGCATCCGCAAAAGCACGCATATATTCTATGGTGTTTTCATCAACAGCATCAGGAAGCACATCAAAATCAGCATATGCTTCGCCGTATTTAAGCATATAAGTTATTTTATTTACAACAGTTGTGGTTTTTCCGCTGCCGGCACCCGCCAGAATAAGCATATGCCCTTTCGATGTAAACACCGCTTTTTTTTGCATATCGTTAAGTTTGCTGAACTCGTTTTCGAGCAAAGTCCGTTTTATTTCGTTAAACTGTGTTAAAAGTGAACTGTTCACCGCGTTTCTCCTTTATTGTTTCATCCGCCACATATAAACACCGTCGTATTCACGCCCCATAGCACCGGGGAATACTGTTTCAATGTGAGTTTCGTCGTAAAGCACCGCATCATTGTAAAAAAACAGCGGAATATGAGGAATATCCTCCTTGAAAATGCTGTTTACTTCTGACATAAGCCGGTTGCGTGTTTCTATATCTTCTGATGTGTTTGCAAGCCACACAAGCTCATCTGTTTTAGAATTTGCATATCCCCCGATATTTAAACTGCCCTCGGAATGAAGCATATGGCTCATATTGCGATTTCGAGAGAGTTCTGTTTCACAAAGCACAAAATCATAGCGTCTTGACCGGGCTTTTTCCGCAAAATCGCTGCCGTTTGCATAAGATATATTTATCATTATGCCGTATTCCACAAAAGCATCGGCAATATATTCAGCTATCATTTTTTTGACTGCATCATCGCCGTTTGCCAGCATAGAGAACACAAACGGATGCGAAACTCCGTTTACCGCCTTTGCACGCGATCCGCTTGTCGGTGTGCAACCGTATTTTTCTAGCTCGTCTTTTATGTTATCGGGTGTAAGCGAGAGTTTGTTCTCGTCGGTTTCATATTCAAGAGGAGATACGCATTTTCGTGAATATCCGGGAATAACCTCGCCTTGTATATTTGTTGTGGAAACAATGTTGTTTAAAATCTGACGGATTTTTTTGTCAGATAAAAGCGTATCAGAAAAATTAACCGCTAAAAAAACATATTTACCGGTTGTATAAAAGCTTTGTTTTATTGCAGGGCTGAGACGAAATTTGCCGGATTCTTCATAGCTTGTCATGGCAACATCAATGCTATCCATTTTAAAACCGCTGTAAAACGTTTCATAATCGGGCATAAGCGTGACAGATACAGACGGTATTGTCGGGACTCCGCCATGCCAGTTGCTGTTTGAAAGAAGCTGTATATCCTTGTTTAAATCCGTTTCCTGTAAAATGTACATACCGGTGCCAATTGGCTCAAAATCCGGTTTAAGCATATTTTCCTGTCTGGGAGCTTGTTCTTCGGACTCTTCTACGTTAAATGTTGTTTTGACACTTCCATTTTTTATAATGGGAAAATCAAGTAAATAAATAAACCCGGAATCAGGAACATTAAGTTCAAACATATATTCGTGACTGTTAATAGCACCGTGAGAAACAACATTTGAAATGTTCTGGAAATAGCAGCATTGATCCCCAAGTTGAGTTATATAGTCCATTGTATATTTTACGTCAGAAGAAGAAAAATTACTGCCGTCATGCCAGATAATGTTGTTTTTTAAATTAACGGTAAGTTTTTTGCCGCCATCGGTTATGCGAAAACCGTTTGCAAGGTTCATTTTTAAATTATAATCGCTGTCACAAGAAACAAGCGGATCAAAAACAAGCGAAAGCATATCGCGGTTTGCCGCAAATTTTGTTGCCAGCGGATTAAGCGTATCCGGACGGATTGCATAAATGCTGAGCATATTTTTTTTAACAGGATTATAAACAGCATTGGACGGAGTGCTTTCCGTGGTTGCAGACAGTGTTGTCTGCGGCGGTTTACTGCATCCGCACAATAAAAAAAGTAATGCTAAAAGTATAGTTAAAAATTTTTTCAAATTTTCACGCCCTTAAAATTACGCATACAAAAAATTGTATGCGCAGGTTTTTGTTTAATTATTTATCTTTTTTTCAGTGCCCAAAGCTCTTTCATAAAAGTGTCAATATTGTCAAAATCACGGTAAACAGATGCAAACCGTACATAAGCAACCTCATCAACAGATTTAAGATGCTGAAGAACCATTTCTCCTATCTGGTCGCTCGAAACCTCACTTTCAAGGGTGTTTGCCACCTGAAACTCAATTTTATCAATAATATTTTCAAGCACACTGCGCGAAACCGGACGTTTTGCACAAGCTTGCAAAAGCCCTTTTAAAATTTTTTCGCGTTCAAATGGTTGACGACTTTTATCGCGTTTTACAACAACAATAGGCATTCTTTCTATTTTTTCGTATGTTGTAAACCGCACGCCGCATTCAAGGCATTCTCTGCGCCGTTTTATGGCATTGCCTTCTTCTGACTGCCGTGAATCTATAACTTTATTTTCTTCACTTTCGCAAAAAGGACATTTCATAAAAAACTACCACCTTGTCCTAAAAAATTGTATTATATATATTTTAATATAAAAACAAATTATAGTCAATAGTTTTTTATTATTATTTATAAAAATTTAACAATTATTTAACTGTGTAATTGTTTCTATTTTTTTCAAAACCATTGACAAATTATGCATTTTGGGGTATAATAATAAATGGTGAACTTTTTATGCGCCGGCAAAATTTTCTTTCGGCGCTTTTAATATGTAAACAGGAGGTAATTTTGTATGATTAATTTTTACAAAACAGTTGATTCGTCCGTAACCGAAATTGAAGAATACGAATCGGGATGCTGGGTAAATATAGTCGCCCCCGATGAAGATGAGCTCGACTATGCCGCCTGTATCACCGGAGCAGACATTGATTTGCTTCGGGCACCTCTTGATGCGGAGGAATCTTCCCGTGCAGAGATTGAAGAAGATTCACAAACAAGTTTGATTGTGGACATTCCTCTTGCCGAAAAAGACGGTGAAAATATTATTTACACCACAATTCCGCTTGGTTTTGTTATTATGCCGGAGTGTATCATTACCGTTTGTCTTAAAGAAAACACAATTCTCAAATCTTTTTCGACAGGTATGGTTAAAGGTGCGAACACACGCATGAAAACACGGTTTGTTCTTCAGGTTTTTTATCGCATAGCATCGCGTTATCTGCAATATCTTAAACAGATTAACCGTCTGTCATCGGATATAGAAATACGTTCTCACAGGTCAATGAAAAACAGCGAGCTTATTCAGCTGCTTGACCTTGAAAAATCGCTTGTGTATTTTGGTACATCACTTCGTGGTAATGAGCTTGTAATGCGAAAAATTGCAAGAGGGAAAATTATTCCTCTTTATGAAGACGATGAAGATTTGCTTGACGATGTTCTTGTCGAAATTCAGCAGGCGGTTGAAATGTCAAATATTTACAGCAATATTTTAAGCGGCACAATGGATGCCTTTGCTTCTATAATTTCAAACAACCTTAATATTGTGATGAAATTTCTTTCTTCCATCACAATTTTGATGGCTGTGCCGCAGATTATTTCAGGTATTTACGGCATGAACGTTGCCGGCTTGCCGTTGGCACAGTTCTGGTGGTTCCCGGTTGGAATTTCTGCTCTTGCGTGCATAATTGTGGCTATCATTATGAATAGAAAAAATATGTTTTAAGAAATAGTAAAAAGCAGGCTGCCTTTCGGCAGCCTGCT
>JAZNOL010000014.1:0-57244 GCA_045580815.1 Clostridia bacterium | reverse complement strand
GATGTACCCAGTGCGGCTGTAATCGCAGGTCCGTCAGGCAGCAATGTTCTTGCAGTTGAAACACAGGCAGCATACAACAGCAACACATTCTTTGTGCCTGTTGAACCCTCAGATCTTGTTGTTGATGCAACAAAACCGTATACTTATAAATTTGACTATTATAGTGTAAATGCTCAGGGCGGTGGCGGTATCCGCTTCAATAAAACAGGAGACAAAACAACAGCTGCTTACTATGAGCTTTACTTCCAGGCAGGCAACGGTTATACTGACGGTACTCTTAAAACATCACTTGCAAAACGTGTAGATGATGGTACAGGTGCATACACATACACACGTATTCCTGAAACAGAAGTTACTATTACAGGAACACTTGCGAACAATATGCTTGCACAGTCAACATGGTATTCTGTTGAACTTAATGTAAACGGCGGCGATATTAACTGGACTGTAACAGACAAAGCTACAAATGCTGTTGTTCAGACAGGTAGCTACAGCGATCCGGCACCTTATGCTCCGACCGAAGCGGCAGTTGCACTCTTTGGTGCAGGTCAGAACAACCAGTTTGTTTACTTTGATAACTTTGTTGTAACAACACCTGTATCGGAAGAACCTGATTATACAATTTTTGATGATAAACTTACAGTATCATTCACTGCTGATACATTAGATGTTGACGCAGAAAAGGTTCAGGTTATTGTTGCATACTATGATGGCGAAACAAAAGAACTTCTCAGTGTTGAGGTTAAAGAGGTTCTTGATTTAACAGAAAAAGTTGTTGAGGACTTTGTGCTCAACGAAACAGCCGGTGCTTTTGCAAAAATCTATATCTGGAATGGTGAGCTTGCAGATGCGGCTCCTGCATATGAAGCAATTCCGGTAGAATAATTAAAATCATAGGTTTTCCTACCCCTCAAATGAGGGGTAGGAATCCACAATGATTGTGGGGACGGTCTGAAAATTGTCCGTACTCCGGGGCGATTATTTATGTCCCTACACAAATGCGTATTTAAATAATTTACATATTTTTATTAGTGAAAAATTTGGAGGAAACAATATGTCAGGCAAAATTAAAAAATCACTTTCAAAATTTTTGTCAGTAACTGTTTGTGCAGGACTTGTATTTTCAGCTGTTCCGGTTTTAGCCGGTGATGGTGCGGAAGATACAACTCCCGTAAATCTTTTTGAGGAAGATTTTGAAAGTTACAGCACAGATGCAGCAGTTAAAGGTAAAGGTCATTTTCTTACAGAAACATGGAGAGCATCTGAAGATACAAGCTTCGGTTATGACAGCGGAGGTCAGGCAAAAATAGCTTTAGACCCGACAAATCCTGATAACAAGGTTCTTGCTCTTGAAGGAAGAAGTGAATATCAGAAAGATGCTGCTCCGGTTATGGAAAACCTGGATCTTATGAATCTTGATCCGGCAAAAACCTATAAGCTTGAATTTGATATGTACACTCCTAACAAAACAGATACAGGAGCAACAGGCGGCAGAGCCGGCGGTGGTATCCGTTTTATGGTTGGCGGCGGTAATTTTTATCAGATTTACTGGCCGGGCGGCAACCGTTGGACTGACGGCACAAAATCAATAGCTGTATCAAAAAACTCAGTAGCTAACCGTCTTGATACAAATGCCGTAACTACAAAAAGCGGTGTATATCCGTCAGGGGCTTTTCCGGTTGCAACATGGCATCACATGACTGTTATCTTTGCAAACGGTGAAGCAAGCTGGAGTGCTGTAAATAAAAACACAGGTGTAGAAAACGCTGATTTCAGCGGTTCGTTCTTGCAGCCTGCAAATATTGTAGACAACGGTGACGGTACCGTTACCGTAACAGAGCAGAAAATAGCTGCCAACGGCGATGTTGCCCTTAAATTCATGGCAAGCGGTCAGGGTACAGAGTATACACTGTTTGACAATATCGTTTTAAATGAATATAATCCCTGGCTTGACGGCAAAACAGAAGCAGACAACAATCTGTATTATAATGCATCTGATATTATGCGCGTAAGTGAAGGTGTTTATGATATTTTAAATACCTCAAAAATCCGCCGTATCACATCAGACACAGTAAGCTCATTTACAATGAGCATTTCCGAAGACGGTGAAAACTATACCGACATTGAAGTAATACTCGACAGCGGCAAATGGATCAATACTGTTTCGGAAGAAAAAGCGAGATATATTAAATTCTCGGATGAATCAGTAGCAGATAATATTAACATATACTGCGAAGTTGAGGGCGGTGAAAGTTTTGATGTAAGTGTTGGAAAAAGTTTGAACCTTGTTCTTCGTGAAAAAGGTAAAGATGTAGGCGAGCCGCATATCGTCGTTTCCGATTCTTACAGACTTTCACCTGCTGTCTCAGCCATAACAGCACTTCGTGATGGAAATGTCAGTGCAACAGTTTATGGCACAGGCGTTGCAAAAAACTTTTCTATTAACATTATCGGCGAAATGAAAGATGCTGAGATCAACGGTACAGAAGACGCATATATTGCAGAAAAAGCACCCATAATTGATGCAATCAGTGATGCAACAGACAAACAGATAATTTATGATATCATGAAAGGAACAGGAGAAACTAAACTTTCGGATATCAAGGATTTTGATATGGATGCAATCAATGCTCTTTCAGACGATGAATTAAACCACGTTGCTCAGGCACTTATTGATTACACATTTGATATTAAAAAAATTGACGATGTGCGTGATTTTATGCAGACAATTACAGATGAAATAAAACTTCTTGAAGTTATAAATCTTACTGATAATACTGCAATTGAAAACGCAATCACTACAAACAACAGCAGTTACGGTTTGCCTCTTGAAAACAAATATTATGCTGATTACAAAGAAGAAGTTCTTACTGCTATGCAGAACAAAAACTTTGAAAACATCATGGATTTGCAGAAATATTTTGCAGATACATATGTTATGACTGCATTTGCTGATGCTTTAGGTTATGAAACAATCGGAGTCATTGTAAGCGAATGTGGCGAAGAAATTGGATATGATGCAGATAAATTTGAAAAGCTTGATGAAATTGACGGGGCAAAAACTGCTCTTTATGAAGATTTAAAACTCAATCAGGATGATTTAACAACAATTGATGCAGTAAAAGATTTTATTGACAATTTTGAAGCACCTGAAGAAGAGGAAGAAGAAACAAGCTCTTCTGACCGCTACTATGGAAGCTACGGTGGCGGCGGAGGCGGTGGCGGAGGTGGCAGTTCCATATCAATGCCTGCAACTGTTATAACAACAAACACTCCTAATGCTGATAATACCGTTGTTGCTAAAAAACAGCTTTATCCTGATGTTCCGGTTGAACACTGGGCTTATGACGGTATACGTTATCTTTCTGCTGTTGATGCTGTTTCGGGATATGAAGATTCCACATTCAAGCCCAACAATCAGATTACTCGTAGTGAGTTTGTAAAAATACTGATGGTTGCATTTGAAATTGAAATCCCGACAATAGGCGAGGAGGATGAACTTCCGTTTGCAGATATTGCAGCAACAGATTGGTTTACACCTTATTTTGTTGCGGCAAACAATGCAGGTGTTGTCCTTGGCGATGGCGGAAATGCTAATCCTAATGTTTTGATTTCACGTCAGGAAATCGCAGTTATGATTGACCGTGTAGTTAAAATGCAGGATAAAGTTCTTCCTAAAACAAATGGTCTTGTTCGTTTTGATGATGATGCAGATATTGCAGATTGGGCATATGGCGCAATCTCAAAAATGCAGATTGCAGACATTATTAATGGTGATGGCTCAGGCAATTTCCTGCCGAAAGCAAACGCAACAAGAGCTGAAAGTGCAAAAATGATTTACGGTGCTGTGAAGAAAGCATATGTAGAGCCCGAACCGGTGGAAGAAGAGGCACAGGAGGAGACAGTTAATGAATAAATTATTTAAAAAAGCAGCTTCGGTTGCACTTGCATCTCTTATGGCGTTTTCAACGGTCAGCGTTTTAGCTGCTGATGAAATGGGCTGGCAAGAGATTCAGGATGCAATTTTTGAAGCGAATGCAAAAGATGACCAGGTTAAAGTTAAAGAACTTGTCCAAATTGAAAACACTTATGTTGAAAGAACGGTTGACGCAACTGTTACAATAAAAGAAAGCAATATTATTCGTGAAGCTGATAACTATTTGCTTGGTGCACAGTGTGAGCTTTTCGGTAGCGACCAGTTTTTTCTCAACGATTCTCTGGAACTGACCAATGAATATAAAACATTTGCAGCAAACTGGTTTAAATGTCCTCTTTACAGATGGGGCGGCTCATCAATGGAAAACACTAACCAGTGGAACAATATCGGTCCTCTTGACAAACGAACCGACTCAAAATTTACCGATGATACATATTATGAGCAGAATCGTGGCAAGGTTGCCGGCGGTGCACAACGTTTCGGACCTATTGAGTTTATGAAATATGCCCAGGCAAACAATCCGGAATTTAAAATGGTTCTTTGTTTGTCGCTCAGTACAGCTTCTCCTGAAGAAAATGCAAAAGTTGCCGCATTCTGGACACACAAGGCAGATGAATCGGAATACGGTGCACTTCGTGCATCTTACGGAATTATAGAGCCTATTGATGTTGTTTGTGTTGAACTTGGTAACGAGCTTGACCACGACTCAACAAACCCGGCAGGTATATTCCGTTTCAGCCAGCCCAGACTTGACTGGTACACAGCAATGGCAAAAAGACATATTGATGCAATCCGTGAGCTTTGCCCGGATATAAAATTTATGGCTGTTGGTAAATCATGTCCTTGGGAAAACAACAACGCAAACTGGGGCGACTGGACAATAGGAATTGCTCAGGCACTCGGTGAGGATATTGATTTTATGTCTTGTCACCCGTATTATGATGGCGTTTCTACTGCACAGCAGGAGGACTATCATCAGAAATATACTGCCGACTTGGCAAGCGTTCTTGGCGAAGATAATGGCATTAAAATGATTATGACCGAGCATTCAACATGGACATCACCGCTTGATAACGGACGTTCTAACAGCCTTGATGCGGCACTTTCTGTTGCACAGTGGTTTTCCAGAATGTATCACTACGATAATATTTACGGTGCAACATACCATAACATTTTCTATAACGGCAGAATGTGGGCACTCTACAATATTATAGACGGCAAGCTGACCGAAACAGTTATGTCAAAAATGTTCCGTGTATACGATTCAGGCCTTGGTGACCGTATAGTATATGATGAAATTGACAGTAACGGTGACAAAATCACAGATGTAGACAGTGCGGAACGTAAGTTTACGGTTCTTGCTTCTCCTGAAGGTAAACGTACAATGAACCTCATTTTAACAAATGACTCACCTACAGTTGACCTCAACCTTACATTTGATTTTGAAAATGAATATACTCTTAAATCAGAAACTGTACTTACAGGACCAAACTATACATCATATATTGTTGACAAAGATACACTTGATATGTGTGACCCTGTAACAACAGAGAAAAACGAAAAGAATTTCAAAGAGTATTATATGCCTACAAAGAGCCTTATCGTTCTTACTCTTGAGTCAAATAAAGACCTTCCGCTTTTCGGTGAAGAAGTTTCAGTCGGTGGTGTTGATGACGGAGCAGACCTTGTTATAAGCGAAGAACTTGAGGGTACATTTGATGACATTGATAACGTATGGGCTAAAAATGAAATTCTCAAAATGAGCGAAATGGGCGTTATCAACGGTAAGGGTGACGGAAAATTTGCTCCCCGTGAAAACGTTACACGTGCTGAGTTTGCAGCAATGGTAAGCAGAATGCTTGAGCTTGACACAAATTACACAGGCTCATATTTTAAAGACGTAAACGACAGCGATTGGTTTATGCCTTATGTAAATGCAATGCAGATTGAAGGATTCCTTAAAGGTGACACAGATGGTTCATTCAGACCGAATGACAACATTACACTTGAAGAGGCTGCTGTAACACTTTGCAGAATTTATAAACATTACAATACAGAAATACCGGCAGTAGATGAAGATTCTGTTCTTTATGATTTTGTGTATAAATCAGAAATTTCGCCTTGGGCAAAAACATCTGTTGCAACAGCAACACAGCTTGGAATTTTCTACCGTATGTATGAAAATGGCTATTTAAGACCTACCAGCAAGGCAACAAGAGCTCAGATGGCTTCAATGCTGTACAGACTTAACGGTTTAGTGAAATAAGGAGGGCATAAACAATGAAAAAGACGAAAATATCAATAATTGCAATGCTGCTTATTTCAATGTTTGTTCAGTTATTTGCAGGTGTGGCAATTGCGGCAGAAAACGAAATGGCAAGTAACAGCGGTGCGGGTCATGAGTATGATAACATCGACCTTGAAGCAGCACAGAAAGACCAGGTTATTATTGAAACAACTGTTATTGATACAAACAAAGCTTTTAGTGATATAAAAGATGAAAAAGTAAGTAAATATGCAGAATTTTTAAATATTCTTGGTATATTCGGAGGATATGGAGACGGAACATTCGGTCCTGATAACAATATTACCCGTGGCGAAATGTCAGCGGTTGTTATGCGTATGTATAACTATAATATTGATAAAGTTGGTACTCTTGCCGGCAATTTCTATGATGTAGCAGAAGGGGATATGTTCTATAATGACATTTCTTCGGCTGTTGCAATGGGAATTATTACAGGATACGACGATAATACTTTCCGTCCTAACAATAATATTTCTTATATAGAACTTGTAACAATTCTTGCAAGAGTTCTTGGTTATGAACGTTATGCACAGCTTAACGGCGGATACCCCACCGGATACCTTGTAACGGCACAGGAGGCAGGTTTCTTAAAAGGAATTTCGTGTAAAGATGCAAATGCTCTTTCACGTGCTGAAGCTGCAACGCTTGTTTTCAATGCACTGCAAAGTCCGATTATGGAGCAGGTAAGCTTTGGTGATGACATTCAGACAGCAAAGAACAAAAACGTTACACCTTTGAGCAAATATTTTAATATCTTTAAAGGTGACGGTGTTGTAAATACGAACAATATCACAACAATATGTGAATTGCCGTTTACATCAAACAGCATGGTTATCGGCTCAACACGATATACCACAACAAATAACAATTACCAGAACTATCTCGGTTACAAAGTTGAATTTTTCTATAAAGATGACAACGATACAAAAACCGTGATTTATATGTCGAAACACAAAGATGTTAAAGAACTGGAAATTAAAGCGGATGATATTTTGAGTTTCAGTAATCTTACATACAGATATGCTGAAAGTGAAGAAAAAACACGCGAAGCAAAAATTAATATGATTCACAAACTTATCTATAACGGTTCATATCTTAAAGAATATAAAGAAAACCTGTTTGATATATCAAGCGGTAGTGTTAGACTTATTGCAAATGACGGCACAGAAAATTACTCAACCGTTATGATTAATCAGTATTCGAACTTTATTTTAAGCAGTATCTCGGGTTCTGATAACAAAGTGACTTTTGTGCCTGAATATGACTACAAAAATATCGAAATTGATCTTAGCAACGATGTAACGCTTGATATTACAAGAATTGATGGTAGTCTGATAAATTATATTGTGGCACTTGTTGGTGTTTATGATGCAAACGGTAAACAGATGACATCAATGGATTTTAGTAAAGTTCCTACAGATAGTGTAATCAGTATATTTGCTGATGAATTTGACTCTACACAACAGCGCGGACATGTATTTCCGGCAGAAACAGCAAAATATATTAAAGTTATTGTGTCTGAAGAAAAAGTTGAAGGAACACTTGAAGCTTTTGATACCGAAACAGGTGCATATGTAATTGACGGCAAAGAATACGAGCTTGCTCCCAGTCATTTTATGGATGAAAAAAATTCGCTTTGTAACCTCGGAGACAAAGGTATATTCAGTCTTGACTGCTACGGAAAAATTGTTTCTTTCACAAAAAGCGACGACAGCACAGGTGACTATACCTACGGTTACATTATAAATGCGGCTTTTGCAGGAACAATTGCTTCAAATTTAGAAATAAAGCTTTTAACATACGACGGTGACAAAACTGTGTTTAAGCTTTCTGAAAATGTGCGTCTTAACGGCACAAAAGAAAGTCACGCAAATATTTATAAGGCACTTCAGAAAACAGCGGCAATGCTCCGCAAAGATTTCACAATGTCACAGCTGATAAAATATAAAACTAATGCTGACGGTGAAATCACAGACATCCAGACTGTTCTTCAGTCGGTAGGCCTTCCGGCGGGTGCGGAAAAAACACATTTAAACCGTGATGCTTTGCCCGAAAACTATAACGTTGAAAACGATACAAGCGGACGTATTAAAACACGTGTATCACAGCACGAGAGCCTCGGTGCATACTTTATTCCGACTAAATATTTTAATGTTCCGTCCAAAGAAACGCCTGATGATGACACGGTATTTTCTGTTGGTGGCGTAACAAATTACAGCAATCAGGAAATTGAGCTTTATGATGTTAATCTGCTTAAACCTGCGATTGCTCTTAAATACGAAGCATCAACAACCGGTGACACTTATATCTATACAACCGCATATCAGTCTGCTGTTATGGTTAAAGATGTAACTATGGCAAAAGATGAAGATGGTTTCCCGACAGCACAGCTTTCGGTTATTACCGGTGTTGCTGAAAAACAGTATATGGCGGAAAGTGCAAAGGTTCTTGACGGTCTTAAACCCGGCGATATGATTAGAATTAAAACAAAAGGTAAAGACATTGTATCAAGTTATGAAAGAGTAACCTACAACGATATTCCGATTACTGCGGCAAACGTGGAAGCAGGAAAATTTGATTTTGTAAACAGTGTAACTGTTGATGCAGACGGAAACAGATTTTGGAAAGCCGGAACAAGCAACTATTACTATACAAGATTTGGTGAAGTTTACGCAACATCTTCAAGTAACACATTTGTAGTTCAGGCAGGTCAGATTATTGATACTGATACAAACGAAAGAGAATTCCAGTTTACAGGTCATGTAAATACAAACACAGCATGGCAGCATTACGGAACAATTCTTTTTGATGCTACAAAATCTAAAGAAAAACCTGTAGTTCGTACCGGTGTGTTCGGCGACCTTAAGAGTGTGTATTCTGATGGTGCAGAAAATGCCTCGCTGATATTCTTCATCCCTGTTCATGGTGGTGCAAGACAGTATATTATTTATAACGGACTTAGATAATCTTTTTAGATTGGAGCTTTAATATGAGACGTGTATTATCATTATTGATTATCATGTCGATTGCATTTGGTATTTGTGTTATGGCGGATGTGGCAGAGTACACAACAATCATGACCATAGACGAGAACACAGTAATCAAGCAGGCCGATAAAGGCCTGCTTGGTTATAATGACGATTCGACATGGCAAAGTGCAGGTTGGAGATTGCATGACGGTTTTTCTTCAGCGGCATCGACACAGCTTCAAAATCCGGATTATTATAATGCTTTGCAGAATAATATGATAGAAATTCCTATGATAAGAGGATTTTTTCATAATCTGGAATGGAAAAAAACGATTGGCAATATGAGCGAAAGAGGTTATGATGGCTTTGGAAAACTTCTTGCGTTCGGTCTTGTTGAATGGATAAAAACTGCACAGGCGGTAACACCGGATGTACAGTTTGTTATAACAATTAATCTTAACGATGACCCGGAAAATATTGCTGACCTCGTAAGGTTTTTAACGCTTAATCCGCAGGATGAAAATGCTGTTGGCAGTGATGGAACAAACTGGGCTCTCAAACGTATTGAACTTGGCATTCCTGAACCTGTTAATGTTGCCTGCTTTGAAATGGGTAACGAAACAGATAACAGTTTCAGACAGGGGACAACCCTTGAAGAATGGAAAACAAATCTTCAAACAGGCATCGACTATTATATTCCCCGCACAAGAGAACGTATAGAAGCGGTTAAAAGAGCTAATCCCAATGCAAAAACATCTATACTTTCTTATTCACAGCCTCATGACGGACGTAACGTTTATGATATGTGGAACAGTGCTGTTATTCCTGAACTCGGTGCAAGCACAGATTACATAGTTCACCATTACTATTATCATTATGTTGGCAATCAGGCATATGCATTATATAACAGATTTGATAATATGATTTTAAAATATGTGAACGAACTTGAAACAGAAAACAAACCCAAAATTTTTCTTTCGGAACATGCAATATGGCAAAATCCGGCAGATTGTTCGACAGACAACAAAACTCTTGCTACATCGCTTAAGGGCGTTCTGACAACAGGAGAGGTTATAAACAGACTTTGCAACGATGAAGATGTTGCTTTGGCAGCTTTTCATTGTTTTGTTGCTACCGGATGTACAGAAAGCGGATACCCGGGACATTGCTGGGGCATTATACGTGAATATAACGGCGGAGACAGTTATGTTTCTGCTGAAGGCGAGCTTTTCAAACTGCTGAATAATGCCTTTGGTAAAGATGTGGTAAAAACCGCTATGTCCGGAGTCAACCATAATCTTTGCGTTGATGATTCAACAGCATCATCAAACGGCTCAAGAATGATTACAGCTACAGCTCATACCCGTGAAGATGGTGGGCTTAATGTTATAATCAACAACTCAAATCCTGATGTAAAACACAAAATAATGTTCAACGCAAACAAACAGTATAAACTTGAAAAGGCCGAGGTTCTTACATCGGATAATTTGCAGGCTGAAAATAATATAGATACACCTGAAGCGATATACGCAAAAACATATCTTTATAACGAAGAAACAGAGTTTTCAACATATACAGTGCCAAACCAGAGCGTGGTTGTTCTTTATCTTTCTCCTATGGATGCAGCATTTAAAGACAGAATTGCCGATGTGAAAATCAATAATAGGCCTATCACATCTGATTACCAGAAAATAAATGCTATAAACGGAAAACTGGATATTGATGTTGATATTATAGAAAATAAAGAGATGGCAAACTCAAAAAACATTGCACTGATGGTTGCTCCTGAAGGCTCAGATTTTTCAAATATTTTTGATTTGGCTTATTTTGAACAGAAAACAGCTATAAACGGCGGCGTTCATTTTGAATTTGAAATTCCTGCTCGTTTTGAAAACGGTAATTATACGGCTAAAATAACAGACGGAAATGCTGCTATGTACGTTAATTTTGTGTATGAAAAAGAGTTGAAAAGCGATAAGATTACAGCCATTGTCATCAATAACGGCGGCTATGATTATATCAACAACAATTCGTATAAGGCAGAAGTAAGTATCGCTACTGAAAAATCTGTGTCCGTAGGTACAGATATAACCGTTGAGGTAAAAAATAACTCCGGTGAAATTGTAAGTGTCGGAGAAGTGGATAAAAAAGACAGCTTTACCGACTATGAATTTTATATGCCGATTGATGCAATCAGCGGTGATTATAAAATTTCTGCTTATTACACAAATGAAACAGGTAAAACTGAGCTTTGCGAAAAAGATTTTGCTTTTATTAAGCCTAACGAAGCATTGCAGATTATTTCGCCGGCAAAAACAGCCGGCGGAAGTAAACTTACTCTGAAAAATATTACAGATACATCTGAAATTCAGGTTCGTTATAAAAATATTACGGATAGTGACAAAAACTGCAAGCTTATAATGAGTGTTTATGATAAAGCAGGTAAACTTATTTCGACAACAGCCGGAGATACTATATCTTATGCCGGTGGCGAGGAAAAAGATTACAGTATGAATATTGCAGTTTCGGATACAAATATTGGTGCTGTGAAACTTTATACTTGGGAAGATATGTCGAGTATTAAACCGCATACGGATTATTACATAGTAAAGTGAGGGTGCTGAAATGAAAAAAATTATTTTGGGTTTATTTGTTGCATTTGCAGCACTTTCTGCTGTATCTGTTTCTGCTGCAAATTATCAGTATGGTGCTCTTGTCAAAAGTGCGACAATGGAAGGCTCGACAGCAACATATATTACAAACCATAATAATGGCGGCTTTACCATAGGCAAAACAACCGATATATCACACACAGGCGGTTATTCATATTACATTGATACAAAATCGCCTACAAAAAACACAAAACAATATACACAACAGTTTCAGGTAAGCACAAGCGGTTTGAAAAATAACAGACTGCTTTTTGAAGGCTATGTTAAAAAAGATAACGACACTTCTACCCATGCATCCATATGGTATTATAACGACATTGCCGAAGTGCAACCGGCAAAAACAGCTACTCTTAATCAGGATGAAGCTGATGAAAACGGCTGGGTAAGAAACTGGAAAATTGTAAACACAAATGATTACGATGCTACTACAATATCCATGAATTTCGGATACACGTATAAAGCAGATGATGGTCTTGCAAAGATTTATTATGATGATCACAGTGCAAGACTTCTTCCTATGTCTATTTACGCAAATGATATATCGTCACAGACATCAACTGTTTCATTAAACAAGATTAATGTCATTGGTTATGATGCTATTGGAACAGCTTCAAAAATCCAGACAACCGACTTGTTTGAAAATACAGTTGTTTCCGGAAGTGCTTATATAGATAAGAATAATAATCTTGTCTACACAGGCAAAACAGATGGAGTGGTAGAGGTTAATTGTAAATTTTTTGACCTGGAAGATAATTTTTTGGTAAAATTCAATCTTTCTGTAACAATAGGGGAGATAACCGATAACGGAGATAACTGTAGTGTTCAGATAATTAATGACTCAGAATATGATGTTCCGGCAACGTTATGTGCTGTTCTTTATGATGGTGACAGACTTGCTTTGGTAAATGCTCAATCGGTTACAGTAAATCCGGGCGAGATAGAGGAAATTGTCTGTAAAAAACCCGAAATACCGTATTATGTAAAAAATCCGGTTATTAAAACTTATTTGTTAAGATAATAGACAAAAGCACTTCAGCTGTTTCGGCGGGTGAAGTGCTTTATATTTAAAAAACCAAGAAATTTTATTAGAAAAACGGATGTGTTGCTGATTGATATATGCGATAACGGTTATAATTATATTTTTGGCATTACTTGTAATTAAAAAGTACAGAAATAAATATGCATGGACATTTGCACTTCAATTTGCCGGACTTGCTCTTATGTGCTTTGCGATGCTCTGTTATGTTAGTAAATTATCATATTATCCCACTAATTTATATGCAGAACGAGAATTTCTTGTTTTTTTATATCATCTTAAGATAAATTACTATAATATATCAAGAATATTCAATGTAGCAACGGCGTTATTTATGTATTCCATGGCGGTATTTGCCTGCATCTATGGACCTATTGATAAAAAATATGCTATTTCTGTTGTGCTGTGCGCAATCCCAATGCTGTTTTATTTATGGATTAATGATCCAGAAACAACATATATGATGTACCTTGCATCTAACAATGTTGAAAAAATAAATTCAATATATCTGTTTTTATCACATATATTTGCATATTTTAACATTGTGGTGCTTATTTCATATATGGCATTTCCGCTTGTACGATGCTTCGTTGTATATAATAAAATTAAAATATCGTATAATAAAAAGCAAGTTATTTTACTTTCGTTAATTTTATTGCTTATAGATGTATTTTATTTTGGCTTTTTTGTGGTTGGTTCTTTTAAAAACTTATCAAATTACAGTAACGACTTCCTTAAAAATGCGACCACATATGCACAGAGCATCGGATACTACAGCTATTTTATGCCGGTTATTATATTGGCACTTATTATAGTGTTGACAGTGTTTATTTTCAAATTTAATGTTGTATATACAAATGAAATGGCACATGCAAAGGATGTACGAAGACGTATACGAAGTGTGAGTAAAGATATATACGGAGTGTTACATTCATATAAGAATACGCTGTTTTCAATTGTTATTTCTTCTAGAAAGGGTGTTAATCATACCAATGAAGAGGAAACAAAAACAACATTTTTACAGATTGAAAAAACAGCAGGAGAGTCGATGAAAAATTTGGCGAAAATGCTGGATGTTTTTAACAATGTCAAAATAAATTGTGAATATGTAAATGTAGTTGACTGCATATATGAAGCTGTATCCAGACTTCCTCAAAGCAATATTACTATAAATTTTGATATAAAAGTAAAAGAAGATCGCAGTACATTGTTTATAGATAAATATTATATGACAGAAGCTCTGTATAATTTGCTTATTAACAGCTTTGAAGCTATCAAAGTGAAAAATATATCAAATGGGAAAATTGACATTGAAGTTTATCACGAAGCAGGATGGCTTAGTATTGATATAACAGATAATGGTTGCGGAATTCCTAAAAAGAATTACAAAAAAATTTTTAAACCGCTTAACAGTACAAAAAATACCCAAACCAACTGGGGTGTTGGTTTAGCTTACGTGCATAATATTGTTTATGCACATATGGGAGTTATTTCTGTGCGTAGTGCAGAAGAAAAATATACAAAGTTTGAAATTATTTTGCCAATAGCAGAGAAAGAAACAGATATGAAACTTTAAGGTATGGAGGCACAAAGTTTTGAAGAAAAAAATTAAAGTAATTATTTGTGATGATATGAAACAAATACGTGAATATTTTCAGAATATTATTGACAGTACGGATGATATGCAGTGTGTCGGTGCCTGTGCTACGGCAAAAGAGGGTGTAGAAACAGTCGCTAGTATGCGCCCTGATGTTGTTCTTATGGATATTCAGATGGAAAGTGGAGAAGCTGGCATTTGGGCAACTGAACAAATCAAACAACAATTTCCCGATGTAAAGGTAATTATTGTTACTATTCATGAAAAAGATGATTTGATTTTTAAATCATATATAGCCGGGGCAATTGATTATATTGTAAAAACATCTGATGTTGAAGAAATTAAAAATTCTATTCGTGCTGTTTATAACAACAAAATAATGTTGCGCCCGGACATTGCGCAAAAAATATTTGGGGAATTTTCAAGGATGAAACGGAGAGAGGGAAGTTTTCTCTACATGCTAAACATCACAACTACTCTTACAAACACAGAGTTGGAAATTTTAAAGCTACTGGCAGCCGGAAAGAGCAGAAAAGATATTGCAAAAGAACGTTTTGTTGAGCGTGATACAATCAATAAACAAATAACATCAATTCTCAAAAAGTTTAACTACAGTAATACAAAAGTACTTATTAAAGATTTATCTCAAATGGGAGTATTTGAAATTTTAAAATCAAATAAATAAAAAGACTGAAAATTAATTCAGTCTTTTTATTTTTGGTTTTTAGTTAAAAAAATCATTTAGCCAGTTTTGACCTGAAGTTATATGATTTTCAACCATTTCTTTTGCCGGTCCGCCGGGAACTTTACGTAGCGAAACGCAGTTTTCAAGGTTAATTGCCTCGTAAATATCTTCTTCAAAAATATCTGAAAACTGTTTGTATTCTTCAAGAGACATTTCTTCAAGAGATTTGTTGAGGCTAACGCAGTAAAATACAATCTTTCCAATAACCTCGTGAGCACTTCTGAAAGGAAGTCCTTTTTTTACAAGATAATCAGCCGCATCGGTAGCATTAGTGAATCCGCCGCCGGCACCTTTACGCATGTTTTCTTTGTTGATTTTCATAGTTTTAATCATATCACAGAAAACAGGCAGACACATTTTGAGTGTATCAACAGAATCAAAAATGCCTTCTTTGTCTTCCTGCATATCTTTGTTATATGCAAGAGGAATGCCTTTCATAACGGTTAATATTGACATTAAATTGCCGTAAACACGTCCTGTTTTACCGCGTATAAGCTCTGCAACATCAGGGTTTTTCTTCTGTGGCATTATAGAACTGCCTGTGGAAAATGCATCATCCATTTCCACAAATGCAAATTCGTTTGTGCTCCACAAAATCAGTTCTTCCGAAAATCTGCTTAAATGCATCATAACAATAGAAAATGCACTTGCAAGCTCAATTACAAAATCTCGGTCACTTACAGCATCAAGACTGTTGGGTGTTATTGAATCAAACCCAAGTTTTTCTGCAACAAACTGTCTGTCAAGAGGGTATGTTGTTGCAGCGAGAGCACCACTGCCGAGTGGCAAACTGTTCATGCGGTTTTTTGCATCATAAATTCTTGTGCAGTCGCGACGAAGCATTTCAAAATACGCCATCATATGATGAGCGAGAGTGATTGGCTGTGCTTTTTGAAGATGTGTGTATCCGGGCATAACTGTTTCAAGATTGTTTTTAGCAATGTCAAGAATACATTCAAGAAGATTTTTGAGCATTGCAAGAATTTCTTCCGATTCGCCACGCAGATACATACGTATGTCAAGAGCAACCTGATCGTTTCTGCTTCGTGCGGTATGAAGTCGTTTGCCGGCATCGCCTATTTTTTCGGTAAGAAGTTTTTCAACGTTCATGTGAATATCTTCTGCATCAATTTCAAACTGTGCATTGCCGTTTTCAATGTCAGCAAGAACTTCTTTTAATCCGCAGACAATAGTTTCTGCATCTTTTTCTTCAATGATACCCTGTTTTCCCAGCATTGTTGCGTGTGCGATACTACCTTCTATATCCTGTTTGTACATACGGCTGTCAAAGCGTATTGAAGAATTGAAATCGTCAACTTTTTTATCGGTTGATTTCTGAAATCTGCCGCCCCAGAGTTTAGCCATGTTAAATCACCTTCCGTGTAGTGTATTTCATATGTAAGGGCGATGCTGTTTCATCGCCCTGATAAATTTTAAATTAAAGAACTTTCATTGTTTTGATAACAACGTCATTTAAAGGCTTGTCACGCATGTCTGTCTGTACAGTTGCAATTTTGTCAACCACTTCAATGCCTTCGATAATCTTGCCAAAAGCTGCATACTGACCGTCAAGATGGGGGGCATCTTTGTGCATGATAAAGAACTGACTGCTTGCAGAATTGGGACTCATAGCTCTTGCCATTGAAAGAACACCTCTCAAGTGTTTAAGAGTGTTTTCAGGATGTCCGTTTGATTTGAATTCACCTTCAATGTTTTCACCGCTGCCGCCCATACCTGTGCCGGTGGGGTCGCCACCCTGAATCATAAAACCTTCAATTACACGGTGAAAAATTATTCCGTCATAAAAGCCTTTATTGATAAGACCAACAAAATTTTCAACTGTTTTGGGTGCAACTTCGGGATAAAGCTCGGCGGTCATTGTGTCGCCGTCAGCCATTTCAATTAAAATTTTTACGT
This sequence comes from Clostridia bacterium, assembly GCA_045580815.1. Lineage (GTDB taxonomy): Bacteria > Bacillota > Clostridia > RUG12999 > RUG12999 > JAZNOL01. The sequence goes on along the minus strand of JAZNOL010000014.1, from coordinate 40,066 downwards.
TTTCCATATATTAATGTCCTCGCTTTTTAGTTATTGTAATTAAGTTCTTTGGTGATTGTAACTTTTTTCATAACAACATCAGTTAAAGGTTTGTCGTTTGCATTGGTTTGAACAGAAGCAATTTTATCAACGGTTTCCATTCCGCTGAGAACTTTACCAAATGCTGCATACTGACCATCAAGATATGTTGAGTCTGCATGCACAATAAAGAATTGGCTGCTTGCAGAATCAAAAGACTGTGAACGTGCCATAGAAATTACACCACGTGTGTGAGAAATAGTGTTTTGTGCAAAACCGTTGGCTTTAAATTCTCCGACAATATTTTTGTCACTGCCACCCATGCCTGTGCCGGTGGGGTCGCCGCCCTGAATCATAAAGTTTTCAATTACACGGTGGAAAATAAGTCCATCGTAAAAACCTTCGTTTACGAGTTTTACAAAATTTTCAACTGTTTTAGGTGCGTATTGAGGGTATAATCCTATTGTGATTATATCGCCGCTTTCCATTTCGATTGTAACTTCACCATATGTGTCGGTATCGTCACTGTCGGTTTCCGGTTTTGTATTGAGATTTTCGGTAACAGACTCTTCTTTTGTTGTGTTTACGGAAGAATCCTGTGTTGTTTCACTTGTGGTAAAATTTGTATTGTTTGTGGTTTCGTTTGAATTACAACCACAGCAAGCCAAACAAAGTGCAATCAGGGTGATAATGGTTATAAATTTTTTCATATTAAATATTCCTTTCGTTTTTACAATATATTGGGATGCATAATAAGTGAAATCACCAGATGATGTGATATTATTTTGAGTATTCTGCCAACATATTATGTTTTATATCCCATAATTTCTGAGATAAATCAACATAATATTTATGTGGATTTTCAAAACGCTTTACTTCGTCCCATATGGTGTCTACCTGCTGTTTGCAATAGGCTTTGATATCTTGTACATCAGGCAACTTGTATACACATTGCCCTTTATCAAAAATTTTGACAAGCAGGGGACGTGCATAAAAATCGGTAACGTTTTTGCGTTTCCATGTGTATTCGGGGTCGAAAATTTCATAGGGCTGTGAATCATCAATTGTTTCGTCATGTAAAGTGATAACATCGGCAATGGCCATATTATTATCTTTTGAATATAAACGATAAACCTGCTTGAAACACGGGGTTGTGATTTTTGCTACGTTTTCGCTCAATTTTATTTTAGGAATAATTTCGCCGTTTTTTTCAACGCCGGTAAGTTTATAAACTCCACCGAGAACAGGGGAGGATTTTGATGTGATAAGGCGTTCTCCTACACCAAAAGAATCAACAACAGCCCCTTGCATGATTATATCGTGAATAATATGCTCATCCAGAGAGTTTGAAATAACAATTTTACAGTCGCTGTAACCGGCATTATCGAGCCTTTGGCGAACTTTCTTTGTAAGATATGTTATATCTCCGCTGTCAATACGGATGCCGACAGGACGTTTACCCATCGGCTTTAACACCTCGTCAAAAACCTTTATAGCATTGGGAAGTCCGCTTTTAAGAACATTATAGGTGTCTATAAGCAACAGGCAACTGTCGGGGTATTTAAGAGCATAAGCCTTAAATGCTTCATATTCGCTGTCAAAAAGACTTACCCAGCTATGAGCCATTGTTCCTGATGCAGGAATACCGTATTCTTTATCTGCTATGGTGCATGATGTAGAACTACACCCTCCTATATATGCCGCACGCGTTCCTAAAACAGCAGCACTAAAACCCTGTGCACGGCGTGCACCGAATTCCATAACCGGTCTGCCTTTTGCCGCACGGACAATTCTGTTTGCTTTTGTGGCAATAAGACTCTGGTGATTAATGCATAAAAGAAGCATGGTTTCCATAATCTGTGCCTGAATTGCCGGACCTCTTACAATAACAAGCGGTGCGCCGGGGAAAACCGGTGTTCCTTCCGGAACAGCCCATACGTCACAGCAGAAATTGAAGTTTTTAAGATAATCAATAAACTCATCACTGAATTTATTGGTGTTTTTAAAATATTCAATGTCGCTGTCTGTAAATTTTAAATTTTTGATATAATCTACAACACTGTCTAATCCTGCGGCAATAACAAAACCACCACCGTCGGGAACACTGCGGAAATATAGGTCAAAATAACAGATTTCATCTTGTTTTCCTGCACTGATAAAACCATCAGCCATTGTGAATTCATAAAAATCGGACAGAGTTGCAAGCTGGTCACTTCTAAGCATAATAAATCATCTCCGGTTTAAAGCTCATCCAAAGCCTCACTGAGCCAGTATTCTCCAATATCAAGCGCTTTATAAAGATTTTCTCTTTCAGCCTTTTTTATATTTTTGTCCTTGCCGAAATTGCTTGTGTACTTAAGTTCTACCAGCACATTTGTTGCAATATCAAGATCTCCTGATTTTTCTGTTGACAACACGGTAAATTCCACATAATACTGTTTGGAAAGGTCACCGTAATAGATTTTATCCCCACGACGCATCATAGGTTTATCTTTATAGGTCAGTTTAAACTCATTTTCTTTTTTTGCAGCCATTTTTAGCAAACCTCCTGAAATTTATCTTTCTATTTTTATTATACTCTTTATATTGTACCACATTCTTATATAAAAAGTAAAGGGATTTATGAAAATTTTTACTGTAAAAATAAAAAAAATCAAGAAAATTTTAAATTTTTGTAAAAAATTTATAAAAAACACTTGCAAAATTTCAAATTTTATATTATTATATATATGTGAGTATTTTTCAAAAGATAAAAAAGGAACATTTTAGGAGGTTTCAAAATGAGCAGAATATACCAGAACGTTATTCTTCAGCTTAAAGATTTGTATAACAGAAAGCTCGGTGTTATTGACACAACCGGCAATGTAACAGCTTGCACCTATGGCATTCTTGATGCTGCAACGGTGGAGCACATTTTAGAGAAGTATGCAGATCCGGCAGCTTTCTATTCTTATAACGGATATACATACAAACCGGTAGGCAACAGAAACAAACTTGATTTTATTACTTTCTGCGAGGGTGTTGATGAAACATCCCGTACATGTTGCAGTGTGCTTGCAATAGCACTTTCAAATATAAAACTGTTGCATGATGAAAAGTATGACAAAAATAACCTCGTAAAAAGCATTCTTATGGACAACATTCTTCCGGGTGATATTCTTATCAAAGCAAAAGAACTTCATCTGGCTGTTGATGTTAACCGTGTTGTATTCCTTGTGGAAACAGTTAACACCAGCAATTTCTCTATTTATGATATATTACAGAATATGTTCCCAGAAAAGGGTAAAAACTTTATTATAAATATAGATGAAAAATATATTGCTCTTGTTAAAGAGGTACGTAACGATGTTGATGCAAAAGAACTTGAAAAAACAGCAAAGTCAATTGCGGACACTCTTTATACAGAAGCACTTGTTAAAGCATATATAGGTATAGGTAGTGCAAGCTCCAACATACGTGACCTTGCAATGAGTTACAAAGACGCCCAGGTTGCTCTTGATGTGGGCAAAGTTTTTGATACTGAAAAACAGATTATTAATTATGAGAGCCTTGGTATTGGCAGACTTATTTATCAGTTGCCGACAACGTTGTGCGAACTTTTCCTTGCTGAAGTGTTCAGAAAAGAATCTATTGATGTTCTTGATCAAGAAACTATACTCACAATACAGAAATTTTTCAAACACAATCTTAATGTATCTGAAACTGCACGTGAACTGTTTGTTCACAGAAATACTCTTGTTTACCGACTTGATAAAATTGAAAAAATTACAGGTCTTGACTTGAGAGAATTTGACCAGGCAGTTACATTTAAAGTGGCAATGATGGTTAAAAAGTATCTTTCATCAAACACAACAAAATATTGATGGTTTTTTAGAATTCAAAAGAGGAATTTTGATATGATATTTTTTGACAATGTTACAAAAATATATGATGGAAAACTTACGGCACTGCAAAATGCATCCTTTCATATACAGAAAGGCGAATTTGTATTTATAGTCGGACCCAGCGGTGCCGGAAAATCAACAATAACAAAACTCATGACTCACGAAGAACTGCCTGATAGCGGGCATGTTCGGGTGGGTCAGTTTGATGTAACTAATATGAAAAAGAAAGACGTGCCTTATTTAAGGCGTAGTATGGGCATTGTTTTTCAGGATTTTAGACTTCTTCCCAATAAAACAGTCTATGAAAATATTGCTTTTGCTATGGAGGTTATCGGTGCCAGCAGAAGACAAATCAGAAGAAGAATACCTGATGTTTTAAGTATGGTAAATCTTACATCAAAAGCAAAGTCTTATCCAAATCAGCTTTCCGGCGGAGAACAACAGAGAGTTGGTATTGCCAGGGCACTTGCAAACAAACCACATCTTATAATTGCAGATGAGCCTACCGGAAACCTTGATGTTAAAACAGCGGCTGATATTATGCAAATCCTTGATGATATAAATAAACAGGGGACAACCGTTGTTATGGTAACGCATTCAACGTCTATTGTTGACGAAATGCAAAAACGTGTTATAACAATTGAAAAAGGTGAAGTTGTGCACGATGAGCAGGGAGGATACAGTTATGTTTAATGCGGTAAGATATTATATTTCCCAATCATTTGAAAATATTTTCAAAAATAAGCTTATGGTTTTTATAAGCATAACCACAATTTTGTTTAGTCTTTTTTTACTTGGAATTGCCACGATTTTTGGCGTAAATCTAAATTATATTTCCACTCAACTTGAATCGCAGTTTGAGGTACATGCTTTTGTTGAGCTTGAGTATACAGAAGAACAAGCGCGTGCACTACAACATAACATAGATGCTGTTGCAGGAGTAAAAGCTGCAAAATTTTCAACAAAAGAAGAAGCACTTGAAGTTGTGCGTGGCATGATGGATAATGATGCTGCATTAACCGGGCTTGAGGAAGATAATCCGCTTAAATTTTCATATAAAATTACTTTGACAGACATTTCAAAAGCGAGCGAAGTTGAAAATTCACTAAAAGTAATTGAAGGAATATCCAGTGTATCAAACAGGACTGATATATTAAACGGCATAACTACTTTTACAAGTGTAGCAAGTCATGTAAGTTTGTTTGCAATGCTTATTTTTTCAATTATAGCGGTGTTTATTATTTCCAACACTATTAAGCTTGCTCTTATGTCAAGAAAACGTGAAATTGCGATTATGAAGTCGGTAGGAGCAACAAATGCTTTTATAAGAAATCCGTTTGTTATTGAAGGTATAATAGTTGGTCTTATTGGCGGAATTATAGCATATTTACCCATATATTTCGGCTATAAAGCGATAGTAGGATGGTGGTCCGGATTGCTTATAGGTCTTTTTAAACTTATTCCGCTAAACGAGATTTCAATGATGTTATTTATTATGTTTATTCTGTCAGGCGGATTGCTCGGTGCAATAGGTAGTACACTTTCTGTAAGAAAATATCTTCATACAGATTGATAAATAGGAGATTTTATGCGTACAACAAAAAAGTTTATTTATTGTTTACTTGCATTTGTAATTGCGTTTTCTTCGCTTAATGTATTGGCTCAAACTGCCGCAGAAAAGAAAGCAGAAATGCAAAGAAAAATTGAAAAAGCCGAAAAAGAATATTCTGATGCAGAATCGAAAAAACTGTATTATGATAGCCTTGCCGATGAATTAGATGATGATATCGAATATTACAATGGTATTATTCGCGGTTTGGATGTTGAAATAGCAGATTGTAATACACGTATTGGTGAAGCTCAAAAAAAGCTTGAAATAAAACAAGAGAGTTTTGAAGAGCGATTGCGTGCTTTACAAGAAAATGGTTCGTTTACATATCTTGATGTTATTTTTGGGGCAAAAAGTTTTTCGGATTTCTTATTACGACTTACACTTGTTGGTGATATAGTTCGTCATGACAAAAACATGATTAATGAAATTGCTGCTATAAAAAGCGGTATTGAAACCGAAAAATCTCAAATTGAAGCAAAACGAATTCAGCAGGATGAGGCAAGATCTATTGTTATTGCTCAGCAAGAACAATATGAGGTTTTATCAGCAAAACAAAACGCACTCATGAATGAGTTAAAAGCCGATCAGGCAGCTTATAGAAAAGAATATGAAAAAGCTGTAAGACAGATGCAAGAGGAAGAAGCCAGATCGCGTTCGGCTGTTGAATCAAATGTTACATATACTCCTAAAGGTGGTAAGATGCACTGGCCTCTTGCTGTAAGTGCCTATATGACATGTCCTTTTGGATATCGTACAGACCCTGCTCCCAGCAATCACACAGGCATTGATCTGGCTGCAGCAGGAATACACGGAAAATCAATTCTTGCAGCAGAGTCCGGTACAGTTACACGTGTTGTTAACGGAAGCTATGGTTACGGAAAATATGTCATAATCAACCATGGTGACGGAAGCTCAACTCTTTATGCTCATGCAAGCAAAATATACGTTACTCAAGGTCAAACGGTACAACGTGGTGAAGCGATTGCAGCTGTTGGAAATACCGGATGGTCAACCGGTCCTCATTTGCATTTTGAAGTAATTATCAACGGCAAAAAGGTTAATCCTGTTCCATATATATATTAATTAATAGGAGTTTTATAAATGGATAATCTGGTTTCGGAAACATTGTGGACATTTTTCATATCTATGCTTCCTGTCGTAGAACTTCGTGCCGCATTGCCATATGCATTGGCACATGATATTCATGTTGTTGTGGCTGCAGTTATATGTGTAATTGGAAATATGTTGCCAATACCATTCATACTTCTTTTTGTTCGGCGAATATTTAATTGGCTAAAAAAAAGAGAACGCATTGCTCCTGTTGTACAAAAAATAGAAGGAAAAGCCTTTAAAAAATCGGGAAATGTTATGAAATACAGTGCTTGGGGTTTGGTGTTGTTTGTTGCACTCCCACTTCCCGGTACTGGAGCTTGGACAGGTGCTCTGATTGCCGCACTTTTAGATATGCGTTTTAAATACGCATTACCGGCAATACTTCTGGGTGTTTGTATTGCGGCAATTATTGTTTCTGTTGTATATTATCTTATTGCAAGCGGTGTAGCACCTTTTTTGGGATGGCTCATCAGCTAAATCATAGTGAAAAGAGAAGGTTTTTATGTTTAAAGATAAGGTTTTATTAATAACCGGAGGTACCGGTTCTTTTGGGAACGCAACACTTAAACGTTTTCTTAGTACAGATATTAAAGAAATACGCATATTTTCCCGTGATGAAAAAAAACAGGATGATATGCGCCACGAATATCAGGAACTGTACCCGGAATATGCGAATAAAATAAAATTTCATATAGGTGATGTGCGTAATCTTGATTCTGTTATGACAGTGATGCGCGGAGTGGATTATGTTTTTCATGCCGCTGCACTAAAACAAGTGCCGTCATGTGAATTTTTTCCTATGGAGGCTGTACGTACAAATGTAATAGGAACAGATAATGTTCTTACTGCGGCAATAGCAAACGGAGTAAAAAAAGTAATATGTCTTTCTACCGATAAAGCTGCGTATCCCATCAATGCCATGGGTAAGTCGAAGGCAATGATGGAAAGTGTCGCTATTGCTAAATCCAGAACTATTGACCCTAAAGAGACACTTATTTGTTGCACAAGATATGGCAACGTTATGTGCTCGAGGGGCTCGGTAATTCCGCTTTTTATCGATAGAATAAAAACTGGTCTTCCTCTTACAGTCACAGATCCTGATATGACCAGATTTTTGATGAGTCTTGAAGAAGCTGTTGAACTTGTTCTGTATGCATTCGAAAATGCCGACAGTGGTAATATTCTTATTCAGAAAGCACCTGCATGCACAATTGGTGTGCTTGCACAAGCAGTTAAAGAGCTGTTTAATGCCGATAACGAAATTCAGATAATAGGAATACGTCATGGCGAAAAAATGTATGAAACATTGCTCACAACAGAAGAATGTGCACGTGCGGTTGATAAAGGTAAGTTTTATCAAGTTAGTGCAGATAACCGCGATTTAAATTACGATAAATTCTTTGTAAAAGGAACGATACATGCAGAAAAACCGGTAGAATTTAACTCAAACAATACTACTCAGCTTTCTATTGAAGAAGTTAAAGAAAAACTTTTGACAATTCAATATGTAAGAGATGAACTTGCAACATGGAATAACAAATAAATAAAACCGCCTTCTTGGCGGTTTTATTGTTAAAATTATATGCGTCAAAAATAGGAGAGATATTTATGCTGTATAAAAAAACTGTAGAAGCAAAACTTTCAAAAGAACTTTTTAAAAATCCGACAAGTGAATACAAAGGAACGCCATTTTGGGCGTGGAACTGTGAACTAAATAAGGATGAGCTTCTTCGTCAAATAGATATTTTAAAAGAAATGGGCTTTGGTGGATTCCATATGCACAGTCGTGCCGGTATGGCAACAGAATATCTTAGCAAAGAGTTTATGGATTTAGTAAAAGCTTGTACAGATAAAGCCAAAAAAGAAAAGATGCTTTCGTACCTTTATGATGAAGACCGATGGCCATCGGGTTTTGCCGGAGGTCTTGTAACAAAAGAAAAACGGTTTCGTAAAAAAGATTTGGTAATGACAATTAGAAAAAGAGAAGATACAATACCTTTTGAAGATGCAGTAAAAACAGGTGGAGATTATCTTTTGGCTACTTATGATGTGGTTCTTGACAAGGATGGTCTTCTTGAAAGCTATCGAAAAATTGACGAAGACGAAAAGACAACCGGAACAAAATGGTATGCGTATGTTGATACCGAAAAAGACAATCCGCGATATAATAATCAGGCGTATGTTGATACATTAAACGAAGAAGCAATCAAAAACTTTATTGATATAACTTATGAAGAATACAAACAGGCTGTCGGTGACGAGTTTGATAGAACTGTGCCGTCAATATTTACTGACGAACCGGCAAGAGGTTTTGTTTCAAGACCGGAATCATGCAAATCGACAGATAAAATAGGCGGTATCGCCTGGACATTTTCTCTGCCGGATATAATGATGAAAAATTATGGTATTGATATCAAAAAACGTCTGCCTGAGCTTATTTGGGACAGAAAAGACGGAGACAGAAGTGTTCGCTATTTTTACCACGAATGTTCCTGTGAAATGTTCCGGAAAGCATACGTGAAACAATGTGGCGATTGGTGCGAAAAAAACGGAATACATTTTACAGGTCATTTGCTGAGTGAAGATAATCTCATTAGTCAGACAGTAGTTTTGGGAGAAGCCATGAGGCATTATAAGCATTTTGGCATCCCCGGAATAGATATGCTTTGTGATTGGCACAATTATAATACGGCAAAACAAGTGCAGTCTGTTGCACGTCAGTATGGCAAAGAAGGAGTTATGTCAGAACTGTACGGCGTTACGGGATGGCATTATGATTTCAGAGGACACAAATTGCAGGGTGACTGGCAGGCAGCTCTCGGTATAACATTGCGTGTTCCGCATTTGTCCTGGGTTTCTATGAAAGGAACGGCAAAACGTGATTATCCGGCAAGCATAAATTATCAGGCACCGTGGTATAAAGAATATTCTTATATAGAAAATCATTTTTCAAGATTAAACACAGTAATGACACGAGGTAAAGCTATAGTTGATGTTGCAGTAATCCATCCAGTTGAAAGCACATGGGTATCGTGGGGACCCAACGACCGAAACGGCGAAATAATAAATCAACTTAATAAAAATTTTGAAACACTGACAGAGTGGCTTCTTTTTGGTGGAATTGATTTCGATTTTATTTCTGAATCACTTCTTGAAAAAGACGGTGATGCCGACGGTAAATTTCTTAAAATGCAGGAAATGAAATACAGCACTGTAATTGTACCTGGTTGTATCAATCTTCGTGAATCTACCCTTAAAATTCTTGAAAAATACGTCAAAAACGGGGGAGAACTCATATTTACAGGTGACTGTCCCAAAATGATTGGCGGAAGCATTACAAATGATGTTAAGCCGCTTTATGACGTATCAAAGCATGTTGCTTTTGATAAAGCGTCAATTCTTTCGGAGTTGCTACCATACAGATTTGTTGATATGAGAAATGCAATAGACAACAATAGTTGTAATGAGCTTCTTTATTCTTTGCGTGAGGATAATGACTGCAAATGGCTGTTTATTGCACACGGGAAAACAGTTTACAACAATAACCCGCAATCTGATAACAAAAATGCTCCGAAAGCAAAAAAAGTCCGTTTTGTATTAAGCGGTGAGTTTGACGTTACTCTTTATGATACGATTACAGGCGAAATTTATCCTGTAAATGCAGATGTATCAGACGGAAAAACCATTATTAAAAAAACAGTAAATGCGTGCGACAGCTTGCTTTATAAACTGACTGACTATACTGTAAAACCAGTGCAGAAAGAAGAAAGAACAGAAGAATCCGGTGACATTTTTTCATTTCGTAAATGTGTTTATTTTCAGCGTGAAGAAGATAATGTCTATGTTGTTGATATGGTTTCATACAAAATTGACGACAATGAAAAGATTTATCCCGAAGAGGAAGTTTTGCGAATAGATGATATTGTTCGCAAAAAATGCGGTATAGAAACAAGTCTTGTTCAGCCGTGGGTGCTTAACCCTCAAACACCCGAGCATTTTGTTACATATATATTTAATGTTAATTCCGAAATTGAACTTAACGATGTGTATTTATGTGCAGAGGAACTTATTAATTTGAAAGTCAACGGCAGAAATGTTGAGCTTAAAGAAAACGGCTGGTTTGTTGACAAGTCAATTAAGCGCTATAACCTGCCTGCACTGAAAAAAGGAGAAAATACATTTGAAGTACTTGTTCCAGTAACAAACAGAATCACCCTTGAAAATATGTATATAACAGGTGATTTTGATGTTAAAGTAAGAGGGTGTGAAAAAACTATTGTGCAAAAGACAGCAGACATCGCGTTTAGCGATATAACATCGCAGGGAATGCCGTTTTACGGTGGGAATATCACTTATAAAACCGAAGTTGATTTGCCGCAATGTAGAAAACTAAATATCCGTGTTCCGCATTATGAGGGTGCACTTGTGCGTGTTACACTGGATGGTCAAGAAAGTAGAATAATCGTTTTTGCACCATATACGGCATCTTTTGAAAATCTGAAATCCGGCAAACACACAGTAGAATTTAAATTGTACGGTAACCGCGTAAATACGTTTGGAAACCTACATCTGCCACTTGATAAATACGAATGGTTGGGACCGGCATCATGGAAAACAACAGGGGATGAATGGAGTTATGAATACTGTCTTAAAAAGGTTGGTATCTTGAAATCTCCTGAACTTGAAATAATAAGATAATATAATGAAAAAGGGGAATATGAACGGCGATTCATCTTTAAGACCAACCGCTGAAAATGTTCTTTTTTTCTGTAAACAAAAAAATCCACAAAAACATAGCACAAAAATTGTATATAGTGTACAAAAATAATTTTTTTGCAAAAATTATTGAAAAAAGTATTGACATTTTTCTATAAAATGATATAATTATAAACGCACTAACACAAGATATTGTGTTTGAAGGCGACATCAAACACGAGATGTTGCGATAAAAAGATTGCCGCACAAATGGTTTGCGGCTGATACAATACGATAAAAATGGATTTGGAGGAAGGTTATTTATGGTAAGAAACATTCGTAAACGTGACGGAAGAATTGAAAATTTTGACAAAGAAAAAATCACCAGTGCCATACTCAAAGCTATGAACCACAGCTTTGTTAATGACATCAAATGTGCAAACGAAATTGCTGATAAAATTGAAGCACTTGACGTTGATGTAATTGATATTGAAGAAGTTCAGAACCTTGTTGAAGGCGAGCTTATGAAATCACAGTACAAAAATGTAGCAAAAGACTATATCTTGTACCGTGAAAAGAGAAATATCGCAAGGGGTCGTAAAACTTACGAAATGTATATGGGTATCGTTAACACGATTGCTAACGATATTACAAAAGAAAACGCAAACATGAACGCCGAAACTCCGGCAGGTATGATGATGAAGTTTGCAAGTGAAACATCCAAGCCTTTCGTTATGGATATGCTTGTGTCACAGCAGACACGTGACTATGTGAAGAGCAACTATATCCATATTCACGATGCTGACTATTATCCCACAAAATCACTTACCTGTCTGCAGCATCCTCTTGATATGATTCTTGAAAACGGATTCAGGGCGGGTCACGGTGCATCAAGACCGGCAAAAAGAATTGAAACAGCGGCAATAATCGCTTGCATATCAATGGAATCTGTTCAAAATGAAATGCATGGCGGACAGGCAATCCCTGCGTTTGATTTTTATCTTGCACCTTATGTAAGATATACATATCAGGAAGAAATCAAACAGCTTGAGGGTCTTACAGGTAAAGATTTGAGTGCACTTAAAGATATTGAGTTTGATGATTATCTTGAAAAACCGCTTGACGGTCTTGAAGGTGACGAAAGATATGTTCAGCACGCTATGAACCAGACTGTCAACCGTGTTCATCAAGCAATGGAATCCTTTATTCACAATATGAATACAATCCATTCCCGTGGTGGTAACCAGGTTGTATTCTCATCAATCAACTACGGTACCGATACTTCCGCTGAGGGACGTTGCATTATTCGTGAAATTCTCAATTCAACATACCGTGGCGTAGGCAACGGGGAAACACCTATTTTCCCGATTCAGATCTGGAAAAAGAAAAGAGGCGTAAGCTATCTGCCTGAAGACAGAAACTACGACCTTTACAAACTCGCATGTAAAGTAACTGCAAAAAGATTTTTCCCCAATTTCCTCAACCTTGATGCAACATATAACCAGGATGAGCTGTGGAAAGCAGACGACCCGAAACGTTATATGCATGAAGTTGCAACAATGGGATGCCGTACAAGAGTTTACGGAAACCGTTTCGGTGAAAAATGCTCTATCGGAAGAGGTAATCTCTCGTTCTCGACAATCAACATCGTTCGTCTTGCTCTTGAGTGCATGAATATTGAAAACTATGATGAAAAAATCAGCACATTTTTCAAAAAACTTGACAAATGTATTGATGTTGTTGCAGAACAGCTTTATGACCGTTACACATTCCAGCGTACAGCACTGAAAAAACAGTTCCCGCTTCTTATGAGCGGAATGTGGTTCGGTAGTGAAAATGCAGGTCCTAACGATAAACTTGAAGATATCCTCAAATCAGGTACACTTTCAATCGGCTTTATCGGTCTTGCGGAGGCTCTTATTGCACTTGTCGGCAAACACCACGGCGAAAGTGAGCTTGCACAGGAACTCGGTCTTAAAATTGTTAAATTCATGAGAGACAAAATTGACCGTATCGCTGATGATAAAAATCTCAACTATACACTTCTTGCAACACCGGCAGAAGGTCTCAGTGGCAGATTTACAAAACGTGACAGAGAAATGTTTGGCGAAATCGAAAATATTACTGATAAAGAATATTACACAAACAGCTCTCACGTTCCGGTTTGGTACAAATGCAGCGTAGAACACAAAGCCAAAATTGAAGGTCCGTATCATGATCTTGAAAATGCCGGTCATATCTTCTACGTTGAACTTGACGGCGATGCGACACATAATCCTGATTGCATCATGCAGACAGTTGACCTTATGGATAAATACAACATCGGTTACGGTTCTGTTAACCATACAAGAACAAGATGTCTTGACTGCGGATTTGAAAACTCTGAAAAAGACATTGAAAAATGCCCTGTTTGCGGCAGCGAAAACATTGATGTTATTCAGCGTATCACAGGTTACCTTGTTGGTAGCGTAAACAGCTGGAACTCCGCAAAAAAAGCAGAACTCAAGGATAGGGTAACTCATGGATTTTAATCTGGAAGAACTTGAAAAAGTCACCTTGCGTATAATGGATATTACTTTCAGCTCGGCTGTTGACGGAAGTGGATTTCGTGATACACTTTTCGTAAATTACTGTCCGCACCGTTGTGAGGGCTGTCACAATCCTCAAACGTGGGATAAAGAAAACGGCAAAGATGTCACTTTAAAAGAGGTGTATGACAAACTCACCCAAAGTTCCATAACAAACGTGACATTCAGCGGGGGAGAACCCTTTTGCCAGGCGGAAGAGCTCTGCATTCTTGCGAAGTATTTAAAACATTATACAAATAAGACTATATGGGCATATTCGGGCTATACATTTGAGCAGATTGCGGTTAATGAACAAATGAAAAATCTGCTTGAGATGTGCGATGTGCTTGTTGATGGAAGATTTGAAAAAGACAAGGCAACACTTAATCTGCGTTTTAAAGGCTCGGAAAATCAAAGAATTATTGATGTTCCGGCAAGTCTTGAAAGCGGCAATGTTGTACTGTGGGAAGATTAAAACTAAAATAACAAAAGCCGAAGGAAATCACGTTCTTTCGGCTTTTTGGTGTTTATCCCTGTTTTAGGGGCTTTTTTCAAAAAATAGGAATAAAACATTCCTAAAAAATGCGTGTATTACTCACCAAAGATGACGATATTACTCACCTTTTTTACAAAAAAATATGATATAATAATAAATGTAATATTACATAAAAATAAAAATCAGGAGGTCAAAAATGAAAAAGTTACTTTTATTACTTGCGGCAGTTATGGTGCTCGGTGTTTTTTCCGGAGTAACTGCTTTGGCGGAAACCGGCATTGATATCAGCTGTGTTGGCGGACAAATTGTTGTAAGTGGCTCTTTTAACGGCGGCGATGCTGTTGGAGAAACCTACAATGTTGTGCTTGAAACATATGGTGATGACGGCTCTGTTTTAAAAACAGACATTTCGGACGATGCTCAGGTTGTTGAGGGCACAAACGAATTTTCACTTTCAGCAGATATTGTTGCGAATGTACAGCCCACAAAAGCGTATATTGAAACAAGCGGCGGTAAAACCGTAATTGACCCGGCAGAAAAAACAATTTACAGCCTTAAAGTGCTGGCAATAGGCAACAGCTTCAGCGTTGATGCTATGCAGTGGCTTTACGGTATTGCCGAAAATCTTGGCATTGATAATATTGTGCTTGGCAATGCCAACATTGGTGGATGCTCATTAAAGACACACGCTGATAATGCGGCAAACAATCTGGCAAATTATTCATACGCTAAAAACACATCCGGTTCATGGTCAACCACATCATCACAAACTCTCCTTAGTGCACTTCAGGATGAAGACTGGAACCTTATTACTGTTCAGCAGGTGAGCCAGGATTCCGGTTTATCAAGTACCTTTGAACCGTACCTTACTAATCTTATTGAATATATCAATAATAATAAGACAAATCCTTATGCAAAAACAGCATGGCACATGACATGGGCGTATGCACAGGACAGTACGCACAGCGGATTTGCAAACTACAACAATAGCCAGAAATCAATGTATAACGCCATTGTTTCTGCATCAAAAACAGCAGAAGAGCATGACGGTATAGATTTTGTTATTCCGTCGGGAACAGCAATCCAGAATGCGCGTACAAGCTTTATTGGTGACAATCTTAACCGTGACGGTTATCATCTTGACAATTATATAGGCAGATATATTGCAGGGCTTGCATGGTTCCACAAAATCACAGGTCTGCCGATTGATGAGCTTAACTATGTTCCAAGCGGTGCAACATATTTCTTGCAGCCTCATATTGATGTTGCAATCGAAAGCGTAAAAAATGCAGTAGCAAAACCCTATGAAATTACTGCATTTGAAACAACCGAGCTTGCAGACGGAGCAATTATTTCGGATGATTTCAATTCATACGAAGCAAAAACAAGCACTGCTGATTATTCAATAGGAGCAAATGTTATTGTTGCAGGAAACTGGGTAAATGCAACCTCAAAAAACTGGGGTGGCTGGAACTCAGGTAGTGTAGGCACAGCGATTATTGCAGCACCAGGCGGCGAAACAGGAGACAACGCCCTCACAATCAATGCTCAAACAGGCTGGGAAGGCACGTCTGCCTCAAATGCACGTCTTTCTGCACCGTCCGTTGAATATGTTACCGTCAGAATGGATAGTGACAACATCTATAACTACAAATTTGATATTTACAGAGACGGCGGTTCATATAACAACGCCGGCGGCGGTATTCGTTTCAGTTTAAGCGGCGGAAATTTCTATGAACTTTATTTCATGGGTAACAACGGTGCAACAACCGGAACAAAGAAAACATCACTTTCAAAAGTTGAAAACAGCACTTATACACTTCTTGAACCCACTATATCATCAACACTTACAGACAACATGCTCAATAAAAAAACATGGTATACAGTAAGTGTTACAATTGACAATAAAGGTAAAATTGACTGGACCGTTACACCAAGAGGCTCGCAAACAGCTGTTCAGACGGGTACATGGACAGATACAACACCTTTCTCCGGCGATAATTTCTCTATGAGATTGTTTGCCGCAGGTCAGGGTAGTGAATATGTTATGTTTGATAACGTTACAGTAACAAAAACCACTCCCGAACCGGAGGAAGAGGAAGAACCGACACCAAATGAAAACGAGGTTGCTTCAGACGATTTTGAATCTTATGTTCAAGAAACAGAAACAGTTTCAAATCTTACACAAAGAGGCGGACGCTATGTTGCAAAAATGACAAATCCCGATTATGTTGAGCCTGAAGAAGGGGAAACAACCGATGTAAGCCCCACAATTAATGCAACAACATGGTATGCGGCAGGATGGGGATTTGGTGCTGACAGCAACGCACGTGCAGGTATTGTCCAAAATCCTCAAAAACTTGAAGAGACCAACGAAACAGACAATGTGCTTGCAATTGAAGGTCGTGCGGCATATACAGCATGGAACAGCAAACCCCGTGTTATTTATCAGAATCTGGATGTAAATTATAATGATAAATACGTTTACAAATTTGATTATATGCGTGGCACAAGCCTGTCAGGCGGCGGCATTATATTTAACTATGGCGGCAGTAACAACACAGCAGTAGGCAACTCTTCGTATTATGCACTTGATTTTGTTGGCAAAGGCGACCATGCTTACGGATATGAAACAAGCGACTCTGACCTTTATTCAACTGCTTTAATTAAAAATGGTGTCCGTGTAACCGATGCTACAATTTCAACAACAAACGGCACATATACAGCAGGCTCACGTTCCGGCAGCCATTATATTGCTTCCGGTAGCTGGAAAACAGTAGAGGTAACCTTTGACAAAGGTGTAATCAGCTGGGTTGTAAGAAATAAAGGTACAGATTCTGACAACGATGGACTTGATGATGTTATTCAGACCGGTAGCTGGACAGATTCCAATCCGATAACAACAGAGATAACAAGTTTTGCGTTTTTCGCAGGCGGTCAGTATAATACATATACATATTTTGACAATGTTTCAGTAGAAAAATATATAAATGAAGACAATACTGATCCTGATCCCGATCCCGAACCTGACCCGGAACCCGATCCTGAACCCGAGCCGGATCCTGAGCCTGAGCCTGTTCCCACACCTGAAGCTGACGAAGATGATTTTGAAAGCTATACGGCTGTTTCAAGCACAGATGATTATAACTATCAAAATAATGCTGTTGTAGCCGGTCAGTGGATAACAGCTGGTATAAACTGGGGATTCAGCGCAACAAACACACCGGGAACAGCTATTATAGAAAGCCCGGCAGGCAACAATGTGCTTGCTGTTGAAGCAAAGGCGGCATATAATTCTCCGAGATATTTTGTTCCTGTTGAACCAAGCAATCTGAAAATTGATACAACTTATGGCACAACCTACAAATTTGATATTTACCGTGCAGGCTCACAGGGTGGCGGCGGTATCCGTTTCAATAAAACCGGCAAATGGACATCATTTTATGAACTGTATTTCCAGGGTACAAACGGCTATGGCGACGGAACACTTAAAACATCTCTTTCAAAGCTGACTTCTGACGGAGCGTATACACGTCTTTCAAATGACGTTGTTTCTGTTTCGGGAACTCTCGGAAACAATATGCTTGCACAAAGCAAGTGGTACACTGTAGAATTAACTGTAATTGACGGTTATATCCGCTGGACAGTAACCGACACCTCAACAAAAGCAGTTGTTCAGACAGGTAGCTATACAGACCCCGAGCCGCTTGTTTCAAAAGAAGCATCACTTGCACTGTTTGGTGCAGGTCAGCAATACAATTACACTTATTTTGACAACTTCTCTGCAAAACGCACTTCTGTTACTTATCCCAGATGTGATGTTTATGACGATAAAGTTTCGGTAGAATTTTCACCCGAAGCAATTGACGGCATAGAGGATATGGAAAAATTACAGATAATTGCCGCGTTTTATGAGGGCAATAATAATACCGTTTTAAGTGTCGAAGCAAAAGAGGTTACAAATTTTGATGAGTATATTCAGAAAGACTTTGCAGTTACTGATGAGTATGATTATGTAAAAGTTTATATCTGGAACGGGGACGTTGCAGACGCAACACCGGCATATAAATCGCTTTCGTATTACAGAGAACCCGAATTTATAATAACCGATGTTGTAAACATTGGTGACCCGCAGATTTTGCTTTATGAAGACACATATTATATGTATGCATCAAACGCAGCATCTACCGGCTACATGGTTAGAACAAGCAAGGATCTTAAAAACTGGAGTGAAGCAGAATACTGTTTCCATGAAGACACCTCAAATGCATGGGCGTATGATTATTTCTGGGCACCTGAGGTAACATACCACAACGGCAAGTTTGTTATGCATTATTCGGCAGGAAATGACAGCAAATATGCATACAGATACAGAGTGGGTGTAGCAGTCAGCGACAGTCCAAAGGGTCCGTTTATTGACGTGCACGGTGCACCTATGTTTGATTATGGATATGCTGCAATTGATGCATCGGTGCTTGTTACAGACGAGGGTAACTATCTGTATTATTCAAAAGACGGCTACGGCAATGTAATAGACGGTCTTAATGTAAGCCAGACCTATTGCGTAGAGGTTGACGATACTCTCACAAAAGTAATAGGCGAGCCCAAGCTTATGGTAACTCCTGAGTATGATTATGAGCTTAAATCCGCATCAACGGTAGGACAGATATGGAACGAGGGTCCGACGGTAATTGAATATACAACAAAAAACGGCGAAACAAAATATATTATGAACTATTCGGCAAATCACTACAGGACAAATGATTATGCAATTTGTATGGCGATTGCCGATGACCCTATGGGTCCGTGGACAAAACCTGAATGGAACCCTGTGCTTTCAAACAACGGCGATCTGTTTGGGGCAGGTCACAATGCGTTCTTTACAGGAAAAGACGGAAACCTATATACATCTTTCCATGTTCAGACAGATTCAATATCTCCCAGCGGAAACCGCCGTCTTGTTGTCGGCAGAGTTGTGTTTGAAGAGGATGATGAGGGTAATATTGTCCAGAAAATAGTCGGTTGCACTTATGAAAAAACAAGTGATATTGTAAAATCACGTTATGTAGCAACGTTTAAAAATCATCTGGCAACCTGGGCAAATGCAAACAGCGGCAAAACCACAGCATTTATCGGTGACTCATTCTTCACATCAAATTTCTGGTCAAATTTCTCAACTACATACAGTGGTAAAGATGTGGCACTTGTCGGTATTGGCGGCTCACGTACAACCGACTGGAAACCGTGTGTAGATGATTTGTTTGGTGAAATTGCACCTAAAAATGTTGTAATACATCTTGGTACAAATGATATTCCAAGCACGGCAACATCGGTTGTATCAGAAAATCTGAAAGATATATGCGAAACAATTCATGAAATGTATCCTGATACAAAAATCTATTATTTCAGTATAACACAGCGTTCAAATTATATGGATAACGTAAACAGTGCAAATGCACTTATAAAAGCATGGTGTGAAAGTGAAACCTATAAAGATTATGTGACATTTATCGACACATCTTCAAAATTCACATCCAATATGCTTAAATCTGACGGAATTCATATGACCACAAGCGGTTATGCCTTGTTTGTTCAGGAACTTGCAAATGCAGGCTGCATAATAGAAAACAAGTAAATATCAGATGCTGCAACTGATGCAGCAATTCCTCTCCAAAGAGGCTGAAAAACAAAAGATTTTTCAGCCTCTTTAAAACGAAGCAGGCGAAAGGAAAATAACAATGTCTGGTGAAGAAAATAATAAATTTATTATTACTGATATTACAAAAATCGGCGACCCACAGATTTTGCTTTATGAAGACACATACTATATGTATTCAACCGCAGAAGCAACTCGCGGTTATCATGTAAGAACAAGCAAGGATTTAATTAACTGGAGCGAGCCGGTCAGATGTTTTGATAAAAAAAATCCGGTTTCAAATGCATGGGCAGATGATTTTTATTGGGCACCAGAAGTAACTTATCATAACGGAAAATTTGTTATGCATTATTCAGCAGGTGACGATAACAAGCGTTTTAAATGGCGTTTCCGGATAGGTGTTGCAGTCAGCGACAGTCCGCTGGGTCCGTTTGTTGATGTTTACGGTGAGCCTATGTTTGATTTTGGTTATGCTGCAATTGATGCATCGGTGCTTGTTACAGAAAACGGCAATTATATGTATTATGCAAAAGATGGCTATGGTCATGTTATCGACGGAATAATGACCGGTCAGGTTTATTGCGTAAGGCTTGATGATACACTTACAAAAACCGTTGGTGAGCATAAACTTATGACAACTCCCGATCAGCCTTATGAGCGTCTTTCACTACCAAGGGGACAATTCTGGAATGAAGGTCCCAATGTTATTGAATACAATGGCAAATACATAATGAATTATTCAACAAACCATTACAGAAGCAATTATTATGCAATATGTATGGCATATGCCGATAACCCCATGGGTCCGTGGACAAAATCAAAATATAACCCGATATTTTCAAATGACGGAGTGTTGTTTGGCGCAGGGCATAATGCATTTTTTAAAACAAAAGACGGCGAAATTTACACATCGTTTCATGTGCAGACAAACCCTGAAAATCCCGGTGCAGACAGACGTGCTGTTATCGGCAAGGTAAAATTTGGTGTTGATGAAACCGGCGAAATAACAGAAAAAATAATCGGATGCATTAATTAAATATATCTTTAAAAGACTGTCTTTTAAGCCAATGTTGGATAAGACGGTCTTTTTTTGTAACCTACAAAATTCCCGAGGCATAAAATATATTATAAAAAGGAGTGAATAAATAAATGAAAATTGCAATTATCGGCGGCGACTTTAGGCAGATTTATGCGGCAAAATATTTAAAACAGAATTTTGATGTCAGAATTTACGGTTTTGATGAGGTTTTTGACGATGTAAAGGATTGTCTTAAAATATCTCTTCATGATGCCGCACAAGGTGCTGATGCTGTTATTTTAGGTGTTCCGTCAACCGATGGAGATTACATTTGTGCAAAAAATTTCAGCGGTAAAATAAAAATCGAAGAGCTGATAAATTCCATGACAGTAGGGCAAATTCTGCTGGGTGGCAGGTTATCATACCAAATCAAAGAGCTATGCGAGGAAAAAGCTATAAAATATTTTGACTATTTTGAGCGTGAAGAACTGACTGTTCTTAATACCATCGCCACTGCCGAAGGTGCCATCGAAATTGCAATGAAAGAAACTCCTTATACGCTTCACGGTGCAAAAACTCTTGTCTGCGGATTTGGAAACGTGGGCAAAACCCTTGCTAAACTGCTTATTTCGCTCGGTTGTGAGGTTTATTGCACCTACCGGAAACAAAAAGACAAATCATGGATTGAAGTGCTTGGAGGAAAGCCTGTTGAGGCAAAACTTATTAAATCTGCGGCAGAAAATGCAAATATTATATTCAACACAGTTCCGCACAAGATAATTTCTGCCGATATACTTGAAAACATCAGTAAAAATACTGTTATTATAGATTTAGCTTCAAAACCCGGCGGTGTGGATTTTGAAGCGGCACAAAGGCTTAACAAAAAGGTCATATGGGCGTTGTCTATTCCGGGCAAGGTTGCTCCGCAAACTGCCGGAAAAGTTATCTCCGACACAATTATAAATATATTAAGCGAATAATATTCTCTGCATTGAAAGGAGAGTGAAAATATATGGATTTACACGGACTTGCAGTTGGTTTTGCTATTACCGGTTCGTTTTGTACAATAAACGATGCTCTTGTTTGGGCTGAAGAGCTTACCAAAGAGGGCATAAATCTTGTTCCTATAATAAGCAATACGGTAAACGAAACAGATACACGGTTTGGTAGTAGTGAGTTTTTTAAAACCCGTCTTTATGAAATATGCGGAAAAGAACCGGTATCATCCATCAAGGATGCAGAACCCATCGGACCCAAGCGGCTTCTTGATGCTCTTATAATTATGCCATGTACCGGAAATACTATGGCAAAAATTGCAAACGGAATTACCGATACTCCTGTTACAATGAGTGCAAAATCTCACATGAGAAACGGCAGACCCGTTATTCTTGCGATTGCATCAAATGATGCCCTTGGTGCAAATGCAAAAAATCTTGGATTACTGCTTAACACAAAAAATATATATTTTGTGCCGTTTTCACAGGATGACCCCAAGCAAAAGGCAAATTCTCTGATTGCACAGTATTCACTTGTAAAAGAAACCTTATCCGAGGCACTTAACGGCAGACAGCTTCAGCCGGTTATTTTTAAAGAAAAGTCCTGACAGCAAAAATATTTTTAAAATAATCTTTACAAACCTGAAAAAACATAGTATAATATATAAAGGTAATATTTTATTAGTTGGAGAATTCTATGAAAATCGAAAAAATTTCAGACAGCGCTGTCAAGATAACCCTTACATCGCAGGATATGTTAAAATTAAATATTAAATTTCAGAATTTCAGCCCCGAAAACCCTAAGTCAAACGAAATGTTCTGGAATCTTATAAAACTTGCATCAAAAGAAACAGGTATAACCTTTGAAAACTGCCGCCTCACTATTGAGGTAATGCAAAAGGATATGTCAAGCACGGTTGTTTATATAACAAAAAGCGAAAAAACTTCTTCCGGCGTTAAGCGATATAAATACAAACCAAAAACGGAGCAAACCGAAGAAAACCAGGCAGTAATAATTTTTGCGTTTGAAAACTTTGACAATGTATGCCGTTTTGCAAAAAATAATCTGTATTTCTGTCTTCTTTTTGACGGAAATAACAGCCTTTATAAAACAAACGGAGAATACCGTCTTGTTATAAATGTTCCTAATGCACTTAGGGGATACACAAAAAAATTTAATGCTTCGGTTTGTGAATATGGCAAAAAAATAAGGCACGCAGAGCTTTTTGCATCTTATCTTGCCGAACACGCAAAACCGCTTATTGCATCAAACGCTTTAAAAATTTTATATAATAATTTTTGATAAATTATTGACAAACCTTTGAATTTAATATATAATATAAATACAAACTAAATGTTATGACCCTGACATCAAAAATACGTTTTGAGATGAAAGCCGATGACCTTTGTTTACAGTTGATTTAGCCTTTTTAGGTTAAATCTGTTTGTTATGCATATGCAGGCTGTGCTTTCGAAAGAAGCACAGCTTTTTGTTTTTGAAAGGAAACTAAAATGAACAGAAGTAAATCTTTAAAGAAAACAGCACCCGGCGGATTATCCGTTAAAGCAAAAATATTATTACTGATTATTCCGGTTTTTGCAGCGATTATTGCTCTTTGCAGCGGAAGAATGATAATTTCCCTGCCTGACACTTTTAAGGCACTTGCGGAGCTTTTTAACGCAAATTCCGGGCTTCCTGCACAAATCACAACAATAATAAACACAATACGTCTTCCGCGCATTCTTCTTGCGGCATTTGTAGGGGCGGGTCTTTCTGTCAGCGGTTGTGCATATCAGAGCCTTTTTGCCAATCCTCTTGCAACGCCCGATACCCTCGGTGCGGCGGGTGGAGCAAGCTTTGGTGCGGCACTTGGAATTCTTCTTGGATTTAACACACTTGGAATCCATATCTGTGCCTTTGCTTTTGGACTTGGTGCTGTTGCTCTCACCTGGTTTTCAGGTTCAAAACTTGGTAGGGGAATGAGTAGCGTGGTTTTGTCCGGTATAATGATAAGCTCCCTGTTTTCAGCTCTTGTTTCGTTGGTAAAATTTCTTGCCGATTCCGAAACGCAGCTTCCGGCAATAACATATTTTCTTATGGGAAGTTTAAACGGTGCCGGATTTTCTTCCATCATACCCGGAATAACCGTAATTGCCATTGGTGTTTTAGTATTATATATAATCAGGTGGCGACTTAATATTCTTGTGCTTTCAGATGAAGAGGCTCAGTCAACAGGTGTCAATTTAAAACTCACACGGATAGTAACCGTTATTTGTTCAACTGCTGTTACCGCCGCAAGCATTGCAATGTGCGGTCAGGTTGGATGGGTAGGGCTTATAATTCCTCATATATGCCGCATGAAATTTGGTGCAAACCATCTTTCTATTGTGCCGGCATCAATAAGTCTCGGTGCGGCATTTATGATGCTTACAGACACGGTTGCAAGGTCGGCTTCTGTATCAGAAATTCCAATTTCTGTGCTGACAGCCATAATAGGCGCACCGTTTTTCATATTCCTTCTTCGCAGAGGAAAGGGGTGGCAGCTGTGATATTGTCGGTTAAAAATGGTTGTTTCGGATATGCGAAACAGAATAACATATTGGAAAATATAAATTTTGATGCACAAAAAGGGGATGTTATTGCTATTCTCGGGCCAAACGGTGTAGGAAAAACAACACTTCTTAAATGCATAATGGGATTTTTGAAATGGCGTAGCGGAGAAAGCATAATCGGCGGAAAAAACATAAAAAATCTTTCCCCGAAACAGCTGTGGAACATTGTTTCTTACGTTCCACAGGCAAAACAGAGCACATCATCGCTGACCGTTCGGGAAATGATACTTCTTGGAAAAAGCGGAAGCTTGAATTTTTTTGAAACACCGTCATCAAAAGATGTTGCTGATGCGTTTGAGGTTATGAAAAGACTTAATATAGAAAGCATTGCCGAAAAACAGTGTAACGAAATAAGCGGCGGACAGTTACAGATGGTGCTGATTGCACGAGCACTTGTTTCAAATCCGCAGATTCTTATTCTGGACGAGCCTGAATCAAACCTTGATTTTAAAAATCAGATAATTGTGCTTGATACAATATCTCAGTTGGCACAATCAGGCGTTTGCTGTATTTTTAATACACATTATCCGGCTCATGCACTGCGAAGAGCAAACAAATCGTTGCTTATAAGCAAACATGGGGGAGTATTGTTTGGAAATACTGCCGAGGTTGTTACAGAAAAGAATATTGAAGCGGCGTTTGGGGTAAAAACCGTCATCGGCACGGTTGAAACAGAAAAAAATGCTTTACATGATATTGTGCCCGTTGAAATATCTTCCGAAAATACAGCGAAGCTGAAAATTTCTGAGTTCGGAAATAAGTTGGCGGTTATGTCGGTAACCGTTAAAAATGATGCATCGGTTGATGAAGTAAACAAATGTATTCATGAATACGGAAAATATATTGTCGGCAGAATGGGTATGCCGTACAAAAAATATGACATCAGAGTAATAAACCTTACACTTGACGGCCCGCAGTCAAAGTTAAAGGGCATGGAGCTGAAGCTCTCGTCAATGAAAGGCATTAACGTAAAAACTATTTATGAGGACGAACAGTAAACAAGGTGGTAACACGTGAACAATAAATTTTTAATTGATAAACTGAATAAAGAAAAAACACTTTCAAAGCAGGAATGGATAACACTTATAGGCAGTTATACAGAAGACGATTGCAATTATGCAATATCTCTTGCAACCGAAATTGTAAAGAAAATATACGGCAGCAAAATTTTTATGCGCGGTCTTATAGAAATATCAAATTACTGCAAAAATGACTGTTATTATTGCGGCATACGTTGCGGCAACAAAAACGCCGCCAGATATCGACTTTCAAAAGAAGATATTTTAATGTGCGCTGATGAAGGGTATGTGCTTGGGTTTCGCACTTTTGTGCTGCAAGGCGGCGAAGATTTGCATTATACCGACGAAATCATGTGTGATATTATTAAAACACTAAAAAAGAAATATCCCGATTGTGCGGTTACGTTGTCTTTAGGCGAAAAAACAAAAGAAACATATAAAAAATATTTCGATGCCGGTGCAGACAGATACCTGCTTCGCCATGAAACGGCAAACGGTGACCATTATGCAAAACTGCATCCCGAAAAGATGTCTCCTGCTACACGAAAAGAGTGTCTCTTTAATCTGAAAAATATAGGCTTTCAGGTTGGTGCAGGGTTTATGGTAGGCTCGCCTTATCAGACAGTTGAAAATCTGGCTGAAGATATGATGTTTCTGGGTGATTTTAAGCCACACATGGTGGGGATAGGTCCGTTTATTCCTCACAAAGATACACCATTTGCAAAAGAATCTGCCGGAGATGTAACATTGACATTATTTTTACTTGCACTTACAAGAATAATGCTTCCGGCAGTTTTACTTCCGTCAACAACAGCTCTCGGAACAGCAGAAAAAGACGGACGTATAAAAGGAATCCTTGCCGGTGCAAACGTAATAATGCTCAACTTATCTCCGCAGGAGGTAAAAGCAAAATATATGCTTTATGACAACAAAGTGGGAACAACCGGTCAAACAGTTAATCATAAAAAGGATTTTGAAGAAAAATTGAAAGAAATAGGATATGAAGCCGTTATAGGCAGAGGAGATTTTTATAAAGGAGAAACAAAAATATGATAAAAGCGGCAATTTACGGAAAAGGCGGTATAGGGAAATCTACCACAGTTTCAAATATATCAGCATCGCTTGCAAAAAAAGGGCTTACCGTTATGCAGATAGGCTGTGACCCGAAAGCAGATTCAACGGTTTTACTTCGCGGGAAAAAAGAAGTTTCTACTGTGCTTGACCTTATCCGTGAAAAAGGAAATAATTTCACCCTTGATGACATGGTGATAAAAGGCTTTGGGGGTGTGCTGTGCGTTGAGGCAGGAGGACCTGCACCAGGCATGGGCTGTGCAGGCAGAGGGATAATAGCATCCCTTGAAAAGCTCGAAGAAAAAGGTGCTTTTGAGGTCTACAAACCCGATATAGTATTTTATGATGTGCTGGGCGATGTTGTGTGCGGCGGATTTACAATGCCTATGCGTCCCGGATATGCCGAAAAGGTTTTCGTAATTACAAGCGGAGAGAATATGTCGATTCATGCGGCGGCAAATATCGGTATGGCAACGCAGAATTTTAAAGGCAGGGGATATGCCCGTCTTGGCGGTATAATTTTAAACAGACGTAACGTAAAAAATGAAGAAGAAAAGGTTGCCGAGCTTGCCGATGACCTTGAAACCAAAATAGTTGGCAGTTTAAATAGAAGCGAAATCGTTCTTGATGCAGAAGAGCTTGGTAAAACTGTAATTGAAGCGTTTCCTGAAAGTGAAATGGCAAAAGAATACGAAAAACTTGCTGATGCTATGATGGCTCAGTTTAAGGAGGTATCAGATGCTTAAACAAATCAGACCTGACAATAAAACCGAAATCATGCCGGAAATATGTAAAAAAATCAAAGATGCCGATTCATCAAAACTTTTTGAAAGCACTCTTGAATACGGTGCTCCGGCAAGGGGAACGTGGAACATTGTTCACACCGGAATGCTTATTCCGGGGGCGCATCAGATTTTTGTATGTGCAGCAGGCTGTTTGCGTGGCGTTGTGCTGACAGCGGCAGAAATGGGTGCATCAGGGCGGTTTTCTACAATAGAAATCAAAGAGCACAATGTTCTTGACGGAAGTATGGAAACTCTTATTATTGACGGAGTTTCAAAAATTTTATCCGAATTGCCGTATAAACCAGCTGCGATTTTGCTGTATACAAGCTGTATTCACCACTTTATGGGTTGTGATATGGATTATGTTTTTAAAACATTGAAAACCAATTTTCCTGATATAGATTTTACTGATTGCTACATGAATCCCATTATGCGAAAAAGCGGACTTACTCCTGACCAGATAATGAGAAAACAGCTTTATTCGCTGTTAAAACCCACGCAGACAGATTTTAAATCAGTTAATATTATAGGTAACGATTTTTCCACCGATGAATCAAGTGAGCTTATTGAAATTCTCAAATCAAGCGGTTTTAATGTTAAAGAAATTACAAACTGTAAAACATACAATGAATATCAGTCAATGGCTTCGTCTGCTTTAAATATAACCTATTATCCGGCGGCAAAATGTGCCGGAGACGAGCTTGCTGAAAAATTTGGGCAAAAGCATTTGTATATTCCGTGCAGTTTCAACTTTGAAACAATAAAAAATCATATAAAAATGCTTGTTGAAACTCTTGGAACAGCGGAAGTGCTTGATATTGAAGATTTGCAAAAAAACGCACAAAATGCCATCGAAAAAATGAAAGCTGTAATAGGTAATGTTCCTGTTGCAATTGATTATACAGCAGTTTCACGCCCTTTCGAGCTGGCTCTTCTGTTTTCGGAAAATGCAGTTAACGTTGTGCGTGTGTATGCAGACAGCGTTACAGCCGAAGATAAACCGGCGTTTGAAAAATTAAAACTGATTAAACCTGATTTGGAAGTGTATCCGACAGTTCATCCTACAATGCGTGTTCTGCCAAGAAAATTTAACGACAAAATTGTATGTATAGGTCAAAAAGCGGCGTATTTTACGGGAAGTCGCAATTTTGTAAATATCGTTGAAGGCGGCGGTCATTGGGGCTTTGACGGTATAGTCCGTCTTTGCAGTGAGATTGAAGACGCATTTTTGACAGAAAAGGAAACGCAAAAACTTATTCAGGTAAAAGGATTGGGGTGTGAGTCATGTCTGTAAATCAGGCTTCATCTTTTATTTCAACATATACAGCCGATGTTTCAGGTGTTGCCTCAGCTCTTTTTGAAATGGGCGGAATGACGGTTATTGATGATGCTTCCGGGTGCAATTCCACTTATAATACCCACGACGAACCGCGCTGGTATGATTTTGACAGTCTTGTTTTTATATCAGCAATATCCGAAATGGATATGATTATGGGCGATGACGAAAAACTTATTAATGATATTGTAAGCACAGCTCAAAGCCTGAGTCCCAAATTTATAGCTATTGCCGGAACACCGCTTCCTATGATTACAGGAACAGACCTTAAAGCGGTTGCTAAAATCATTGAAAATATGACGGATATACCGTGTTTTGGTTTTTCTACAAATGGAATGCACAGTTATATAAGCGGTGCGTCAATGGCGTTTGAAGCAATTGCAAAACGGTTTGTTACGGAGAAAAAAGAAAAAACTAAAAATTTGTCGGTTAATATTATAGGAACAACACCTCTTGATTTTTCGTTAACCGGATATTGTAATGGGTTAGAAGATTTGCTTTATAAATATGACATCGAGGTTGTATCACGTTTCGGTATAGGCGGAAATCTTGACGAAATTCAAAATGCATCATCGGCACATGTTAATCTTGTTGTTTCATCCTGCGGATATGCAGCGGCAAAATATTTAAACAGGATATATGGCACACCGTATGTTGTTGCATTGCCTGTAAAAAAATTCTTTGAAGAAAAGTTTATAAATATTATAAAACAATGCGGAGAAACAGGGGAGAACAAATGCATTAGAAATACCAACACCGACAGCGGTATTTTTATTGTTTCCGAGGCTGTTACAGGCTTATCACTTGCAAAAGCAATAAAAGAGAAATACGGCGTAACACCTACTGTTGTATGCCCGCCCGATACAGATGCGGATTTTAAAAATTTTGGGTGCATAATCATGAAAGACGAGGAGCATATCAAAAATATTTTAAAAAATGCATCGATTGTTGCGGCAGACCCGCTTTTTGAAAAAATATGCCCCCCATCTGCAAAATTTTATGATTTTCCCCACGAAGCATTTTCCGGAAGAATGTATCGGGAAAATATTTCTAATCTGCTTGAAACGGAAATTTAAGGAGGATAAGAATGAAAAAAATTTTTAGAAAATTATCACTTATTTTAGCTGTGGTATTAATATTGACACTTTCTGCGTGTTCACCGGCAGAAAAACAGGTTTTAGGCGATACAATTACTGTTATTGACCATCTTGACAACGAAGTTGTACTTCCGGCAAAAATCGAGCGTATTGCTGTTTGCGACATATTGCCGCTTCCATCGGTTATAGCAACCTTTTTTGATAGTGGAGAAAAAATTGTTGCAATGGCTCCCGGAAGTATGAATGCTGCAAAAAACAGCCTGCTTTCAAAACTGTATCCCGAAATTTTAAATGCTTCCACCGGTTTTCTTGCCGGCGGAGAGCTTAACACCGAAGAGCTTATGAAATTAAATCCCGATGTGGTTATTTACAGTGCATCAAAGCCCAAACAGGGAGAACAGCTTAAGAACGCCGGATTTAATGCTGTTGCCGTATCGGTTAACAAATGGGAGTATAATTGTATAGAAACCTTAAATAACTGGATTTCACTTCTTAATCAGATGTTTCCCGAAAACAGCAAAGCAGATACTGTTGCAGAGTATAGCAACAATGTGTACAATATGATACAAGAACGTGTTAAAAATCTTTCTGACGAAGAAAAAGCAGAAGTATTTTTCTTGTTCAAATATAACGACAGCGCGATTGTCACCGCCGGAGACAACTTTTTCGGTGATTGGTGGGCTGATGCAATCGGTGCAAAAAATGTTGCAAAAGAGCTTTCGGGAGACAATGAACAGCACGTTAATATTGAGCAGGTTTACGTCTGGAATCCCGATACAATATTTATAAGCAATTTTACAGAGGCTTTTCCGAAAGATTTATACGAAAATACTGTCGGTGCATATGACTGGAGCGGTATAAAGGCTGTGCAGAACAAAAATGTGTTTAAAATGCCGCTTGGTATATACAGAAGCTATACGCCCGGTGCAGATACTCCCATAACTTTAATGTGGCTTGCAAAAAACACATATCCGCAGTTGTTTGAAGATATCGACATCACAGCAGAAACAAAAAAATATTATAAAGAAGTTTTTGGTATAGAACTTACAGACAGCCAGGCAAAATCCATCTTTGAGCCATCGCAGGAAGCAGGAAGTGGGTTTTAATACTGAGCAAAAAGCGTGCACCGCTTAGCGGTGCACGCTTTTTCATATCATGAATATTTTTAGAACAGTCCGTCGATTACGCCGTTTTCGTCAATATCGATGTTGTTTGCCGCCGGAACTTTGGGCAGACCGGGCATTGTCATAATTTCGCCCGTTATTGCAACAACAAAGCCTGCACCTGCTGAAACTCTTACTTCACGAACATTTACGGTAAAGCCTTCGGGGCGACCCAGAAGTGTTGCGTTATCGGAAAGTGAATACTGAGTTTTTGCCATACATACAGGGATTTTGTCAAAACCAAGTGCTTCAATTTCTTTGATTGCTTTTTCTGCTGCTGCGCTGTATGATACGCCGCTACCACCGTAAACTTTTTTAACAATTGTTTCAATTTTTTCTTTAATAGGTGCATTTTTGTCGTAGAACGGTTTGTAATCCACATAATTTTCTGTTGCTGCCACAACCTTATTTGCAAGGTCAATTGCACCTTCGCCACCTTTGGCAAAGCCTTCACAAAGGCTTACACTTACGCCTAAGTTTTCACAATATTCCATAACTGTTTTAAGCTCTGCATCAGTATCACAAGCAAAACGGTTAAGAGCAACAATGGGATTGATTCCGGTTGACTGAATGTTTTCGATGTGTTTGCCAAGGTTGGGGAGACCTTTTTTGAGTGCCTCAACATTTTCTGTTGTGAGTGCATCTTTTGCAACGCCGCCGTTATATTTAAGTGCACGAACTGTTGCAACAACCACAACAGCCTGAGGTTTAAGACCTGCAAGAACACATTTTATATCAAGGAATTTTTCACCGCCAAGGTCAGCACCGTAGCCTGCTTCGGTTACGCAGTAATCACCAAGACGAAGTGCTGTTTTTGTTGCACGTACACTGTTACAGCCGTGAGCGATGTTCGCAAAAGGTCCGCCGTGGATAAGACAGGGTGTGTTTTCCAGCGTCTGAACAAGGTTAGGTTTAAGTGCGTCTTTAAGCAGAACAGCCATTGAACCAACAGCTTTTAAATCAGCAGCAGTAACCGGTTTGCCTGCGTAAGTATATGCAACAATAATTTTTGAAAGTCTGTTTTTAAGGTCTTCCATATTTTCTGCAAGACACATAATTGCCATAATTTCAGAAGCAACAGTATTCTGGAAACCATCCTGACGAACAACACCGTCAGCCGGTGCACCCATACCTACAATAACGCTGCGGAGTGCTCTGTCGTTAATGTCGAGACAACGTTTCCATACAATTCTTTTAGGATTGATTCCGAGTTCGTTGCCCTGCTGAAGATGGTTGTCTATAAGAGCAGAAAGCAGATTGTTTGCCGCTGTCATAGCGTGCAGGTCGCCTGTGAAATGCAGATTAATATCTTCCATAGGAACAACCTGTGAATAACCGCCACCTGCGGCACCGCCTTTAATACCGAAAACCGGACCAAGTGAAGGCTCACGCAGTGCAAGCATTGTTTTTGTGCCGATTTTGCTCATCGCCTGGGCAAGAGAAACCGAAACTGTTGATTTTCCTTCGCCGGCAGGTGTTGGGTTAATAGCTGTAACAAGAATGAGTTTACCCTCTTTGTTTGAGGAAAGCTTTTCAATAAGCTCATCGCTGAGTTTTGCTTTGTATTTGCCGTAAAACTCAAGGTCGTCGCGGCTTATACCGATTTTTGCAGCAATTTCTTCAATAGGCTGCAATTTGCATTCTCTTGCAATTTCAATGTCTGTTTTCATTTGTAATTACCTCCACAATATTTTTTGGTTTTCAACACACTTTTTAACATTAAATGTCTGAAAAAGTAAGTTGTATAGTAACTTATCCACAGTTTTTGGTGTTGTGGATAAAGTTTTGCACATTATACACATTTTTCAAAGAGCAAATTTATCACCAAGAGAAACCGATGGATAGGCGTTAAGTGATAAATCAGCTTGTGTTTTGTTTTCAAATTCATAAAAACCCGCCGCCGCAATCATTGCTGCGTTGTCAGTACATAAAACGGGTGGGGGATAGTAAAGCTCGGCACCTATCTGCTTTGCCTTGTTATAAAGCGACTGTCTAAGGGCAGTGTTTGAGGCAACTCCGCCGGCAAGACAAATTGTTTTAACCTGTTTCTGAATTGCGGCTTTGATTGTATTTTCGGTTAAAATTTCAACTGCTGCATTCTGGAAAGATGCCGCAACATCGTTTTTATTGATTTCTTCGCCTTTTTGCTCAGCCTTGTGCAGGTAGTTAATTACTGAGGTTTTGACTCCGCTAAAGCTGAAATCAAGGCTGTTTTCAAAGTGAACACGGGGAAACTTTATTGCATCCTTGTCACCGTTTTTTGCTTCGCGTTCAATTGCAGGACCACCGGGATAACCGAAACCAAGCACGCGCGAAACTTTGTCAAAGGCTTCTCCTGCCGCGTCGTCACGGCTTCTTCCTAAAATTTCAAACTCATAATGATTTTTAACATAAACAATATGACTGTGCCCGCCAGATGCCACAAGACAAACAAACGGCGGCTCTAAATTCTCATGAGCCAGATAGTTTGCGGCAATGTGTCCCTCAATATGATGAACAGGAACAAGAGGTTTGTCTGTTGCATACGCAAGAGATTTGGCAAATGACACACCCACAAGCAACGCACCCACAAGACCGGGACCGGCAGTAACTGCAATTGCTGAAATGTCATTAACAGAAATAGCGCTTTCTTTAAGTGCTTGTTTATATACGGCGTTTATTGCCTCGGTGTGCATTCTTGATGCTATTTCCGGAACAACACCGCCAAACTGTTTGTGAGTTTCTATCTGCGTAGATATTACATTTGAATGAATTTTTCTTCCGTCAGAAACAACTGCAACAGATGTTTCATCACAGGAACTTTCTATTCCAAGTATATATTTCAATTTGTGTTTCCTCCGCAAAAAAATCATTTTCCGACGCAAAAATCTTTAAACACACGATCAACAATCTCTTCAGAAACATTCATTCCGGTAACAGAACCAAGGTGCTCAATTGCAGACTGTAAATCCACAGAAATAAAATCTGCCGGAATACCGGTGTTATATGCGTCAATGGAATTTTTAACAAGATTATATGCGTTTGTTACAGCTTCAATATGGCGTATGTTTGTAAGCATAGCCGATGAAGCGGTGTTTATATTCTGAGTATTTATAATAGTTTTGATTGTATCTTTTACGCCGCCAATGCCTTCGCTTGTCTGTGCACAAATATAACACACAGGTGCATTTTCAAAAATCAATTTATATTTTTCGTCCAATCCGTCTTTTGCAATATCGGTTTTATTTAATACAAGAACAACCTTTTTATCTTTCAAAAGTGTGGCAATTTGCTTATCGTCAGCGTCAGGCTCAGTTGATAAATCGGCAACATATATGGATATATCCGCTTCCTGAGCTGCTTTTTTTGAAAGATCAATACCAATTTTTTCAACCTCGTCCGATGCAGTTCGGATTCCGGCGGTATCAATGATTTTGAGGGCTATTCCGTCAAGCTGCATATAATCTTCAACAGTATCTCGTGTTGTGCCGGGAATAGCTGTTACAATCGCTCTGTTTTTATTAAGGAGTGCATTGAGAAGAGATGATTTTCCGGCGTTTGGTTTTCCCAAAAGAGCAACAGAAATGCCGTCACGAACCAATCTGCCTTCATGAGCAGTTTCGAGGAGCTTTGAAAGAATTTCAAGACTTGCGGATATTTCTGATTTTAAACTGTCATCAGAAAAGCCTGACACGCCCTCATCGGGAAAATCTGCCTCAGAACTTATTTGTGCCATTATTGTAATAAGATGCTCACGGGCTTTGTTAATCTGCCCAGAAAGAGCACCACCAAGCTGATTTACACCAAGAGAGAGAGCTTTTTCGCTGTTGGAATTAATAATATCCGCAACAGCTTCTGCCTGTGCCAAATCAATTTTGCCGTTTAAAAAAGCACGTTTTGTAAATTCGCCGCCAAGTGCCGCCCTTGCACCGCTTTTAATGCATTGCAATAAAATTGCGTTTGCTCCGGTCATGCCGCCGTGACAGTTAATCTCAACCGAGTTTTCTCCTGTATACGACTTTGGTGCACGAAAAACGCTCACAAGCACCTCGTCAAGAACTTTGCCGTTATTATCGGTTATTTTGCCGTAATGAATTGTGTAACCGTCAGCATTACCGATGTCCTTGGAAAATAGTTTATTTACAATATCAATGCTGTTTTTTCCGCTGAGCCGGACTATGCTTATTCCGCCAAATCCCGGCGGAGTTGCAATAGCGACAATAGTATCTGAAAACATCATAAAAAACAATCCTTAACATTATAATATTAACATTGCCATTATATCACAATTTTTGTTTTTTTTCAATAGAATTGCAAAAAATTATAAAAAAATCGTGGTTTTGCTTTACAAAACGTGTTAAATGTGGTATTATTATTATATAATATGTTTAGATTTGCTAATGAAAAATATATGGAGGCACATTACTTGAATATTTTAGATACAGTAAACAATGCCGAAGACTTAAAAAAATTAAATATAAACCAATTGTCTGAATATTGTGAAGAGGTCAGAAAACTTCTTGTTGAAACAATTTCAAAAACAGGCGGACATCTTGCTTCAAATTTGGGAGTTACAGAAATTACAGTTGCACTTAATTATGTTTTTGATGTTCCCGAAGATAAGATTATATGGGACGTAGGTCACCAATGCTATGTTCACAAAATAATCAACGGACGCAAAGACAGTTTTAACAGCCTGCGTACCTATGGTGGTATTTCCGGTTTCCCCAAAACTGCCGAAAATGAAGCGGACTGTTTTGACACAGGGCACAGCAGCACATCAGTGTCTGCCGCTTTAGGAATGATACGGGCAAGAGAGCTTTTGGGCAAAGATTATAAAGTTGTCAGCGTTATCGGAGACGGTGCATTAACCGGCGGAATGGCTTGTGAGGCATTAGCAGATGCAGGGCAAAAAGACCAGGGCATGATTGTTGTTTTAAATGACAACCAGATGTCTATTTCAAGAAATGTCGGCGGATTATCCAGGCAACTGAGTAATCTTAGAAGCGGTAATGTTTACAATAGAATTAAGCGTGCAACAGAAAAATCTCTTTCTAATAAGAAAACACTTTGGAAAATTGCATACGGATTTAAAGAAACTGTAAAAAGGCTTTTTCTTAAAGAAAACATTTTTGAAGCACTTGGATTTAGATACCTTGGCCCCTATGACGGTCATGACATCAAAACCCTTATAAAGATTTTTCAGCGGGTAAAAAATACCGACGAAAATGTTGTAATACATGTCATTACTAAAAAGGGAAAAGGCTATATTCCTGCCGAAGAAAAACCAAAAAGATTTCACGGCGTTTCGTGTTTTGATGTTGAAACCGGTGAAATTTTTTCTGGAAACAGCGACTATTCTTCGGTTTTTGGAAAACACCTCTGTACGCTTGCTGAAAACAACGAGAAAATTGTTGCGGTTACAGCGGCAATGCCTGACGGCACAGGTTTAACAGAGTTCAGAAACAAATTTCCCGAAAGGTATTTCGATGTTTGTATTGCCGAACAGCACGCAGTAACCATGTGTGCCGGTATGGCTAAAATGGGTATTATTCCTGTTTTTGCTGTATATTCAACATTTTTACAAAGAGCATATGACCAGATTCTGCATGATGTTGCTTTGCAGAACCTTCATGTTGTTTTTGCTGTTGACAGAGCAGGAATTGTAGGTGCCGACGGTGCAACACATCAGGGAATATATGATTTATCGTATTTGAGGACTATTCCGAACATGATGGTTATGGCGCCGTCATGTTACAGCGAGCTTGAGAAAATGCTTGATTTTGCTGTAAACAAATGTAGTGGTCCGGTTGCTGTAAGATACCCGAGAGGCTCGGAAGAAAAAAACATTGAATACAAAACTGATATTGAATACGGAAAAGGCGAGATTTTAAAAGACGGCAAAGATGCTGTTATAATTACTGCCGGAAGCACCGTTTCTGTGGCACTTGATGCTGCAAGCAGGCTTGATAGCCAAGGGATAAACGTTGCAGTTGCAGATATGAGATTTGTAAAGCCTATTGATACAGAGCTAATCAAACAACTTTTTGATAAATACTCAGTTATGGTTACTGTTGAAGATAATATTTCTGACGGCGGATTAGGGGAGGAAATAGCTTTATTACATTCAAATCTGAACCCGGATTGCCGGCTGAAATGCTTATCAATTGAAAATGTGCCGCTTAATCACGGAAAACGTGATATTCTTATGAAAAATTGCGGGCTTGATGCCGAAAATATTGCAAAAATTACAGGAGATGAATTTTTAAATGCCAAAGCAAAGGCTTGATGTATATCTGACAGAAAACGGTTATGCTGAAACGCGTGAAAAGGCAAAAGCATACATTATGTCGGGAATAATTTTTGTAAACGACCAGAAAGAAGACAAAGCCGGAACAATGATTAAAGAGGACGATGTCGTTGAAATGAGAGGCAAGCAGATGCCCTATGTAAGCCGAGGCGGCTACAAATTGGAAAAGGCGGTTGACAGCTTTTCAATTGACCTTATCGGCTGTGTATGTATGGATGTGGGTGCATCAACAGGCGGCTTTACCGATTGTATGCTTCAAAACGGAGCAGTTAAGGTTTATTCAGTTGATGTGGGCTACGGACAGCTTGCATGGAAACTGCGTTGCGATGAGCGTGTTGTAAATCTTGAAAGAACAAACGCCCGTTATCTTACACACGAAAATGTTCCGGACGAAATTGATTTTACTTCTGTGGATGTGTCTTTTATTTCACTTAAACTTGTTTTACCTGTCATAAAAGAACTGCTTTCTGAAAACGGACATGTTATGTGCCTGATAAAACCACAGTTTGAAGCCGGACGTGAAAAGGTAGGCAAAAAAGGCGTTGTACGTGACCCTGCTGTTCACGAAGAAGTTGTTGAAGCTATTTACACTTTTTGCAACGATAACGGACTTGGTGTAAAGGGTCTTGATTTTTCACCGATAAAAGGACCCGAAGGCAACATAGAATATCTTATATATATTGAAAAAAACGGCGAAACAACAGTGCTTGAGAGCGAAATAAAAGCAGTTGTAAAAAACGCTCATGATATGCTTGACAACTAGTCAAAAGGAAATAAAAAAATGAAAACGAACACTTCAAAACTTACTTTTTCAGCTGTGCTTGCCGCTGTTATTGTTGCAGTTTTATATATTGCAACCGCTGTTGGCACTTTGCAGCTTGCGGCAGTGGCTCTTTCGACACTTGCAGTAATGCTGACAACAAAAACATGCGGCAGAAAATTTGCATTTGCACACTACGGAGCGGTTGCAGCATTATTGTTTATACTTTTACCCAACAAATTTTATGCCGCAGGGTATACATTGTTTTTTGGATTGTATGCAATTGTAAAATCCTTTATTGAACAGAAAAACAATATAAAAATCGAATGGATTTTAAAAATTATCTGTTTTGCGGTTATATCCGCTGTTTTTCTTATAGGATTTTATATCTTTGCAGCGGAGAGTCAGAAAATAACAGGTTATGTGTATATTGCCTTGTTTTTTGGCGAAATTTTGATCATGGTGCTGTATGACGTTTTTTTAAGTATATTCGGCAATCAGTTTTTTGTTATGGCAGAAAAATATCTTAAAAATTTAAAATAGTCCACAAAAAAAGGCTTTAGTAAAATGATTTCATTTTGCTAAAGCCTTTTTTAATATTATTTTTTCCATGCGTTAGGTGAAAATAATACTAATAGTGGGAATATTTCCAGCCTTCCAATAAGCATATCAAAAGTTAAAATTATTTTTGAAAAACATGAATACTCTGAAAAGTTGGATGTAGGACCTACGCCGGCAAGTCCGGGACCTATGTTGTTGAGCGTTGCAGCAACAGCAGTAAAATTTGTTGTAAAATCACGGTTGTCAACACTTATCAATAAAATTGATACGGCAAGTATTGTAATATATGCAGCCATATAAACATTTACGGCACGAATTGTTTCGTGCTCAATTGTACGTCCGTTCATTTTTGTTTTAATTGTGCTTCTTGGATGGGCGGCAATTTTAATTTCTTTTACGATGCTTTTTAAAAATATCACTATTCTTGAAACCTTTATACCGCCACCGGTACTGCCGGCACACGCACCTATAAACATTAGTAAAACAAGAATGCTTTTTGAAAGTTCAGGCCACTGATCAAAATCTATTGTTGCAAATCCGGTGGTTGTTATTATTGTACTTACTTGAAAAAAGCTGTGCCGTAGTCCTTCGGAAAAAGTAGAAAACATATCGCGACAATTTATGAATATTATAATGGATGATGTCAGAATTATCAGTAAGTAGGTTCTGATTTCTTCCATATGGAATGCAGAGTTGAACCGTTTTATTAAAATAAGATAATAAAAAGTAAAATCAATACCGGAAATTATCATAAATACTGTTATCACATTCTGAATGTACGGCGAATAATTAGCAATACTTGAATTTTTAACCCCGAAGCCACCGGTGCCAACTGTACCGAAGGTTGTTGTCAACGCCTCAAATAAAGGCATTTTTCCGATAAGAAGCAGACTTATTTCGACAACGGTAATAAATATATATATTAAGTATAAGATTTTTGCACTGGATTTTACACGAGGGACAAGTTTTGTAACAGACGGACCGGGACTTTCTGCTTTAATCAAGTATTGGTTGTCGCCACCGGAAAGTGGTAAAAAAGCAACCAAAAACACGAGAACACCCATTCCACCTATCCAATGAGTAAAACTTCTCCAAAAAAGCACACTTTTGGGTAAAACCTCAACATCCGTCAAAACAGAAGCCCCTGTTGTTGTGAATCCTGATGCAGTTTCAAAAACAGCATTTATGAAATTCGGAATACTGCCGGATATAATAAATGGGATTGCACCAAAAACACTCATTACAATCCAGCTTAATGCAACTGTAATAAACCCTTCTTTTGCGTACATAGTTTTCTTTTTTGGCGGTTTAATTGTCA
>JAZNOL010000013.1:0-13475 GCA_045580815.1 Clostridia bacterium | reverse complement strand
CAATTTATCGGCAAACTGACAATTTTGCCCGCTTAACACTTGACAAGAAAAAAATTTTGTGCTATAATAACTGATGTGCTAAATGCAATTCTGTGCAGATGTGGCGGAATTGGCAGACGCGCCAGATTTAGGTTCTGGTGACAACGACGTGGGGGTTCAAGTCCCTTCATCTGCACCAGATATTTTTGCGGGAGTGGCACAGTGGTAGAGCGTCACCTTGACAAGGTGAACGTCGCGAGTTCGAATCTCGTCTTCCGCTCCAATTATGCAGGTGTGGTGGAATTGGCAGACGCGCTGGACTCAAAATCCAGTGGTGGTGACATCGTGTGGGTTCGACTCCCACCACCTGCACCAGAAAGAACTGCCGATTTTAAAAATCGGCAGTTCTTTCAACTAAATCCGTCTTACGACAGAATAAATACCGCTATTGCGGATGAAATCTGCCTATGCAGATGAAATCGTTTGCGGCGGATAAAAGACGGATTTAATTTCATCAAAGCCGTAAGGGTTTGATTTCATACAAACTTTGTTTGTATTTCATCGTGCTTTGCACGATTTAATTATTAAATGTTTTTAAAGCGTATCTGAGGTGCTTTGTATGAAAGAAAACAAGCTGGCTGATTTGTCTATGGATTTTGCCGTAGAAATATTGAAACTGTGTGAAAATATAAAAGGACATTATTCTATTGTCAATCAGTTGGAACGCAGTGCTACAAGCGTTGGTGCAAACATCAGAGAAGCCAAATATGCACACAGCAAACCTGACTTTATATCTAAACTTCAGATATCTTTAAAAGAATGTTATGAGACAGAATATTGGCTTGAGCTTTTGCAAAAAGCTAACATAATATCAGATATTTCTATGATCATACATGATTGCGGCGTGATTCGCAAAATGCTTATTTCTTCAATTAATACCGCAAAGAAAAACATAGAAAAACAATGACTTTGCACCCAATCTCTGTTTTATATTAAAACACCCAAATAAAAAACCTTATCAAGAGTGGTGGAGGGAACGGCCCTGTGAAACCCGGCAACCTGCTTTTTAAAGCAAGGTGCTAATTCCGGCTTGCAACAGCAAGATGAGGATTTTCACTTATCCTCCCTTGCGGAGGTTTTTTTATTGTCGTATAAAAGCCCTCCTTGTGTAAGGGGGGCTGTAGAAAAGTTTTCTCTAATTTAATATGATTATCCCAAAACAAGAAAGGAAGAAATCGCATGAAAAAAATTTTACTAGGCGACAACTGGAACGGCACAGGCATAAATCCTCTGACAAACGAGACAATTGAGTTTGCGGCAACAGTTCCGGGAAGTTCTCTTAATGATATTGTTAATTCATCATATAAAGACGGAGATATTTTCTATCGTGACAATTCTAAAAATTATCAGAAGTATGAGAACTATAATTTTATTTATACCAAAAAATTTGATGTTGAAAAAACAGACGGCAATGTGATTTTAGCGTTCGACCGGCTTGACACATATTGCGATGTTTATCTTAACAAAACGCATCTTTCTTATTGTGACAACGGACACATTTCTTATCGCTTTGATGTTACAGATATAATCACCGCGAAAAACAACGAAATTAAAATTTATTTTTATTCGCCTGTTGCTCAGACAAAATGGAAACCGAAACTGGGTGGGGCATTTACAACAGAAAGATTGTATACACGCCGCACACAGTGCACCTACGGCTGGGACTGGACAGAACGTTTTGTAACCTGCGGCATCTGCGGTGATGTATATATTGAGCTGCGACAAAAAAACGAGCCGACAGTAGACGGCATATATGTATACACCAAAAGCATCGACAGCTTTGGTGCATATCTTGGTATAAAGATTAATTTTGGGAACAATTTTGTGGGCAAGGTGTATGATTTTGAAATATACGACGATACCGGCAAAATGGTAAAACGCCATTCAAAATATTGTGCATATCATGAATACAGCTTTAACATCTCTGTTGAAGACGCAAAGCTGTGGTATCCGTCAGGATACGGTCAGCAGCCTCTTTATGAGCTAAAAGTTATGCAGGACGGAACCTGCATCAGCACAGCAAAATTTGGTATCCGCACAGTTAAAATAATGCAACCGACAGACATCGAGGGAAGTGCATATTATAACAAATGCCTTGAACTGAAAAAAAGCAGTTTTTCAGATATATATGACCACAACAGCGAATTTTCAGGGTTTATACTCGTCGTAAACGGAATCAGAATTCAGGTAAGAGGTGCAAACTGGGTTCCCTGTGAGCCTTTTGAAAACGGTAAATCAAAGAAAAAAATGCTCAAATCCCTTGCTCTTTCAAAAGAGATGGGGCTTAATATGCTTCGTGTGTGGGGCGGAGGCG
Source organism: Clostridia bacterium (assembly GCA_045580815.1). Classification (GTDB taxonomy): domain Bacteria; phylum Bacillota; class Clostridia; order RUG12999; family RUG12999; genus JAZNOL01. Next base: position 11,122 of record JAZNOL010000013.1, on the reverse strand, counting down.
CTTTTGAGTCAAAAGAGTTTTATGACGAATGCTCACGCCTTGGAATAATGGTTACTCAGGATTTTCTAATGGCATGCGGAAGTTATCCCGAAAAGCAGGAGTGGTTTATAAAGCAGCTTAACAAAGAGGCAGAATATGCGGCAATGCTCATCCGCAACCAGGCTTGTCTTATGTGGTGGAGCGGCGACAACGAAAACGCCACTTTAGGAAACGATATTATGCCTGATCATTCCGGCAGAACCTCTGCAATGTTTGGTATTCAGCCTGTTCTTGCAAAGCTTGACCCCGAGAGAGACTTTTTGCCGTCAAGCCCTTACGGCGGAAACTTTTTTGGATCCAACACAGCAGGAACAACCCATAACACGCAATTTTTAAGTGCTATTTTCAAGGTTATAGATGAAGAAAATCTTGATAATTACAAGGAACGTTACAAAATGCTTCGTGCAAGATTTATTGCCGAAGAACCGACATTCGGAGAAATAAATACATACTCACTCAAAAAGTTTTTAACCCATGATGATATATTTGGCGAAGATTTGACGATGCTTAAACATCATATCAAGGGAAATCCCGCCCTGAAAAAAGAATTATTTGAATATAGCGCAACACTTGCCGGGAAAATACTCGGCAGCTTTAAAAATGGGTATGACCGGAATTTTAAAATGCAGTATATCCAGTATGAGTGTGTGCGTGTTGTTTTAGAACAGCTACGCCGCGAAATGTGGTTTGAAAGCGGAGTGGTGTTCTGGATGATGTCTGATTGCTGGCCTGCCGCTTCAGGCTGGACTTTTACAGATTATTATCTTTTGCCGAAAGCATCTTTTTACAGCTTCAAAAGATGTTCGAAGCCTCAAATCTGTTCAATCGACCGCAGAGATGGAAAATGTATCATCTCAGTATCAAACAATGCTTTAAGCGGTGCTGAGGGCGAGGTTGCAGTCTTTTCAATAAATATAGACACAAATCTTAAAACAGATATATATAACGGCGCATTTTCAGTTGATGCCCAAAGCGCAGAAGATATTTACAGCCATAAATGCAGCGAAAATGAAATACTTGTTGCAGAAATCAACTGCGGCAATATATCTGACAGAGCATTTTATAAAGCAGGAAATCTGCATATTTCCGAAACTGATGTTGAATATAAGATTGAAGATGGCAAAATTGTTTTAAAGGCAAACAAATATATTCAGGCGGTTGGAATAGACGGAAATGTTATTCTCTGCGACAACTGGTTTTCAATGCTTCCCGGCGAGGAAAAGGAAATTTGCTTTGAAATAACCGAGGGCGACGAGGCAGATATAACCGTAAGAGCATACGGGTTTTAATCAGATGATGATTTTGTCGGAAATATGAAAGTCTTCCCCTTGAGGGGAAGGTGGATATGTTATCATATGAAGTGCAACACTAAATAAATATAGACAACATAGCAATTTTTGTGTAAAATGAATTTACCACAAAACAAAAAATACAAAAGGAGACGTTATTATGAGTAAAATGCTTTTTACTTCAGAATCTGTTACCGAAGGACATCCCGATAAAATCTGTGACCAGATTTCAGACGCTGTTCTTGACGCAATTTTAGAGCAGGACGCATCTGCCCGTGTTGCCTGCGAAACAACCGTAACAACCGGTATTATCAATATTATGGGCGAAATCACCACAACTGCCTCGGTTAATATTCCCGAAATTGCAAGAAACGTTGTTAATGACATCGGCTACAACCGTGCAAAATTCGGTTTTGATGCAACCACCTGTGCTGTTGTTACTTCACTTGATAAACAGTCGGGCGATATTGCAATGGGCGTTGACGTTGAGGGTGCAGGTGACCAGGGCATGATGTTCGGCTATGCCTGCAACGAAACTCCCACTCTTATGCCTATGCCTATTTATCTTGCTCACGAAATGGCAAAACGCCTTACTGAAGTTAGAAAAAACGGCACTTTCAGCTATCTTCGTCCCGACGGAAAAACTCAGGTTACCGTTGAATACGAAGACGGTGTTCCGGTGCGTATCGACACAGTTGTGCTTTCAACACAGCACGACGATGCGGTTTCTCTCGAAACAATACGCGAGGATATGATAAAACACGTTATTCTGCCCACACTTCCCGAAAATCTTGTTGACGAAAAAACACGTTTTTTCATCAATCCAACAGGCAGATTTGTTATCGGCGGTCCTCAGGGCGACAGCGGACTTACCGGCAGAAAAATAATCGTTGATACATACGGCGGTTATGCACGCCACGGCGGCGGTGCTTTTTCGGGCAAAGACCCCACAAAGGTTGACCGCAGTGCGGCTTATGCGGCAAGATACGTTGCCAAAAACATTGTTGCGGCAAAAATTGCCGACAAATGCGAAATTCAGCTTGCTTACGCAATTGGCGTTGCCGAACCGGTTTCTGTTATGGCAGATACATTTGGCACAGGCAAATACGATGACGAAAAAATTGCCGAGGCGGTTAAAAAAGTCTTTGACCTGCGCCCGGCAGCAATCATAAAAACCCTTGACCTGCGCAAGCCTATTTACCGACAGCTTGCATCTTACGGCCATCTCGGACGCGAAGATTTGGGCGTAAACTGGGAAAAAACCGACATGACAGATGCGCTTATAAAAGCACTTGAGGCGTAAGCTATGGACGGTACAGTTATAGTTTTTGCGGTCATTACGGTGCTTCTTCTGGTGTCAAACGTAATTCTTGCTGTTATTCTTGTTTCAAAAAACAAAGATAACGGCGGCATTTCCGAAGAAACTCTGCGCGACGAAAACAAACGTCTTGGCGATGAAATCAGCCGTCTTGTGGGCGTTATGCAAAACAACATTTCCACAAAGCTCGACAGCAGTTCAGGTATGCAAAACAAGCAGATGAACGAAATGACACAGCTTAACGCAAACGCCATTGCACAGCTTAATAAAACCGTTGCAGAGCAGCTTGCCAAAATGAACCGTGACATCGGGCAGATGCAGAATCTTGCCGGTGGTGTGGACGAGCTTAAAAAAATTCTTTCCAACGTAAAACGCCGCGGAATACTCGGCGAGGTTCAGCTTGGTGCTCTTATTTCAGAGATGCTTTCGCCATATCAGTACGAAACAAACGTTGCCACAAAAAAAGGCAGTCGTGACGTGGTGGAATTTGCTCTCAAACTCCCGGCAGAGGGAGACGGTGAACCGCTGTATATTCCCATCGACTCAAAATTTCCCATGGAAGCATATATCCGTCTTTGCAACGCCAGGGACGAGGGCAGTGAGGACGTGGCGGTGTGCGAAAAAGAACTTCTTGCGGCGATTAAAAAAAGTGCAAAGGATATTTCGGATAAATATATCAATCCGCCGCAGACAGCGGATTTCGGCATAATGTTTTTACCCTCCGAGGGGCTTTATACCGAGGTTATTGCGAACACCGAGTTTTTTGAAACTCTCAAAAACGATTTCGGCGTGCTGGTTACAGGTCCGTCAACTCTTTGTGCATTTTTGTCGAGCATTCAGCTTGGGTTTAAATCCCTGGCAGTACAGCGTCATGCGTCAGATGTGTGGAACACCCTCAAAAGTGTAAAGAGTGAGTTTGAAAACTTTGCGGCAGTGCTTGAAAAATCGCAGAAATATATTAACCAGGCAAGCGACGAGCTTGATAAGCTGGTGGGCGTAAGAACACGCAAAATTCTTTCTCAGCTTGATAAAATTGAAGATACCGAAGAATAATTTATTAAACTATAAAAAACAGGTGCGAAAATGTCGCACCTGTTTTTATTTTACAAATTATTAATATTAACTTTAAAACAGTTTCATTGAGCTTAGTGCAAATATCCAGCCAAACAGTGTAAGCAGACACATTATCGACGAAATTACAATAACCTGTGCCGACAGTTTTTCGTCACCACCCATTTGCTGCGACATCGAAAAGCTCGAAACTGCCACGGGTGCTCCAAATGTAATAAGCAAACATGCCAGTGCTTCACCACGGAATCCCAGTAAAACCGCCGCTGTTATCATTACAAGAGGCACAACAATGAGTTTTACCGATACTGTTATTAAAATTTCTTTTACATATCCTTTCATGCTTGAAAATGTAAAACCTGCACCAAGAACTATTATTGACAGCGGTGTTGCTATTTTTGCCACGTCGTTTACCGATTTTTCAATAAGTGGAGGAAGTTTTATTCCGCTTAAAAAGAACGCCAGACCAACTGCACAACCGATAATAAGCGGATTTTTTATAACACCTATAATTGTTTTGCTCACACCCGAAAAGCCGCCGCCTCTGAAAATTTCAAAGCTCACCACTGCCAATGCATTAAACAGCGGCACAATCAACGCCACCATAAGCGATGCCAGCCCTCCGGCAGTGTCACCGCAAATATAGTTTACAATAGGTATGCCTAAAATAGCATAGTTTGACCTGAAAAAGCTTTGAAGCATGACACTTCTTTTTGTGTTGTCCCGGCTTAACAGTAAAACAAAAAAATAGCCAATCACAAACACTGCCAGAACACCGGTTATTATAAACGCAACAAGATTCACATCAAACACCTGTGCAGATTCTGTTTTATAAATATTTTCAAAAAGTAAAACCGGCAAAAACACCTTGAAAACCAATGTGTTTACCGTGTCAAACCCTTTTTTATCGGCTATTTTTAGTGCTCGCAGCACATAACCGAGAGACATCAGCAAAAAAATTGGCAGTATTGCTTCAAATGACAATTTTAAACTTTCCATAATATCTACCCCAAATTTCAAAACGGAAGAATTTTAGACGCAATTTTCCGTGCTGTTTTATAAAGCGTTCCTTCAAATTCTTTTTCGGCATTTTTAAGCTGCGCACGTATTTTAATTCCTTGAGGACAGTGTGTTTCACATTTTCCGCAACCAATACAGTTTGATGCCGCCGTAGAATTTTTACGCAAAGCGGTGCACATTGTGTAATCAACAAGGGCAGAAAATTTACCCTCGGAAAATCTGCGGTTATACGCCGCAAAAATCCCGGGAATATCCACGTTTTTAGGGCATGGCACACAGTACCCGCAACCTGTACAGCCAACTTTCATTTTGGCGTTTATTGCTTTTATTACCTCGGCAAGCATTTCTTCTTCCTCTTTGCCTATCTCCCCTACCCGGGTTTCACTTGCGGTTTTTATGTTGTCCAGCACCATTTCATCGGTGTTCATGCCTGACAGAACAACTGTTACCTCCGGCTGATTCCACAGCCATTTAAACGCCCATTGTGCCGGAGTGTGTTTTATTTTATAGTTTTCAAAAATCTTTTTTGCTTCTTCGGGCAATCGGTTTACCAGTTTACCGCCTCGAAGCGGTTCCATAATAAACACCGGCAATCCCTTTTTATTGGCATAGTGAAGTCCTTTTCGACCGGCCTGGGAATGCTCGTCCATATAATTATACTGTATCATGCAAAAATCCCAGTCATACTCATCAACAAGGTTGCAAAACATATCAGAATTTCCATGATACGAAAATCCCACCTGTCTGATTTGTCCGTTTTCCTTTTTTTCCTTGAGCCACTGCTCAATTCCAAAACCTTTAAGTCTCTGCCACGTATCGGTATCTGCCAGCATATGCATCAGATAATAATCCACATGATCCGTCCGCAGACGTTTTAATTCTTCGTTAAACAGTTTATCCAAATTCTCGCTGTTTTTTATAAGATAATGCGGCAATTTTGTTGCAATATTGACTTTTTCACGGACACCGTTTTTTTCTAAAACCTCGCCCAAAAGCGCCTCACTGCCGGGATAAATATACGCCGTATCAAAATAATTAACACCGGCATCAATTGCCGTCATAATCTGCCTTTCGGCTTTATTAAAATCAATTTTACCCATTTTGGTTTTAAACCGCATACAGCCAAAACCCAAAACCGATAGCTTGTTGCCGTATTTATCCGCACGGTAGTTCATACACTCACCTCTGTAAACAGGGGCGATTTATAAATCGCCCCTGTGTTTCTTATATTATTTTATTTTTCTTACCTCGGTATAAAATCTTTTGTCACAGGCTTCGCCCATTGAAAATGTTTTGCGCGGTAATGCACCGTCCAAAATTACGGATTTATACAAATCGGACTTATCCATTGCATCAAGAATAATACCAAAATTTTTCGGATTTTCGCAAAGCTTGCAGACAACATCCTCCCCGTGTATGTAATCCACCTCACCGCCGTTTTCGGCAATAAATGCATCTATAAACTTTTGAAGTGTGGCAACGGTTAAATATTCTGTGGGATTTGTAACCGTAACTTTTTTAGTTACACCGCCATACACAAAAGCAAAGCTTTGTCCCACTACGTTTTCGTCATAGCTTACGCTGTATTCTTTTTCAAGAGCAGCCAGAAATGCTTTGCCGTCCGCATCAAAAATAACTCTGTGAATTGCCTCAAATTCAAGAGATTTATCATGCAGATTAACAAGCTCGCAAAGTGCGTATCTTGCAGGAGACTGCTTTGCGGCTTCTTCACCAATTTCGGTTTTTAAATTTTCGTAATAAGTTTTTGCTGTTGCAAGAGAATGGTTTCCGTCGCCCATAGCAAAAATAAGCGGCGATTTTTTTTCTACACCGTATTTTTTGTTAAACGCATCAAGGTCACCAAGCTGTGCAAGCTTTTTATCAAGCTCATCGCACGCTTTTTCGGACATTTTGTATCCTGCAATATGTCCCGATTGCTGCATAAGCTCAAAATCATAAAGCTTTTCAAACTCGCCTGTTATATCACTGTTAGGCTCAATGATTCCACATTTGTCATCATCAATAAGCATCATAATGTGCGGCAACTCAACAGGAGCATCCCGGCGAACTTTAAGTCGAGGCGGAATACGGGATACTACCGTACCTTCGGTAGCACGTATTTTTGTCTGTGACCCTGCCGAAAAGTCATAATCTTCAAGGTCAACAGCGCCTACAACACCAAGACGTTTAACTCCGTTTGCAAGTGTACGCTCAACAAAAATATAAGTGTTTTTATATTCGGTAAAAACCTCCTGCGCCATGTACTGCGCCATGGTTTCGTTGGTTTTTGCAATTCTGTCGTCAATATCGCTGTCGTTTAAGTAAATTTCAGGTACAACAAGACCTAATGTGGACTTGTCCTCCCCTACAAACTGCGAAACTGCGTTCCAGTATTCCGGTTCGGATGTGTACTGGTCGCATGCGACAACACTCCATTTTTTCATTTTTTCACTGTCTTTTGAAAATTTGGGCAAAAGAATATCTGCACGTTTAAATGTCATAATTATCACCTTTTTATTGATATTTTTAATCCGACAAGCATCGGAGCTTTGTTAAATTACGCAAAGTAATCACAACAATTATACCATAAAAAAAAAACAAAATCAATATTTTATCAAAAAAAACTATTTACAACCGCAAATTAGTGTGATATAATAGGTATATATTTTAAAATGGTGGAGTATATTCTGCTATAGCAAGCAAAGGAAAGTGATTTCTATGACTTACTCAGTACGAAACATTTTTGTTAACTGGAAAACCGATACCAGATGGGTAAGCTGGCTGCCTCCGGCAGCGTTTAATTAAGTAATATGTAAAAGTGAATAAGGAATAGGTTTCTAATTAAATTATATACAGAAAAGAGATTTTGAAAATGACAAATTATAAAGATTTTGACAACTATTTAAAACAGTTCCCCACCGAGGACGGTTATTTCGGTTCTTACGGCGGTGCATATATTGACGAAAAGCTTGCCAAAGCTTTCAGAGAAGCTGACGATGCTTATGAAGCAATCTGCCATTCGGCACAGTTTATAAACGAGCTTCGCCGTATACGCAAAGAGTTTCAGGGCAGACCCACTCCTGTTTATCATTGCGAAAGACTTTCAAAAATTTTCGGCAACTGCCAGATTTACGTTAAACGTGAAGATTTAAACCACACCGGTGCTCACAAGCTCAATCACTGCATGGGCGAAGGACTTTTAGCCAAATACATGGGCAAAAAGAAAATTATTGCCGAAACAGGTGCAGGTCAGCACGGTGTTGCTATTGCCACAGCGGCGGCATATTTCGGCATGGAATGTGACGTTTATATGGGCGAGGTTGACATTGCAAAACAGCATCCCAACGTTATCCGTATGAAAATGCTTGGTGCAAACGTTATCCCCGTAACAAAAGGTCTCAAAACCTTAAAAGAGGCTTGTGATGCCGCATTTGAAGCATATCTCAATGAATATGAGGATGCTATATACTGCATCGGCACTGCGGCAGGTCCCCATCCGTTCCCGAAAATGGTGCGTGATTTCCAGTCGGTTATCGGTATTGAAGCAAGAGAACAGTTTTTAGAAATGACAGGAATTATGCCCGACGCAGTTACTGCCTGTGTTGGCGGCGGTTCAAACTCACTCGGTATGTTTGTTCCGTTTTTGGCTGACCCGGTTGAAATTTACGGCGTTGAGCCTCTTGGAAGAGGCACAGCAATCGGCGACCATGCCGCTACAATGAGTTTTGGTACAAAAGGTCAGATACACGGCTACAAAAGCTATGTTCTTCAGGACGAACAGGGCGAGCCGCTTCCGGTTTATTCAATTGCCAGCGGTCTAGACTATCCCGGCGTAGGTCCTGAGCACGCATATCTGCACGATTTGGGCAGAATAAAATACGAAACAATTTCCGATGAAGAAGCTATGGAGGCGTTCTTCCTGCTTTCAAGATACGAGGGAATTATCCCCGCAATCGAAAGCTCACACGCTGTTGCTTACGCAATAAAATATGCAAAAGAGCATAAATCCGGTTCAATCTTAGCTTGTCTGTCGGGCAGAGGTGATAAGGATATCGACTACGTTTACGAAAATTACGGCTGCGGTGAAAAATTTAAACTGGATTATGAAGTGTGATAGATTTATAATTTTTATGAGTTTGCACAAATGTTTTTTAACATGAAATGAATTTATCACCCTCGAATGTTCCTGAAAAATAAAGATTTTTTAAACATACCTCTTTCAGAGGCATCCCCTCATCCGTCAACCTTCGGTTGCCACCTTCTCCACCGGGGAGAAGGCTTTGGCTTGTACCGCCTTTTAGGCTTCCCCCTCCGAGGGGAAGCTGTCACGCAAAACGTGACTGATGAGGGGATACTACCGTGAGATGGTATGAAAATGGAGTGAAATTATGAAAAAAGTTCTTCTTTTAGGCGATTCAATAAGGTACGGCGCATCGTCTGGCAGTCCCGGCTACGGCGTTTTTGTAAAAGAAATGTTAAAGGACGTCGCCGAGGTTTACGCACCCGACGACAACTGCCGTTTTGCACAGTACACACAGCGTCATTTGTACGAATGGGGATACCAGTTTCCGTCTGATATTGACGTTATCCATTGGAACAACGGACTTTGGGACGTAATACGTATTCACGGTGAAGAACCGCTGACGCCATGCGATATGTACGTTTATTTTTTGGAACGTGTTTACCGTATGCTGAAAAAAACCTTCCCGAATGCAAAAATAATTTTTGCTCTTACAACAAATGTTATGGAAGAGTGGGCAGAACCTCAGTTTATGCGTTACAACAGGGATATTGAGCAGTACAATGAAGCGGCAAAAGCTTTGATGGAGAAACTTGACGTTGAGGTAAACGACCTTTACAGTGTAACAAAGGAATTTGACCCTGCACTTCGTTGCGACTGGGTACATTACGGCGAGGAAGGCTCGAAAATTCTCGCAGAAAAAGTTTGTGAAAAAATAAAACAATATCTTTAATGTTAAAACACCGTGATTTTTGTCACGGTGTTTTTTACGTTAAAATTAATACCTGAATTATTACCGGGCGGACAGAGGCGTCCGCCCCTGCCACATGACAATAAATTTGTACAAACTGTAGGGCACGGCAACCCCGACACGCCGAAAAATTTTCGCATTTTATTAAAACGGCGTGCCGGGTCGACACGCCCTACGATGTTCTTTTGCCGCAAATTTCTGCAACACCGTAGGGGCGGGTTTCCATGCCCGCCCGAAACACATAAGATACACAAACCGGGACGGCGCAGAGACCGTCCCCTACACAGCACGCCGCAAAACGCACAAACCCGGTAGGGGCGGACGGCTCTGTCCGCCCGATATTTTTCCGATGCCTATATGGATTCAAAAACAAAAGGTCTGTATCAAAATGAAATCATTTTGATACAGACTCATATTTTTTTATTTGGGTTGTTTACCAATATACGCCAGAATACCGCCGTCAACATAAAGAATATGTCCGTTTACAAAGTTTGAAGCATCCGATGCAAGGAACACCGCAGGACCGGCTAAATCTTCCGGATTTCCCCAGCGTGCCGCCGGAGTTTTTGAAATAATAAAGCTGTCAAAGGGATGACGGCTTCCGTCGGGCTGAAGCTCACGCAAGGGTGCTGTCTGAGGTGTTGCAATATAACCGGGACCGATGCCGTTGCACTGAATATTATATTCGCCGTATTCCGATGCAATGTTTCGTGTAAGCATTTTAAGTCCGCCCTTTGCTGCCGCATATGCCGAAACAGTTTCTCTTCCAAGCTCGCTCATCATTGAACAGATGTTGATGATTTTTCCGTGTCCTTTTTTAATCATTGACGGAATAACTGCTTTTGACATGATAAACGGTGCATTAAGGTCAACGTCAATAACCTTGCGGAACTCGTCTGCACTCATTTCATGCATGGGAATACGTTTGATAATTCCTGCATTGTTTACAAGAATATCAATAGTTCCCACTTCTGCTTCAATTTTGGCAATAAGCTCTGCAACAGCCGCTTCATCGGTAACGTCGCAAACATAGCCTTTTGCGGGAATATTTTCTTCTTTATAAGAAGCAAGCCCCTTGTCAACAAGCTCCTGATTTATGTCGTTAAACACAATTTGTGCCCCTGCCTGATAAAGTGCTTTTGCAATTGCAAAGCCTATGCCGTAGGAAGCACCTGTAACAAGAGCAATTTTTCCTTTTAAACTGAACATATAAAAACACTCCTTTGTGTATTGTTACTTATATAATACCATAAAATTTTTGCATTGTATATGCCTTTTTTTGCAAAAAGTCTGCAAATCTCACCAAATGTTAAAAACGGATGTTTTTTATTACCGATTTAACCACACAACTATAACGCAACCCCTTGGGTTTCATTGTTTTTGTAAACCGCGCCATG
>JAZNOL010000012.1:0-8467 GCA_045580815.1 Clostridia bacterium | reverse complement strand
TAACAATGTAGTTTATTAGCAAATTAATATAACAAAAACAACACCAACACTAACGGCAGTTATACCGTGAATGTTGGTGTACATATAAATGGTTGCGGGGGCCGGATTTGAACCAACGACCTTCGGGTTATGAGCCCGACGAGCTACCAGACTGCTCCACCCCGCGATATTGAATTTTTTTGGTGCTCGAGACCGGAATCGAACCGGTACGGGGTATTAGCCCGCAGGATTTTAAGTCCTGTGCGTCTGCCAGTTCCGCCACTCGAGCAACTGTTTGCTACCCTATTAGTATACCACACTCAACCCTATTTGTCAACAGTTTTTTTGCTATTTATTTTATTTTGTGCATATTTAACAAATAGGTCATTTATATTCACAGGAAATTTCTATATATAAATTTTTATTATTATTCATAACACTTTTTACAGTATGTTCTGCCTGATGCTTCCGCCTCACTACGTGTCATTTCCTGCGGCGATGTCATATTACTACAAGTTGACACCTTATGAAATTTTTTGCCGTTTTTAGTCACATAAACCACTGTTTCACTTCCAACTGTATTTATTTGAGACTTTTGTGCTGTTCCCGAATTGTTTTCCGTCGGTTTCACATTCTCTTTTTTCTCATCTGCCAACGCTGTTTGTTCTACAGTTTCCTGCTCTTCATCACCCTCATTTTCAGCGGTTACCTCAATTTCTGTCGATTCTTCATTTGATTTTGTTTTCTCTGTCTCCTCCGGCAGTTTTTTAAGATTTTCTTTCAATTGTTGCATCATTGTAGGTGTAACATATGCAGAACTTGATGTAAACTCACCAGTTTTTCTTCCGCATGCAGAAAACAAAACAAGTGTTGCCAAAATCAAGACCATAGCAATTGATTTTCTCACCTTTGTCACTCCGTTTCGTTTGTTCTGCTGAGCATGAATACTGCACTAACTATCAGGATAATTCCGCATATCGAATAAATATCAAGTACCTCTCCCAGCAATGTAACGCTGAATACCGTTGCTGCCATAGGTTCTACAACTCCCATTGCAGATACAGTTCCTGCCGGCAGTGATTTGAGTGCAAGTGTATAGAAAAAATAAGGCAGCACACATGTGCATATTCCACAACCAATCATCAGCAACACAGAAACCGGATTCTGCACCGCCACATTCACTATTTGTCCCGGTTTTGAAATCACAACAGCAATAATGCTTACAAACACAAAACAATAAATATTTGCTGTTACAGGATTGCATTTTTGTTTCATTTGTATTTTTGTTACGATGTTATATGCGCTGTACGCAATGCCCGATATTAATCCGACTATAATTCCAACAAGATTAAATTTGAGTCCTCCGATTATGCCGGAAACAAATCCGCAACCTACAATCATGCAGACAACCGCCACCGTTTTAAGCGGAGTAAGCTTTTCGCCCAGAAACATAACCGAATATACCATAACAATTATCGGTGCAGTGTACATGAGCACAACCGCCGTTGAAACGGACGTCAGTTGCATTGATGCAAAATAACAACTTCCTGTCAAATACATTGACACACCGCCAAGCGCATAAAGTAAAAGCTGTTTTACATTTGCTTTAAACAGTTTTCTGTCACGCACAAGAGCATATACAGACAATATAACCACCGCAACAACGCCTCTTATACAGGTCATTTGTGCCGACGAAAGCCCCATAGGTGCAAGAAAATGAACATAAATACCGGATGTCCCCCACAGCATACCGGCTAAAATTATGTAAACATATGCCATTTTTTTCAAAAAAATCAATCCTTTTCGTTTTTAGGTGCTTGCTCTGTATACATCTTGTTTTTACAGTTTAATTGCGCCATTTATTATATATCATTTTTAAAATTTTGTCAACAAATGACGATTTATTTTTCAAATAATCATTGACTTTTATATATTTTTTGTATATAATAGAATTTGTGCAAAATTTTTTACACATATACATATTTACCAGCCTTGAAAGGACTGAGCAAAATTATAATATACGAATTTATAAAATGTCTTATCTTTCTTGGCGGAATCGGTATTCTTTCGCTTTTTCTGGGCAAAGAAATCCCACGCAAGTGGATTAATCCCGAAAAATTTCCGTTTACCTGTTTCAAATGGGAAAAAGAAGGCAAGATATACGATAAAATCCGCGTCAAACGATGGAAAGACCGGCTTCCGGACATGAGCCGTTATATAAAATCCATGTTCACAAAAGAAATAACTCACACGCATATATCATGGCAAGACTTAGAGCGTCTTGTTTACGAAAGCTGTATCGCCGAGGCCGATCACTGGTTTCTCATAATTGCCGGTTTTGGCTGTACATATATATGGCAAGACATCGGCGGACTTATTGTTTCTGTTTTATGGGCACTTGGCAATCTGCCTTTTACCATTATTCAGCGATATAACCGTCCAAACCTTAAACGCACAATCCAAAAGCTCAAAATCCGCGAAATGAAAAGAGGGCAGTCATGAAAACAGTAAAGCGTTTTTTTAATTTTATTATTACAAACTTTAAAGATTTAAAACTTTTATTTTTTTGGCCACTGTATGGTGCTGCATTCTGGTTTCTTGAGCAGAATATCGACCGGAACTGGTTTATTGTAGAATGCGGACTTGACCACAAAATTCCGTTTTGCGAATATTTTGTGATTCCTTATGTATTTTGGTTTTTTTATATAGTTGCCATGCATTTTTACACGTTTTTCCGGGATCGGCAAATTTATATAAAATATATGAAATTCACCATAATTGCATATACAATAACAATTCTTATATATTTGCTGTTCCCTACTGCTCAGGAGCTTCGTCCAAACATTGCCGAGCTTGGCAGAAACAATGCCATGACCGATTTTCTATCGCATTTTTATATGCTGGATACTAACACAAATGTTTGTCCGTCACTTCACGTTACAGGCGCAATAAGCGTATGGGCTGCAGCCTGGAACAGCAAAGACCTTCGCACACCTTTGTGGCGTACGGTATTCACAATAATAACACTGCTTATCGGTGCATCTACGGTATTTTTAAAACAGCATTCTATCATTGATGCAATTTCGGCGCTTATTCTTTGTGCCATTGTATACGTTGTTGTGTATACAAAAAAAGAAAAGAAAACACAAATTTAAAGCCGTTTTAACGGTAAAAAAATAGGCTGTCTCAACAAACATAAATTTATGCAACATATTTTCATGTAGGGGCGGATGACCCTGTCCGCCCGAAAAGATTATCTGTTTCGGGGCGATGTAGACATCGTCCCCTACATTTTGAATATTATTGCATATAAATTTGTTTAAGGAGACAGCCTCTTTTTATAAAATATTCAACTTAAAGTTTTACTGTTGCTGTTCCGTCATCATTATATTCAATGCGGTTGCCTGTGCAAACAAAATCGTTTATATAATTAAAATATTCTTCTTTGCTTGCAAACGTAGGTTTAAAGTTTTCGATAACTGTTTTTGCACGCTTTGCACCGTCCTTGAGCAAAAGTTCAAGCATGACAAGCTGCCATTTTGCTGAACCTACGCAAGCAAGCTCCGGATTTTCTATATAATAATCTTTCCCGTGGCTTGTGCCTACCGCGCCGGGAGCATAAGGATGAACAATCGGCATAACAACAGACAAATCGCCCATATCCGTACTGCCTGTGCTGTAGTTATCATGATAAACAAAATCAACCTCCGGCATTGCAAGCTCTGCCGCTTCCTTTGCAAGCTGAATCATGTCATTGCTGTTTACATGAGGTGCATACCCCGGTGTATCGCAGATTTCAATATTTGCACCAAGCGACAGCGCTGCACCGCAAAGTGCACGGTTAACACGATTATTTGCATCTTTTATGGCATCAAAGTTTTTTCCGCGCACATAGCTTTCAATTTCCACATCATCGGGAATTGCGTTCACCGCTTTTCCGCCATGAGTGATAATCGGGTGCACGCGAATTGTATCGCTGTCGTGAAATGTCTCGCGGATTGCATTTATTGCCGAAAGTCCCTGAGTTGCCGCATAAAGAGCATTACAGCCGTCCCACGGATTGCCGCCGGCATGAGATGACACGCCTTTGTAAATAATTTGTTTTGCAATACATCCCACCGAACCATTATCTGCCGAAAATTTATCTCCCTGACTTGTATGCACCATAAATGCTATGTCAACACCGTCAAAATATCCACGGTATAAAAACTCACTTTTGCCGCCAAAATAATGGATTTTGCCTTCATTTTTAAGACCTGTACGGTATTCAATTTCAATAAGCTCTTCTGCCGGAACAGCACACAAACGGATTTTGCCGCACATTTCATCCAAAACGCCCGGTTCTTTAAGTGCCGCCGCAATGCCAAGCAATGCCGCACACTGAGCACTGTGACCACAACAATGCACCGCCCCTGTCACCGAATCAGCATCAGGATGCTCTGCACAAATGAGCGAATCAAGCTCGCCTAAAACAAGAATTTCAGGTCCTGGTCTGCCTGTATCCAAAACAGTATAAAAACCTGTTATGTCCCCTGGAACAACAAGGTCATACCCCAGTTTTTCAAAGGCTTCTTTCATATATTTTGTTGTTTTGATTTCTCTGTATCCCGTTTCGGGATTTGCCCATATATAATTTTGTGCATCAATAATTAAGTCTCTGTTTTTTTCAACCGCTTCGACAAGTTTTCTTATCACGGTTTAAGCATCTCCTTTTATATATTGTCATTAAA
Organism: Clostridia bacterium; assembly: GCA_045580815.1. GTDB lineage: Bacteria > Bacillota > Clostridia > RUG12999 > RUG12999 > JAZNOL01. The sequence continues at coordinate 3,758 of JAZNOL010000012.1, read as the reverse complement.
AAAGGGGGTTAATTTTTCATAAAGATCTTCTGCCCACAGTGCACTGCCGCTCGCATCGGGATGTCCTCCGAATTTTGCTTTATGCGGATTTTGTTCGCTTTCTGCCAGAATCGGCACGGTATCGAAAACAAGGTCAGCTTTAAGTGACAGCTCGTTTTTTATATATGCATTGATATTCTGCCATTTTTCAGCAATTTCAGGTGTATAATCAAAGGGCGGTATTGTCTGCAAAACCACCTTTTTCCCGGTTTTTTTAAGATTTTTCACAATATAAGTCAAATCGTCTTTTATCTGTTTTTCAGAAAAACCCTGACTTAAATCATTTACGCCATAGCAAACCACAACAATATCGTTTTGACGTGCTTTAAACAGCCATGCACCATCCGATGCGGCATCGTTTGCTCTGCCGAAACCCAGACCTATATTCCAGTATGCATATTTTTCGCCAAGTTTTTCTGCCAGCACAGCATTCCAGTGCTTATACGAATTTTTGGGAGCACCTATCCCCTGTGTTATGGAATCGCCAAAAAATGCAATTCTCGCATCCGTTTTTCTGTCACAGCCTATCATGCCTGCAAAGGGCATCTGATTTGAATATTTCCATCCGTTTTCGGTTTTTACATACACAGGCAGAAGAGTTTCTTCATGATACGGAATCATGTTTCCTGAAAATGTAATTTCAAGACAAAGGTACTCATCCTTTTCAAAAGTGCATTTTATAGGGTCGGAACTGAAAAATTCGCCCGGCATAACTTCTTTTGATATGCTACCGTTAAAAGTAATATCTTTTAAATCTGAAACAATAATATCGGCAGCTTTATTGTCGCCTTTATCTGCCATTGTTAAAACTTCCGGTTCTTTATCCTGCGGAATTTCTTTGCATTTGCCTATTTTTGTATTAATAATCTGCCAGCTGTCACAAATGAGATTTTTATGGCTTCTTTCCCCTTTTGCAAAGGTGCTGTCCATAATATTTGAAAAGAGAATCGAATAGTTATACTCTCCCCCGGCAAAAATTTTGTAGAAAACTCTGCCGGTTCTCACTTCACCGTCTTTCATTTTAAAAAACAGTTGATTTCCGCTTCCTGCGCAGGTGTTTGAAGTGTATTTTTCAAAATATTTCATTGGGTTTCTCCTTTTACATTAAAACCCCGATATAAACCGGGGTTTTATTTTAAATAATTAAAGATTTTTAAATGCTTTAATCCACTCGCCTTTTATATATTCGTGACCCATATATGACGGATGAACTCCGTCTTTGAGCCAATATTCAGCAGGTGCTGTTGTCGCAAGCTTATCGAAGCCTGCCTGAAGCGGAATAAACGGCAGATTGTATGTATCGGCAATTTTCTTTGCCATCTGTGCACGTTTTTTTACTTCTGTATCGAAATATTCCCAATGCTGCTCTGTTTCTGTCGCTTTTAGAACAAAAGGTTCCATAATCATTATTTTAATATCGGGAAGTGCTTCTTTAACCTCTTCTATAAGCATAGCATAAATTTTATAAAATTTGTCGGCATCAACACCGTTTGGAGATTCGTAAAGTTCATGCCACACATCATTTACACCGATAAGAAGACTCATTACATCGGGTTTTAAGTTAATTATATCAGATTTGATACGTGCATAAACATCAACAATACGGTTGCCGCTTATGCCGCGGTTAAAAAACTCATATTTCTGCGGACTCTCAAAACCAAGAGATGCTTTTACCAAAATAGGATATCCTGTGCCTACCCAATAATTATCTTCTCTTGAACATCCTGCATCTGTTATTGAATCGCCTTGAAATAAAATTCTCATTTTTGCCACCTCGCGGTTAAATATTTAGTCAATAAAATTATACCATTATACCGACAAAATGTCAATATACCCAATCAAAAAACTCAGATTTTTTCTGCCAGTTGCAGTGCCTCATTAATATGTGCACAAAAACGCTCTGCTCCAACCTCATCATAAAATCCGCATTTTTTCATAACATCAAGGGGCTGGTCGTTAACATGAGAAAACACCAGTTTTACGTTTTTCGCACAGCATTTTTTATAAAGTGTTTCAAGAGAGTTCATTGCTGTTGCATCAAGTGCCGGAACAGCTCTCATACGTATAACAAGGCAGCTTGTATAGTCTTTGAGTTTAATATCAAGAATTTTGTCTGCCGCACCGAAAAACAGCGGTCCGCTGATTTCATAAACACGCACGTTTTTTGGTACGGTTTTTAAATCGAGGCTATCAGTATCGTTTTCATCGTCAATGTATTTCCAGCCGGTTACGTGGGTTTCTTCGCTCATGCGTTTCATAAACAGCATTGCCGCAAGAATCATGCCAACCTCGATAGCAATAACAAGGTCAAATACAACAGTCAGCACAAAGGTGACAACCATTACAATAATATCACTTTTTGGTGCTGATTTTATAACAGAAACAAACTTTTTCCATTCACTCATGTTATATGCCACCATAAACAGAATTGCCGCAATTGCCGGCATGGGAATAAGCCCCGCATAAGGCATTAAAAACAGCAGCACAAGCAGAAGCACAACCGCATGAACCATGCCTGCCACAGGGGTTCTGCCACCGTTTTTAGCGTTTGCCGCTGTTCTGGCAATTGCACCTGTTGCCGGTATGCCGCCAAAGAAAACCGAAGCAATGTTACCGGCACCCTGTGCTACAAGTTCTGCATTTGAATTGTGCCGCGAGTTTACCATACTGTCGGCGACAACGCATGAAAGTAAGGATTCTATTGCCGCAAGAATTGCTATTGTAACAGCATCAGGAAATACTGCTGAAATTTTTGCAAAGCTGAAATCCATACCTGCAAAATCCACTTTTGGAAGTCCTGCCGGAATTGTGTAAAGCTCACCGATTGTAAACACTCCTTCGTCAAGTCCCGGAATGAATTTCACCATAAGCACACCCACAATTACAGAGATAAGCGACGGCGGAATCTTCTTTTCAAATTTCGGATAAATAATCAGGATAGCAAGACACACCGCACCAACAAGCAGAGCCTGCCAGTGAAATGTAGAAATTGCCTCAAAATTCGCCATAAGTTTTTCGGCTGTTTCAATGGGTTTTACGCCATCTGCATATGTAAGACCGAGAAAATCTTTAATCTGTCCTACTAAAATTGTCACAGCAATACCCGATGTAAAGCCTGTTGTTATGGTGTAAGGTATGTATTTTATAAGACCGCCAAGTTTGAAAACACCCATCAGTATAAGCAGAATACCTGCCATAACCGTTGCCAAAAACAGCCCGTCCATTCCCTGAGTTGCCACCACTCCTGCAACAATTGTTGCAAAAGCCGCAGTAGGACCTGCAATCTGGATACGGCTACCGCCTAAGAAGGAAACAACAAAGCCTGCGGCAATCGCTGTATAAACACCGCACGCCGGTTCAACGCCGGAGGCAAGTGCCAACGCAATTGAAAGCGGCAAAGCTATTATTGCAACGATTATACCGGCAATTATATCTTTGACTGCCTGGCTTTTGTCATAGGTTTTCATTACCGAAAAAAGTTTCGGTTTTAAATAAAATTTACTCATGTTTTCGCCCCTTGTGCATATCTTCTTTTTTATTGCAACAATTATTATATCACACACAATTTTTCAAATCAATGTTTAATATGCCAAAAATCCCCATAAAAAGAGCTATGATTTTAGGAAAATCGGGATATTTTTTAATCGCATCTTTTATAATATTAAATTTTTTTAAAGCATTGCTTTTTTTGATATAATATGATATAATTATAATGATAT
>JAZNOL010000011.1:0-16697 GCA_045580815.1 Clostridia bacterium | reverse complement strand
TTGACGGTATAACAATCCTTGACAGAGAAGTTGCAGATTCTGTAGTGAAATTTGAAAAATCAACTACTGCACAAGAAAGTTATAACTCAGAATCCACTGTAACAATCGGTGAACTCTTTGCATCAAACGGTTCAGCAGTTGCAATTGACGGCGATAACGTTCAGGTGTTTGTATCACCGGCGGTCGAAAGCAGCACAGCAAGTGCAACTTACAAAGCAAATACAACCAACTGGACAAAAGGTACACTTACATTCACAGGCTTTGGTGCAGCAACTGTTACCATTACAGACTATAATTACTGTACACCCACAACAATCAATCTTACTGTAAATCCGTATGCTGTGCTGATTGCTAAAGATGATTTTGAAAATTTTGCTTTCAACACAACGAAATGGTACAGATATGGATTCAAAATAAAAGAGAGTGATAAATGTTACAGTGTTGTTGAGGAAACAGATGGAAATTCTGCATTTCAAATGACTACCACAGCCACATATAATGAAAGCACACAGACAGCGTCAAAGTTGGACAGATTTGCACAGTACACCACAAACAGTATCGGCAGTATGTTTGACGGCAACAGTAAATTAGTTATTAGTGCACGTCTTGCATCAAACGGTGCAACTTGCTGGTCATATCCCTGTGAGGTTGGTCTTGCGGTTAAAGGTGAAGGCAATACTGCAACCAACAGATATTCGCTTTTCAGCATGGCACATACTATTGAAAACAACTCTAACTATATCACAGGTCGTTTTAACGGTAGCGAAGAGAACAACATTTCTTCAGAAGTTATGGGAGTATACAATCCTTCGCAGATTACATGGCATACTTTTGTCGGCGTTGCAGAGATAGTAGATGGTCAGGCTACATGGACATATTATGTTGATGGAAACAAATATGAGGGTAATTATACCAATGATGTTTCAAGTATAAAATATGACACTATCTATTTTGGAACATGGGCTTTGGATGCAGGAACCGTAAGCGGACTCTTTGATGATATCGAAGCATATGTAGTGCCGGCACATATTGAAGTCAGTATTCCCTGGCAGAACTAAATCGTAATAACAACATTATTGTAAACTTTACCGAACCGGTATCAAAGGATATTAAAACTTATATAAATACTGACGATGAAGCCGTTGACAGCAATCGCATTACGCTGTTTGGCAGTCAGAAAAATATCCGGGAAAGATGTTACAATAACTGTTGTAAATGCTAATCAGTAAAAAACGACGTAATACTTATTGATTAGATAAAAATAAAAGGGCGATGCCTCAATTTTGTGAAAAATCACATATTGAGACACGCCCTTTTTCAAATAAAATAAAAAATTCTTGACAAAGTATTTTGATTTGTTATAATATAAATATAGGAATAAATTATTTAACTAAAAAGTGAATTGCAAATGCCGAAAAAGGGGGATAAACAGCAATATGAAACAAAAGAAAAAGATTTTATTTGTATGCACTGGCAACACTTGCCGCAGTCCTATGGCTGAGGGAATTTTTAACGAATTTGCACACAAAAATGGTATTGATGCTTTTGCCTCATCGGCAGGGATTTTTATTACCGAGCGTACGGTGAGCAAAAATGCCGTTAAGGTTATGGCAGAAATCGGCATTGATATTTCGTCGCATATTCCCACACAAATTGATGATGTTTTGATAAATGAATCAGATTTGATTCTGACAATGACAGAAAACCACAAACGTCATCTTGTTTCAAACGGAGCACCGGCAGAAAAAGTGTTTACTCTTGCACAGTATGTGGGAGAAAACTGCAATATCAGCGACCCTTACGGCGGTGATGAGGAGATTTACCGCCAAACCTGCGAAGAAATACGGAGTTTGATTGAAAAGTATGAAGATAAGTAAAGCATTAATAGAGGATGCACCTCAAATTGCAGAAATTGAAAAGGTTTGCTTTTCACATCCTCGCTCACGTGAAGAAGTGGAAAAAGAAATCGGCGATAAAAATTTTTTGTATTTTGTCGCAAAAGACGATAGCGGCAATGTTTTGGGATATGTTGGTGCAACAGCGGTTTTTGACGAAATAAGCATAACAAATATTGCCTGCAAAATTTCGTCAAGACGTATGGGAGTAGGGGAAAATCTTATTGAATTTTTGAAATCCTACGGCAAAGAAAACGGTTTTGTGTACATTTTTCTTGAAGTGAGAAAAAGTAATGCACCGGCAATAGGGCTTTATGAAAAATGCGGATTTGAAAAAATTGGCGAGCGTAAAAATTTTTATGATACTCCAAAAGAAGATGCTGTTTTATATAAGTTTGAAATAATATAAAAACAGCCTATGACAAATGAGATTTGTCATAGGCTGTTTTTTGTAATGCTCCTGATTTTTATATTGACAATTTTTATGTTTTATGATACAATTATTGTGCTACACAAATTTAATCAACAATTGGAAGAAGGTTCCTTAATTTATTAAGGGGCTTTTATGCCTATTTTTTTTATAATCGTCAAGAATAGAATTTAGCAAAAATGCAAATTCCACTTGGCGATTATGGGAGTTTTCTTCCTTTGTTGAGATTTGTGTAGCAACAATAGGAGTTTGCATTTTTCGGTGCGTCTCTTATTGGGGCGCACTTTTTTATTTTTGGGACAAAAGGAGGCTTGTCGTAAACCTGTTCATATGTGCGCCGGAATTTGTTAAGGTGTGCAGATAAAAAAGTTTCATTAATCAGTTGCATGGTTTGTATTTGAAAATTTGAAGTAGCACAGACTCTTGCCTCCCTCTGACGAGGGAGGTGTCAAAATGAAAGTTTTGACGGAGGGAGAGAAGTAATTACAAAAATATTAAAATCTCTCCCTCAGTCTCGCTATTGCTCGACAGCTCCCTCGTCAGAGGGAGCCAAGAGAATATATGTAACATTGAAAAATTGTACAACTAAAATAGGTGATACGGATATTATCTGTCGATGATTTTTTAAAAAATGAAAGGAAGAATTAAACAATGAAAAAAGTAAAATTTTTATTAATGGCAGCGGTGATTGTATTATCGACAATGTGTTGCTCAATGAATGCCTTTGCACTGACAGAGGGAGACTGGGAATTTAAACTGCTGGATAATGAGGTTACGATTACAGGTTATATCGGTGCAGGCGGAGATGTTGTTATACCGGAAACAATATATGGTTGTCGCGTAACAAATATAGAAAGTGATACATTTAGAGAAACGAAGGTTTCCATCAAATCACTTACTGTTCTTCCAAAAATAAAAAAACTTCCGAGTTATCTTCTTGACTCTGCAGGCAATTTGGAAAAAGTTCAGTTGCCTGAAGGTTTAGAAGTAATAGGTTCTGGCTGTTTTTGGCATTGTAAAAATTTAAAGACCATCAATTTACCCTCCACATTGAAAATAGTTGAGAAGAGTTATGTCTTTGCCGATTGTTCTTCTCTTTCTGAAATAACATTTCCTGCAGGCTTGGAGGAAATAGGAGATGGTGCGTTTTTTGGGACGAGTCTTGTGAATGTTGATTTAAGTCATTGTACCAACTTGCACATTGGTGATTCATCATTTAGAGAGTGCAAAGCATTAAAGAGTGTAAAGCTCCCCGATAATTTAAAGGTTATTGAAGACGAAACATTTTATGAGTGTTCCGCCTTGACTGAGGTTGTTTTGCCAAAATCACTCGTTACTATAGATCTCATTGCGTTTGAATACTGTTCTTCACTTGAACAAATTATTTTTCCAACATCTTTAAAGATAATAAGTAACCGTGCTTTCGGTCATTGTGATTCGTTAAAAGAGGTTGTTATTCCATATGGCACAGAGACCATACGTTTTGCTTTTCAAAGTTGTCCGAACTTAAAGAGCTTGTATATTCCGGATACAGTTGTTTCTCTTGATGACGATGAATTATGGGGTTCTGATAACGCTATTATTTATTGTTCAGCCGATTCCTACACAGCAGATTTTTGTAAAAAGAACAGTATTTCTTACCTCACCGATAACTCCGTAAACAGCGGGATAACGGTACTTTACAACGGTACAAGAATTTCTTTCCATGCTTACGGACAGAATCCTGAACTTTTAGAAAGCCGCACACTTGTTCCTTTGCGTTCTATATTTGAAGCGATGGGTGCCGAAGTTGAATGGGATGGGGCTACAAGCACTGCTATTGCAAAACGTAACGGTGTTGAAGTAAAAATTCAAATTGGTGCTAATGAGATGTATAAAAACGGAAGCTCAATTCCGGTTGATGTTCCTGCAATGCTGCTCAACAGCAGAACAATGGTTCCTGTAAGAGTTATTGCAGAAGCCTTTGGCGCAGATGTGCAGTGGAACGGCAATGGCAGAACAGTTGTAATTACCGAATAAAGAGTTATTAAGGGTAGAAAAGTACAATAAAGTTTGTTTTCAAAAATTAATTACATAGTGGTGAATTAAAATTAATGTATAATGGGCTGTAGCAAAATGAAATCATTTTGCTACAGCCCATTTAAAAAACAGGATTATGTATTTTTAATCCAATATTACCTTTACAAAATTTTGTATTTTCAATGATTCGGGAGTTACATGGCAATCAACACAAATTATATTGACGCCTTTTTTCTGTGCACGAACAAGTGCGTCGGCAAACTGCTTATGAGTTTTTTTGTTAGGTTTAAAACATTTTATATTCGACATCTGCACCACAAAAAACAAATATGCTTCAAAGCCGTCGTCAATACATTGGCAAAGCTCTTCAATATGCTTTACTCCTCGCTCGGTTGGTGCGTCCGGAAACAACGCAACACCGTTTTCTTCCAGTGTGACACCTTTAACCTCAACAAAAATTTTGCGGTTTTTTGTTTCAATATAAAAATCAAACCGCGAGTTTTTATATTTCGATTCCGGCTTAATTGAAGTTATATCCTCAAAAAAATTATGTGCACATTCATGAAAAACCTTGTTTGGTGCCTGAGAATCCATATTTACAACAGTTTCTCCTTTTATAACCGAAATCAGGTCATATTTTGTTTTTCTCAAAAAATTATCCCATTCCTGCAAAAAAACTGTTGCACCGGGAATCAGCAGTTCGCGGCATCTGCCGGTGTTTTTTACATGGCATATAACTTCTTCTCCATTAAGAGAAGCATGGGCGATAAATCTGTTGGGACGTGAAATAAACGTTGCTTTTTTTATATTCGGATAAATCACTTAAATCAACTCTTTAACAATTCGTTTTTTATATAAGAAAAAACCGCATCTTCACCCTGTTCTTTCAGCATAACAAGCATTTTTTCAAGCAGTGCCGCTGTTTCGGGATGGATGATTATACGGTGCTTGGATCGCTGATAATATTCCAACGGATATGCATCGTTATAATCCTTGCCTTTATAATTTTTGCTGGCTGCAAGACGGTCGCAGAACATTTCGGCAACATATTTAACAGGCATTTTCATGCCAACCGTGCCTTCTTCTCTGTTTGCACTGTAATCTATCCAGTATTCAAAATGATGCTTGTTTCTGCCTTTGTGATGAAGCCATGCCATTGAAACGCCGGTGTGCTTTCGCTCTTCGTTGTTGGGGCTTTCTGTTCCTATATAGTATTTTACGCCAACAAGAAACTCCGATGGCATATATTTTGACATATCATGCATAAGTCCCTGACGATAAAGCCCAACTTTAAAGCAGTATTTCATCACCATGAGCTTGTGGCGTGTTATGGTTTTAAAATGACCAAAAAAATTCAAGATTCTTGCAACTCCTATCGACAGTATGTTAAAAAAGAAGCTGCGGCAGGCGCCGCAGCCCGTGTATTATTTTATGTTAAGACTGGTTATTTCACCAAAAGTTTGTGCAAATCCGTTTGAAAGTCCCAAGGTTTTGCCGGGTGCAATATAAATGTTGTCTGCAGTATAAAAACCTTTGTCTGTTTCATTTACGCCTACCCGGAGGGTAAGAGTGACATCATATTTCTCACTGTGCTCTGCAATAACATATGTGCCATCGCTTTGTTTAACAAGCTCACGTGCAGGCTTGTAAGATATTTTTACTATATCTCCCATAGCATCTTTTGTTTCGGCATCCAAAACACCAAGAGCGTTTTTTTGCCATGCTTCAACGGTCTGGATGCGAACTTTTTCCATTTCAAATTCATATTCTGCAGTTTTAAGAGAAGTGTCCTGGGTAGAACCTGTCATTTTAGATCCTATAAACATCACAGCGGCTACTACAAGAAGAACAATTATGATGTCCATAATATTAATTTTACTAAAAAGCTTGCCATCTTTGTTTATCAGTTTCATTGCTGCGTCGCTCCTTTCTGTTCTACGGTTTCAACAGCCGCTTCGTTTGCGGTAAGTTCTCTCTCTATGCCTACAACATATCCGCTGCCTTTAAAGCTTTTTGCAAAAATTGTTTCCAGCTTTCCTACCTGTGATGTAGAATTTGTACTTGCCTCGATGTTAATATAAATGTCGTACCTTTCAGGAATCTCAACAGTTTTAGCCATGCCATCTGTTTCAGAAACAACTATTTCGGTAGCAGGCTTTACATCAAAAGAAATGAGTTTTCCGTAAACAGTATTGCTTATTGCGTCATAAACTGTTTCGCCTTCGTTAATAACGTGTGTCATGTACTCTTTTTGCTTTGCAAGCTCAATTGTTATAATTTCGGTTTTTGTTTTGGCAGATTCACTACTGCCAAACAGTCTGGGCTTTAAAACCATTGCCGCTAATGCAATTGCAGCAATGATAATCAAAATAACAACAAAATCAATTATGTTAAACTTAAACTTTTTTTCATTTTTAGCCATTTTTATTACTCCTTTTCGCCAAAGAAATATATATTTGCTGTAAGCTTTGTGCCATGTGCTGTGCACTGAATTTTTCAGCCGCTATTTTTTTGCCGTAATTACCCATTTGGACTCTTTTTTCTTTATTATTTACAAGCTCGATTATAGCATTTGCAAGAGCGGTGTGGTCAAGTGAGTCAATCAGAATGCCGTTTTTGCCGTCTTCTATAACTTCGCCGGGACCGCCGCTGTTTATTGCAATTGCGGGCTTGCCAATGCTCATGCCCTCAATAAGAGATATGCTCAGGGCTTCTCTTTCGGATGTAAGCACGTTTATGTCAATTATGTTAACAATATCATTAACATCCGAAATATATCCGGCGAAAACTACCTTGTCGGCAATGCCAAGCTCTGATGCCAGCTTTTCGCTGTCTTTGCGTGTGCTACCGTCACCGACAACAAGAAATTTAACGTTTTTGCAAACATCTGATACATTTTTTGCTGCGTTTAAAAATAGATCATGACGTTTTACCGGTTCCATACGGGCAACAATTCCAATTACGGTGTCATTGTTACTTATTCCGTAACTTTGACGGATATTCGCTTTGTTTTTTTCGGATATTTCGCTAAGCGGACAAACACCGTTGTAAACAAGACGTATTTTCTTTTTTGGTATACCGCTTTCAACAAGATTTTTCTCCGTAGCACTTGACACTGCAACAATGATGCTGCTTAAAAAACGGTTTAATATAGCTGCAATAAGCGATAACGGAAACCGTTTTTTTTCTTCAAGACAGTGCCTTGTATTTACAGTTTTAATGCGACACATTTTTGCCGCAATACGAGCCGAAAGGCTGGCGTGAGTGTGAATTACATCGGGTTTTTCAGATTTTATAATCTTTTTTATTTCTCCGATGCCGCTTTTAGAAAAAGATTTGTCGCCAATGCTTTTGGCACACACAACGCGTACATCGAGTTTTTCAATCATAGGCTGTAGCATGGAATTTTCAGGCAGAAGAACAACCATTTCAATTTTAGTGCGATCATATGCTCTTAAAAAGTTGAGTAGCCAGGTTCCTGCTCCGCCCACGTTTGTATCGGTCAAAACCTGCATTACTTTATACATGGAGCAACCTCCCCGAGATTTTCTTTGTTATAAATATTAACTCCGCTTTGTAATATGCCAAGATATACAAAGAACATAAGAACCATTTTGAAATTATACCACATATGTTCGGCTACTGCCTGGAACAAATATCCAATAAGGATGCCGGCAAGCGCAATTGAAAAATTTTTAATAAGCGTGTTTTTTTCGCCGATTTTTGCAATCTGACGATATGCACGCAGTATAAATGCAAAGAATATAGTAAGCCCGAAAATTCCGGTTTCAACAATCCACTGCAAATAAAAATTGTGAGCATGAAATGCAGTTCTGGCACCGCTGAGAGCGTATTTGGGATAAACAGATGCGTAAGCATCAGTACCTATGCCTATGCCGCCTACAAAATAATCTTTTGCCATCTCGATGCTTGATGTCCATATTGAAATACGATAAGCGGTTGAAGAATCGTTAGTGTTACCGAGGCTGGTAAGACGTGTGAGGATGCTTTCAGGCAGAACAAACGGCAGTAAAAACAGACCTATAAGGCAAACAATGAGCCAGCGTCTGTCTTTAACCACGAGAAAAAGTCCGAGTGCAAGTACAACGCCAACCCAGGCGCTGCGTGACCAGGTGTAAAGCAAACACGCAACCATTAAAAGACAGGCGAATGCATAAAACAGGAATGATTTTTCGTCTTTTGTTTTCCAAAGTACCGCAAATGTAAGCGGAATGGTAAATATAAAATATTGACCAAGAACATTGGGGTTATCGAGAGTTGCATAAACTCGGGTCTTTATATTTTCAAACATATTTTTATCAACCCAGCTTTGAGTTGTTGAGGTTAATATAAAGTTTTGCAAAAGCCCGTACACTGCAAGCAATATGCCACATATAACCATTGATTTTACAAGCATATTCCATGTGCGGCGGGTGGTAACTGTGTTTACAATAAGCATATACACAAGCGCAAACGCAATGTAGAGCATGACAATTTGAAGGCTGCTTGCCGGAGCGTATCCTGCAATTGACGAAATGATTGAAACTGCAAGAAACGCAACGATTATCATGTTAAACGGAGTGAAAATATAAACAGTTGTTTTGTCTTTCCAAAGTTTAATACAAAAGGATATAAAAGTCAAAACTGCAAGTCCGGCGTTAACCATTGTAGGAAGTATGGGAAACAGTACCGCAAGTGTGAATACTCCGATATACACATTAAACAAAACAGCAAAAACAGCAACAACACCGATAATGGCAACAAAGGAAAGTGCCGCTCCGAAATAACCGCATATGGCACCTATACAAATGATTATTGTGCATAAAACAGGAAGTCCATGAGGAATTTTTTTGTGTTTTTCTTTTAATTTGTCAAAATCTTCAAAAAATACGGTTTTTGCCGCAAAGTTAAATATACCGCTTGTTCGACAAAGAGATTTGATTGAACATGGCAGCAGTAGACAAAACAGTGAAATTACTGCAAATGCCACAATGGCAAGAGTGTTGAGTGTGGTGTTTTTTTCAAACAAAAACGTTGTTATACAGCTTCCCACCACAAGAGAAAAAATAAGTATGCCGTAGAGCCGTATTGGTAAATCAAATGCGTTTTTTAAAATATAAAAGGGTAGACTTTTTTTCTCGGCACGATTAACAACACCGGCACCCGGTAATTTTTTGATAAGCCGAATCGGTAACGTTAAAAAACGCAAGCAAGCACTATTTTTCCAAATATTACCGTTTGTTTCCGGTAAAAGAATTTTCTTCAATGCGCTTTTGTTCCAATGTGAAGAAAAAAAAGAACAAATTCCCGAAAAAAGCCGCTCGGTAAAGCTATTGTTGTATATATTAAGAATACATCTGAAAAAACTTATAAAAAATTTTATGGTAACACTGTTTTTAAGCAAAACTGCACCTTCTTTTTAATTTTATAAAATATACATTTATTATATAATTTTTTGCCTGTTTTGTCAATAGCAAACCAAAAACATTTGGTTTAAAAGATGCAAATATGCAATTCAAAAATGCTTTATGCAATTTTTTGTGGGAAATATATAAATTTCTATTGATTTTTTGTTTTTAATATGTTATAATAATAAAAAGAATCTAAAAATCACGATAATTTTAACCAAATTATTTAATGTAGGGGTTAAATAAAATTGCACCGGGGATTGGACAAACAGACAATGTTAACTCAATCCTCTGTTGTTTTGTATTTTGGTTGACTTATAGCTTGTATTATTCGACAATTATGGCTTGCCTTTTTGAATTTTAATGGAAGTTTTTAATGATTGTACAATAATAAAAGGTGATTGTAGTATTTCCCCTTTGCATTAAATTTTAGCATGTACAATTATTTTATTAAATAAGGCGTCAAAATTTTAAATGAGGCGATGCAATGAATACTGTCAATATTTATTTGAATGAATCTAAAACTGAAAATGAAAACCAAAATCGAATATTTATAAAAAGAATTTCGGTGTATAATAAAAATTTTGGATTCTTTTTTGGGAAACGTCTTTTTGATGTTATAGTAAGTTTTTTGGGAATTATCATTTTGTTTATTCCGTGTATACTTATATCGTTAGCAATTATTATTGATTCACCGGGAACTGCTTTATATAAGCAGGAGAGACTCGGTTACTGCGGAAAAAACTTTGTACTATATAAGTTTCGGTCTATGACCAATGATGCGGAAAAAAACGGTGCGCAGTGGGCAACTACAAATGATTGCAGATGCACAAAAGTCGGTAAGTTTTTAAGAGCAACCCGGTTGGACGAGCTTCCGCAGCTTATTAATATTTTAAAAGGCGACATGAGCATAGTAGGACCGAGACCGGAAAGACCGGTTTTTTACGACAAATTCAGTACATATATCGATGGGTTTGAGCAGCGTCTGAGTGTTACTCCGGGTCTTACGGGGCTTGCTCAGATAAACGGCGGGTACGAGCTTTTGCCGGAGGAAAAGATACTGTACGATATAGAGTACATAGAAAATCAAAGCTTTTGGCTTGATATAAAAATTATATTTAAAACGGTTGCTGTTGTTTTTGGCCGGAAAGGCGCAAGATAAAACTGTTTTAAAAATGTTTACTCGGAGTAGCTGATATATGAAAAAAGTATCTGTGATAATTCCGGCGTACAATGCCGAAAATTATATAAAAAAATGCATAGATTCGCTTGTTTTTCAAACTTATCCGAATGTCGAGATTGTGGTAATTAACGATGGTTCTACCGATAATACGGCAGAGATTCTCGGAAGTTACGACAATATAAATGTTATACAGTCAAAACAAAACGGTGTTTCGTCTGCACGAAATAAAGGGCTTGAGGCTGCAACCGGGGAGTATATAATGTTTCTTGACAGTGACGATTACTTTGATACGGATGCTATTGAAAAGCTTGTAAATCTTGCTGAGACGCACGGAGCAGATGTTGTTCATTTCCCATTGCATTATGTATCCGAAACTACTGTTTCGGACGAGAAATTTATATGTAAAGAAGATAAATTTGTCGCTAAAAATGAATTTAAAAATCACATTTATAAAAAAATTCTCACAAGTATACAGTTTAATTCGGTATGCAGAAATTTTTACAAAAAAGAGCTTACAGAAAATCTAAGGTTCAAAGCAGACATGAAAACAGCAGAAGATTTGATATTAAATCTGGATATTTTTTCTAGGGCAAAAAGCTGTTTGTTCACTACAAAAGTTAAATATAATTATCGCCGTGACACCGGCGGACTTACAAGCAATGCTTTAAAAATAAAGGAAAAATACAGATGCAATAAACTGGTGGAAGCAGAAATAAAAAAACATCTTGATGCATGGGATTGTAATAGCTTGTATTTCAAATTGCTTTTGAAACTGCGGTTTGTATCCATAGCTGTTTCAAAGGTTGTACGAATATTAAAAAAACAGTGATGTGAATCTTCAATAAGATTATGGGGAGAAAAATTATGAAACGAGTAATTACATACGGAACATTTGATTTGCTTCATTATGGACATATTAACCTGCTAAAGAGAGCTAAAGAACTGGGAGATTATCTTATTGTTGCGTTAAGCACTGACGAATTTAACAGTATAGAGAAAAATAAGAAAACTTATTTCCCGTACGAAGTGCGAAAACAGCTTCTTGAATCAATAAGATATGTTGACCTTGTTATTCCCGAAAACAACTGGGATCAGAAAATGACAGACGTTGATGAATATAAATGTGATGTTTTCGTTATGGGAGATGACTGGAAAGGAAAATTTGATTTTCTGAAAGAAAAATGCGAGGTTGTCTATCTTGAGCGAACACCCGAAATTTCAACAACAAAAATAAAAACAGATTTGTTTGGAAATAAATGAAACAAAGCCTGCATACGCGTTACCGTGTGCAGGCTTCTTTTATGAGTATATCCTGAAATTGCTTACTGTTTTGTTTTCCGTTGTGATTTTTTTTGGCAAGTTCAAGTCCGTTTTTGATATATTTGTTTTGTAGTTCGATGTTGGTTAAAATGTCTGCCAGAGATGTCTGCAGTTTTGTTTTGTCTGTTACAACACAAGCACATTCGTTTTTTGAAAGATATTCGCTACAGGCAAGATTCTCGTGAGCATACACAAAAAAACACGTTCCGCATGATAAAGAATCTGCTATTTTGGTTGTAAAAGCATACTTCAAATCATTTACCGTGAAATCATCGAAACTTTCTGCATGAACAAGCAGGTTGCTTGACCGCATTATTTCTTTTACTTCTTCGTAAGAAATTAATCCGTTGTATTTTATGCCATTGCATGACAACAGCTCATTTTTTATGCTGTCGTTGGGCGTTTTTCCGTAAACATTAAGATGTAAATCAGGGTTAATGCTTTGCAATGCATTTCCGATTTCAATAAGCGATAGATGCCGTCCTACACCTAAGTTGCCGAGATACGAAATCATCGGGATTTTGTTTGACTTATCTGTTTTGATGTACTCGATATCCGAAGCGGTGTATATTGTGGTAGAGGGTTTTTTGAATACAGAATCATAGTCTGTTTTCAGCTTGTTGTTTATATAAACTGTATGCGATGCCTGTGCCATCATTTTGGTAAATACACGTTTGTAATGGCTGTGAAAAAACGGATATATCATGCTTGAAATTGCATCAGAAACCCAGTTACCGCTTTTGAGATAGTTTTTTTTCTTAAAATAATATCCTTCACTATTGTATATTACAATGGGGATATTCAGATAATTTGCTATTTTTTTTGTTATGTTAAATGTGAATGCTGATTCTCCGGCAAAAAACAGTATTATCTGCGGAGAAAAGTCACTCAGCCAGTTTTTTAAGTTTTTATTCCACCATAAATTTGAACTCCACACTATGTCGCGTGCGGCAATTTTAAATATGGTTTTTTTGCTTAGTTTGGAATTTATATCAGCTTTGACAACAGCCGTTTTGTCAGAGTTGCATACGGTTTTTCCAATTCGGTTTTTTCGGAATATGTTAACCATCATTTCTTTGTCCGTAACTCTGAAAAAATTGTCGCAAACAGATGAGTTAGGTGTTTCGCCGGTAATATAAAACTGTGCCAGCTTTTCTTTGGGCCATCCTTTCAGAAAACCTGCCAGCGTTCTGCCGTTGGAATTTGAGTCAGACAAACTGTTATTGCTGATAACAAGCAGGTTAGGATATTGAATATCCATGGGTTTCACCTTCAATCAATGATGTATTTACTTGCGTGGATCTAATGTTCTGCAAAAATCATCATAACTTAGCATTTTTTTGTATCCTTTTTTGCCATGATTTATCCATGTTAACTTTTTCTTAAAAGACAAATCTCCATTTTTGAAAAATTTTATAGCAGCGTACAGCATCCAAATGTGTATTGTTTTTGGACGAGTTGCTTGATAATATACGCCTTTTGCATAGAAAAATTTTTCGTCATATCCGGTAAACCAGGTTGAAGTTTGATGAGAAACAGTTCCAATAGTTTCTTTTGATGTATATAAAACCATGCCATTTTTTTTCATATCAGAAAGCAACATACTGTCCTCGCCTGAAGGGAATATACATCCACCTCCGAATAAAGTTGTAAACCAGATGTTGCATTTTTTAATAGAATCAAGTTTAAAGGCAATTCTGTAGCAACCCCAAGGTGCTTTTGAAAAACGACTGCGTTTTTTAGTTTTGTTATACCTTGTGTCAGTTCTGTCGTGATTGGTTGATTCAAAATGAAAAATAATAACATCCGCATCGGGATGATTTTCAAATTCTTTTAATATTTTTTCCTCGGCATCGTCAGAATATCTCACGTCATCATCAGCAAAAAGACATATATCGCCGCTTGCATGAATCAAAGAGAGATTGCGGTTTTTGCCAACACCTATGGTATCGGTTGTTACCATTTTTGCCGTTTTTCCGCCAAATTCAATTTGTGAAAACTCATTGCGCCCTGCCTGGTTTGCAAACACAACATTCGACTTTATGTTCATTTCTTTAATTTTTGAAAAATCGGTCTGATTCATTGTTGCGCATAAAATTTCAAATGACGGCATAACTTGATTCTCCTTATAACAGGTTGCTAAAATCTATCTAAATCTATTATACAACAAATTAACAAATAAGTCAATAATAAATAAAAAAGAACGTTTTTATAACATCACTTGACAAACGGCAAAAAATGGTGTATAATATTATGGTATGATTTTAAGGCTAACCAAATTTATGTATATGCCATTATATATTATCGGAAGGATTTGAAATTATGTCAGGACATTCAAAATGGAACAATATTAAGCACAAAAAAGAAAAAACAGATGCCCAGAAAGGTAAAATCTTTACAAAACTGGGACGTGAAATTTCTGTTATTGTAAAACAGGGCGGACCCGACCCGTCATCAAACGCACGTCTTGCTGATGCAATCAAAAAAGCACGTTCACTTAACATGCCTAACGATAACATTACAAGATGTATCAAAAAAGCCTCCGGCGAAGGAGATACCGACAACTACGAAGAAATCACATATGAAGGTTACGGCCCCAGCGGTGTTGCTGTTATTGTTGAAGCACTCACAGATAACCGTAACCGTACATCCGGTGATATGAAACATTATTTTGACAAATTCGGCGGCAACTTAGGTGCTACCGGTTGCGTATCCTGGATGTTTGATAAAAAAGGTATAATCGTTATTGAAGACAACGGAAAAATTGACGAAGAAGAGCTTATGATGGCGGCACTTGATGCAGGTGCAGACGATTTCACAGGTGACAGCGGATTTTTTGAAATCACAACATCGCCCGAAGCATTTTCTGCTGTTTGTGATGCTCTTGAAGCGGCAGGCTATGAAACCGCTTCTGCTGAAGTGTCAATGATTCCGCAGAACTATACAACTCTCACAAGCGAAGATGACATCAAAATGATGAACAAGCTTCTTGATATGCTTGAAGACAATGACGATGTGCAGAACGTATGGCACAGCTGGGATACTCCCGACGAAGACTAATTTTAAAAGCCGCTTTTTAAGCGGCTTTTATATACTTAAAGGAAGATTGCTATGACAACTTTAATCCTTGTGCGCCATGGGCAAAGCATGGCAAACCTAGAAAAAATATATGCCGGACACACCGATTATGACCTGTCACCCACAGGTCATGCACAAACTGAAAAAACTGCGGAATATATACTTGAAAACTACAAAGTGGACAAGATTTATTCCAGCGATTTGAAACGTGCGTATAATACTGCAAAAAAAGTTGCTGATAAAATCGGCATGGAAATAATCACAGATAAAAATCTGCGTGAAATTTATGCAGGAAATTGGGAAGATGTGCCGTTTGACGAGCTTGTTCAAAAATACTCTGATGATTATTCCGTGTGGCTTGACGATATAGGAAATTCCGTATGCACAGGCGGCGAGTCGGTGAAACAACTGGCTGAGCGCATTTTAAAAAAACTCACAGAAATAGCAACCGAGAACGATGGCAAAACCGTGCTTGTGACTTTTCATGCAACGCCCATACGAACCATGCAGTGTCTATGGTCAGGCAAAACTCTCGACGAAATGAAAGATGTTCCCTGGGTTTCAAACGCATCGGTAACGGTTGTTGAATATAAAGACAGCAGCTTCGAGCTGAAGCTTATCGGTGAAGACTCTCATCTTAGCGGTATGCAAACAGAGCTTCCGTCTAATTGCTGATATGATAAAAATCATATCAGCTTTTTTATTTACAGAATATAAGGGTTACGGTTTAATGACTGTCTGACCTCATTACCTGAAAACTTAAATTGTCTGCGGTATTCTGACGGTGTTATGCCGACAGTTTCTTTAAACTGGCGCATAAAATGCACCTCATTATTATATCCGCATTCTTTTGCAATATGGCTGACTAAAAAATCTGTGCTGGAAAGCAGATATTTTGCGTGCTCAATACGGCTGTTTACAACATCGGCAATGGCACTTATGCCAAAAACATGTTTATACAGATGCTGAAAATATGACTGGCTCATCATCATTTCGGCAGCAAGCTCTTTTATGCTGTGGGCACAAGCGGGGCTGTTATAAATTTTGCTCCGCAAATTTGATAATTCGTCATAATGCGGAGTTTCGCTAATTTTGCGGTTATACATTTTTTCGCTTATTTTTATAAACATCAGCTTTACATACATATTCATGGAATCTTCTTTATAAAGATTTTCGGAATATTTCTCACGCCCCACATTTTTTATCATCTGAGACAGAATGCTTATGTCATCAAGTGGGATGGGTGTATCAAAGGGGATTTTCAAGTTTTCTATAAAACAAATGTCTTCTTCATCCAAATCAAAATGAATCCAGTCATTTATGTAGGTTTCCTCAGCGGCACGATATAACTGAGGAGTCCCTTG
>JAZNOL010000010.1:0-4666 GCA_045580815.1 Clostridia bacterium | reverse complement strand
AATGCCCGCAATCTTACCGGCAGAGGCTTATCAGCCCTCCGGCAGATGGGAAATTTTCGGCCCCGAAATGTTCCGTCTTAAAGACCGCAACGGCAGAGAATATTGCCTTGGTCCCACTCACGAAGAGCTTTTTACCGAGCTTGTTAAAAATGAGGTAAAATCCTATAAAAACCTGCCTATGACTCTGTATCAGATTCAGACAAAATACCGTGACGAGCGCCGTCCCCGTTTCGGCGTTATGCGTAGCCGTGAGTTTGTTATGAAAGATGCTTACAGCTTTGACTGTGACAACGAAGGGCTCGACAAATCCTATGACATTATGTTCAAGGCTTATTGCGACACATTTGATGCACTTAAACTCGACTATACAATCGTTGATGCCGATTCAGGTGCAATGGGTGGCAGCGGAAGCCAGGAATTTATGGTTAAATCCGACGTGGGCGAAGATACAATCGCATACTGCGAAAAATGCGGATACGCCGCTAACAACGAAAAAGCACAGTGCGTTGCACCCGAAGATAATTTCGACGGCGTTATGGGCGAGCTTGAAAAGAAACTCACACCCAACGCACGCACAATTGAAGAGCTTGTTGAATTTTTAAATTCCGATGCGAAAAATTTTGCAAAAACTCTTATTTATGTTGCTGACGGCGAGCCTGTTGCTGTTATGGTAAGAGGCGACAGAGAAGTTAACGAGGTTAAACTTAAAAACCACCTGGGATGCCTTGACCTTGAAATGGCTCCGGCATCTGTTGTAGAGGACGTAACAGGTGCGGCAGTTGGTTTTGCAGGCCCTATCGGCATAAAATGCAAAGTGCTGATGGACTTGGAGGTTGCTGCAATGCACAACTACATTGTAGGCGCAAACGAAACAGACCACCATTATATAAATGTAAACACCGGCAGAGATTTCGAGCAGGGCGAAGTGCTTGACCTGCGTATTATCGAAGACGGCGACGTATGTCCCAAATGCGGCGACACGATTAAAACCGCACAGGGCATCGAGGTTGGTCACATCTTTAAACTCGGAACAAAATATTCAAAAGCTCTTGGTTGTACTTATCTTGACGAAAACGGCAAAGAACAGGTTATGATAATGGGTTGCTACGGCATCGGTGTTACACGTTGTCTTGCGGCAATAATTGAGCAGAACTATGACGAAAACGGCATAAAATGGCCTATCGAGGTTGCTCCCTATCATGTAATTGTTGTGCCTGTTAATACAACAGATGAAACACAGATGAACCTTGCGAACGAGCTTTACGATAAACTCCGCAAAGCAGGTGCGGACGTTATTATGGACGACCGCAACGAGCGTGCAGGCGTAAAATTCAAAGATGCCGACCTCATCGGTATTCCGGTAAGAATTACTGTTGGCAAAACAGCGGCAGACGGCGTTGTTGAGTATAAACTCCGCAGCGGCGGTGACACAGAAAAAATCACCGTTGACCAGGCTGTTGCAAACGTAACAGAGCTTATTAAAGATATTATAAGATAATAAATCGCACAGGGTCGTTAAAAACATGACCCTGTGTTTTTCCCTATTATATACGGAGGTATATTATGAAAAAAATTATATCAACTATTCTTTTTCTTGCTATGATGCTTTCCTTTTTCAACATCTGTGCACTTGCAAGTGAATATTCTTTTGAAATTACAGCAATCTCTTACACAGACGGCAATCTGACAGAGCTCAGTGAAATGAGAACCGGCAATACTGCTTTTATTGCGGTAACAGTTAAGAAAACAGACACATCTTCGGCTCAGCCGACGGTTTTAACCGCTGTGTATAACGAATCGGGAGCACTTTTCAAAACCTTTATAAGCAGAGCAAGCGGAATGGCAAACGGAGTTTCGATAACTTTTGCAAACGAATATACTTTGCCTCAAAACTTTGAATCCCATATGGTAAAAGCCTTTGTATTTACCAACCTTTCCACAGCAACTGCCGCGGCAAAAAGTGTATCAAAACCGCTTTATCCGGATCCGGAACCAAGCATTCCCGATGAGGAAGATACACTCTCCTTTGCATCAGAGGATATTTATGACATCAAAACAACTATTGACGGCGGCGTTGGTAATATTGCACTTTTCACTGACAAAGATTTAGGCACATACGAAACATACGGCGTTAATATTTCTGAATTCTATTATAACGGTGAAGCAACAAACATCTCGGATTTTGCAAACTATATTTCATCATCCGTAGCCGCAGATGTCAAATTGATAAACAAGACAAACGGCATTTACACCGTTGCATATGTAGTCTGCTATACGGATATACTTGTTTCCGATATAAACGCCGATAAATATAAGCTTTACAGTGATGACGGCACGCTTATTCTTGATGAAACAAACACTGCGTACAATTTTACCATTTATAAAAACGGCGAAAAAATCAGTTTTTCTGATATACAAGTGGGCGATGTTGTAAGCTATGCAGGCACACTTACATCTAATTCACTTAAATCAGGCACAGTTATCGTTACATCCGAAACAGTAACAGGCTCTATAACATCGTATGATAAATTTAATTATACCGTAACTGTTGATGATACAACATACAGGTATGACCCTCAAAAGATATCACTTGGCTCGGATGCCTCCTGTGCTGCCGATATAGGAGATTACATTGAATTTTATATTAATGCCCGTGGCGTTGTTTGTGACAATAATCTTTATGTCAGAAATCCTAATTTTAAATACGGCTTTGCCACACTTTTGGCAAAAGGAATTGGTATCGAGGGCGATATGCTAATCCGAATTATGGATACAACCGGCAACTGGGAAACTCACAAGTTAGCCAACCGTATAAGCATAAATGGCAGCAAAGCCCAGAACATATATGATGTTGACTGGTTAACAGTTACAGGAAAAACTGTTATAAGCAACAGATATGTCATCAACGATATCGTCGCTTATGAAACAACAGATGATAAAATAACAAAAATTTTCTTTATTGACAGCAAAAAATTTGATATTACCGATAACACCGATGTCGAAGCAGTATATTCCGAAAGTACCGCCACCCTTGGCGATGTTGTTCTAGATGAAGACACAGTAATATTCAGTGTCAACAGCAACGCCGACCTTAGCAAAGACATTGATGAAAATGCCGTATCTGTTGGAAGAATGGACGGGCTCATTGATAAAACTGCTTACCCCTATGGATTTAAAGCTTACAATGTAAATATCAATCGCATTGCCGCCGTAATATACGGTAAGAATTTGCTCTGAAAAATCAATAATAATGCTGATTTATTCACCATTGCAAGAGTTTCAGCAACAACCAACTCAACCGGTATTGTGTCATCGGAGGCGGCAGGTGATATAAATTTCGGAACAAGCATCAAATCAGCAGATACACCCTACGGTGATATAATTGTTGAAGATTTTGTAGTGTTTCGTAGTGGTAACTGATTTTTACCAAAAACGGCAGTGACTAATAAATTAGTCACTGCCGTTTTTTAATTAATATATGAATTTAATCATATTCCATGAATGCTTTTTAAGTTTTATTGTTTTTTCGTCTGTGATTTCAACATTTTGCGGTTTTACGCGGATGCTGTCTTTATCGTTTACCGCTTTCAGGTCGTCATGATAAAGCTCGGTGTGTTCTACGGGCTTTATATCCCCGAAATCTTCAAAGTTTATTGCAAAATCAACATCCTCGTAAAGATTGCGGTTTACCGCATAAACAAACACTTCTCTTGTTTCGCTGTTGTGAATAACCGACGTTTCAATATACGGCACATCCTTGTGCTTGGGAGTGTCGTATTTGTCGCATTTCAGCACATAATCCATGGCACAGCCGTTTCCGTAAACAGAGCCGTACATAAAGGGATAGTAAATTGTCTGCGCCCATGCTTTGCCGCCGGTTTCTGTCATAATTGCACCGATAATGTTCACAAGCTGTGCAAGACACGCCATTTTAACCCTGTCGCAATGATTCTGCAACGACATAACCATACATCCCACAAGAAGAGCATCTTCAAAGGTGTAAATGTCTTCAAGTATTGACGGTGCAACCTGCCATTTGGGTCTGTCTTCGCCGTTTGAGTGATACCATACGTTCCACTCGTCAAAAGAAAGCATCATTGTTTTGTCGCTTTTCTTTTTGGCTTTTATATAGTCGCAGGTTGCGGTGATTGCCTCTATATGTTTGTCCATATTTGTAGAGCAGGCAAGAAAATCGGCACTGTCGCCTTCTAAATTGCCGTAATATGCATGCAATGAAATATAATCAACTTCTTCGTATGTGTGGTCAAGCACGGTTGCATCCCATGATGCAAATCCAGGCATTCCACCGCCACTGCTTCCGCAGGCAACAAGCTCAATTGACGGGTCAAGCTGTTTCATCATTTTTGCTGTTTCAACAGCAATTCTACCGTACTCGTCGGCAGTTTTATGTCCTGCCTGCCATTCGCCGTCCATCTCGTTTCCCAAACACCAGACTTTTATATTGTGAGGTTCATTGTTACCGTTTTTGCGTCGCAAATTTGCATAGTGCGAATCCATGTCGCCATTGCAGTATTCAAGACAGTTTACAGCCTCCTGTGGAGTACCTGTGCCAAGGTTAACCGCCATCATAACTTCAGTATCTGCCTTTTTTGCCCATGCGGCAAACTCGTCAACGCCCACAAGATTTGGCTCAACGCTGTGCCAC
>JAZNOL010000009.1:0-15886 GCA_045580815.1 Clostridia bacterium | reverse complement strand
GCTGATGCGGCAGATGCAATTTTCAAAATGCTCTGATAATCGTCGCCTTTTGAAATTCCCTCAACAAAATATCCCGTAAACGTATCGCCTGCGGCAGTTGTGTCCACAACATCAACCGTAAAAGCCGGCTGATAAAATTCGCACGAGCTGTCGGAATAAATGCACCCGTTACTGCCTAAAGTAAGCATCACTTTAAGCTCCGGATATTTATTTTTGATGTATGGCAGACTTTCTTCGGGGCTGTCAAGTCCGGAAATTGCCTTTGCCTCAACCTCGTTTAATATAATATAAGTAAGCTTGTTAAAATCAATTTTTTCAATTTTTTTGTTAAATGGCGACGGATTAAGAATGATGCACATCTTTTTCTGATATGCTTTTTCGACTATATAATCAACGTTGCTTATCTCGTTTTGCAAAAGAATAATGTCACCCTGACCAAAATTTTCAAGCACCGCATCAATATAATCTTTTGATACAGCTTCGTTTGAACCGGGATAAATAAAAATGGAGTTTTCACCTTTTGCAGAGACCTGAATAACGGCATGACCATTGTTTTCGCTGACTTTGTTTAAATAAGAAATATCAACACCATTTTCTGATAAAATATCACTCAATATATCTCCGTCGCATCCGATACAGCCTGCGTGATATATTTTTGCCCCGGCTTTTGCAACAGCTATTGACTGATTAAGCCCTTTTCCGCCCGGGAAAGTTTCGCGTTTATAGCTTGTTTCTGTTTCGCCGGCTTCTACAATATGGTCAAGAGAATACACATAATCAATGTTGCACGAGCCGAAATTGAGAATTTTCATTTAATCATCACCTGCACTTATTATAATTATATCATATACAATTAATAAATCAAGACCCTTTTGCATATAAAAACAGACGAAATGCAATATACCGGCGCTTTTGTATGTTTTAGCGGAGAAATTTTATAGAAAAAGCGTACTGTATTTAAGTACGCTTTTGGTTTTATATTGAAATATGTTTCATTGTCATTTTTACTCTGTCGGATATTTTAACGGTTCCGACTCCGAAGATAGAAGTGTGCAATGTGTCATTAATCGGTTTTGTCCAATATTCGGGGATGCTTTCAATTCCGTTTGTCATGCCGAGAATTGACCCTACTGTTGCACCGTTGCAGTCGGTATCAAAGCCTGTTTCAACTGACATACATATAGATTTGCCAAAATCGCCTTTGCCATAAAGAAGAGAAGCAACAACAATCATAGCGTTGGAATTAGTATGACACCAACCGTGTGATGTATATTCATCATATTTTTTATGGATTTTATCAAAAACTGTTTCTTGTTCCACACCAGCCTTAAAATCATCCATAACTGACATAATATCCTCATAAAGTCTTGATGTGTGTGGAATTTCAGCAAGTCCGTTTAAAATTATATCCTCTGTATTATTGGTTACTGCCGCTGTTGCAATCATTGCGGCAACAAACATCTCACCGTAGATGCCGTTTTTCACATGGGAAATTGATGCGTCTCTCCATGCCATTTCGGCGGCAAGCTCGGGGTTCCCGGGATTTATATATCCAAAATAGTCGCCTCGTATTTGTGCACCGATCCATTCTCTGTACGGGTTTTTATACATTGCAGATTGTGGCGGCGTATATCCTTTTACAAAATTGCAGAATGCCACTCTTTCGGCAGTACAGTATGCGTTTTTGCTCTGATATCCAAGCCACGCCTGCGAGACGTCATAAGGCGTAAAATCTTTGCCGTATTTTTCTATAATGAGCTGTGCCAAAACAACATAGTTTGTATCGTCGTCAACAGGCATGCCGTCAATTTCGTCGGCGTACGGTCTGTTAGCAAGATAATAACTGTATTTGTTGCATATTTCTTCGTTTATATCAGTTTTATAAATGTATCTGTGCATAGGATAGTTGTCGGATTCTTTAAGAAATGGAACAAGCTCGTTTGTGCGCATACCTTCAACGGTTTTGCCAAGCATACAACCGCAGATTCGCCCCATCCATGCACCGTGGATTTTGCTCTCAAGATTATTTTTATTTACTTTGCCGGCTATGCTGTATTTTTTTCTTAAAGCTTTAATTCCGCCAAGATCAGATGGTTCTGTGTATGTATAACCCTCTTTTTGTCCGGCATTTGTAACAACCTCAAATAAAACGTCGCCAAGTTTCTTTTTGATTTCGTTTTTTGGAAGTCTGGCAACACTTTTAAACACTTCTTTATAGGCTTCGATATCCAGCCCCTCTTCGATAGATTGTTTATACTCCGTGTTCAGATTTGATGTATAAAATTCCCCGTCATGAATTTTTGAGTATTGCGGTTTCATTACTTTGTTATATTGTAATTCTTCAACAAGTCGGTTGTCCCTGTTTAAAATTAATGCATCAAGTAAAATATCAAAATGCTTTGATATTTCTATAAGCTTTGACAACTCAGGCGTTGCAGTTCCGCTTTCCCATTTTTGAACAGATTGGCGTGATACTTTAAAAAGTGATGCAAAATCTTCCTGAGACATTTTAGCGTTTGTTCTTAATTTATATAGCATATTTTTGATTTCCATGAAAATTCTCCTTTCTGTATTATTTATTATATATGAAATAAGAAAAATATGCAACAAACTGTTTGTTGCAAAATTTGACAACCGCAGGTTGTCAAAACGGCAACGTGTAAACAGTAATGAAATATCTCGCTTTGCTCGATATGAAATAATCCTTACAGATTATGAAATATTTTTCTTGCAGAAAAATGTGAAATGAAATTTGCCCTTTCGTATTGCGAAGCAATATTTCATACGCATAGCGTATTTCACAGCGAAGCTATTTCACTTGCTGCAGGCAAATTTCAATAAAAAAGCGACTTGCCGAAACAAGTCGCTTTTTTTGGTCGGGGTTGAGGGATTTGAACCCGCGGCCTCATGGTCCCAAACCATGCGCGCTACCAAACTGCGCCAAACCCCGATGGCTTATTAATTTAATGAACGCAATATATTATACCACATTTTTTGCCTGTTGTCAAGGGTTTAGACAAAGGTTTATAAAATTTATAATACGCAACCGTTTTTTAACCAAATGCGTCTATATTAATGCTTGACACACTGATATATAAGTGATATAATATAAATACAAAATAAAAGTTAAAAATTTTGATATACTACCATGAAGAAAGGACTGATTTTTTTGAAAAAACCAGTTATATTGATTTTGACAGTTTTAATGGCAATTTCGTTTTCGGCGTGTGGCGGTAAAAGCCAATCCGGCGATACTAATCCCGGCACAGAGGTAACTACGCCCAATGATACTCCATCAACCGATTCCACGCCAGAACCTGTCGAGCCGATTGTAGTTGAACCTACCGAAAAAACGCTTGATATAACATTTAACGGCAGAGTTGATATGAACTTTATTGAAGTAACTTTTGATAACGGCGAGTATGGTATAATGCAGCTTTCCGATGCATTAAAAGAATCTTTTGATTCTTTAGGTATTGCAGAAGGTTCGGTTGTTAGTGTGACTTACATTGAAAAAGACGGACAGAAAGTAATTACAGGAATAGACCAATGATTGAATTGTTTTTGATTATTACTGTTTTTCTTGCTATATTAAGCGGACATTTGATGTCAAGAGTACTTCAGATAAAAAAATTTGTTATTCCTATTGAAAAGACAGAGTTTAAGGGCAATCGCATAGTTGTTTTTTCCGATGTTCACGTATCACGCATTATGACAACTGCGCATTTGCAAAAAGCGGTTAACAAAATAAACAGTCTTCATCCCGATTACGTGTTTTTTGTCGGGGATGTGCTTCAGCGCAAAAATCCGTCCTATTCCCCCCAAAAAACCAAAAAAATAACATGGTTGCTAGGCAGAATCAATGCTGAAAAAGGCAAATTTGCCGTATGGGGAAACCACGATAAAAACAGTGATGGTACAGTTAATAAATTTGCCGAAATATTTATCGGCGAAAATGGGTACAAAGTTTTGACAAACGAAGGTGTCCATCTTGTGCCCGGTGTATATCTTGCCGGGGTTGACGAAAGCCGTTTTGGCACTTCTGATATAGAAAAAGCCCTTGAAAACAAAAAAGACGGTGATTATGTTATATTGCTCGCACACGAGCCCGATTTTGCCGATGTTTCGGCAGAAAATGGTGTAGAACTGCAAATTTCCGGGCACTCTCACGGCGGACAGATTTATATCCCGTTTACCGGCTCTTTGTTTCTAACAAAGGGAGCAAAAAAATATTTCAGAGGAACACACAAAATCAACGACACTGATTTACTTATAACTTACGGAGTTGGCACTCATACAATGCCATTTAGATTTTTGGCAACTCCGGATATACTGCTGCTGGAATGGGAATAAACACCATATAGACAGCAATTTTTCATATCTTACACTTGAAGTACGGCGAACTTAATCTTCCTCTCACACCTCACGATGCAAAACTTGCAAGTCACTTTTGAGTTCGTCGGCAACTACGCCTTGGTGAACTTGCACCACAGAACATTGATATATTCACCATACTACAAAAACGGTCTCGGTTTACCCGAGACCGTTTTTAATATTCAGTTCTGGAATTTATCTATCAATACATTCCGCCCATGCCGTCGGGCATTGCCGGAGCAGCCGGTTTTTCTTCTGGAATATCTGCAACAAGGCTTTCTGTTGTAAGAACAACTGATGCAACAGATGCTGCATTTTCAAGTGCTGTTCTTGTAACCTTTGCCGGGTCAACGATGCCGCTTGCAATCATGTCAACATACTCTTCTGTAAGTGCATTGTAACCAATGCCTTTTTTGGAGTTTTTGATTTTTTCAATGATTACAGAGCCGTCAACACCTGCATTGTGAGCAATCTGTCTCACAGGCTCTTCCAATGCTTTAAGAAGCATAGCCGCACCTGTTTTTTCATCGCCTTTTGCATCTTTGACAACTTTTTCAACTGCACCAAGAGCGTTGATGTAAGCTGTTCCGCCGCCTGCTACGATACCTTCTTCAACTGCCGCACGTGTAGCTGCAAGAGCATCTTCAATACGGAGTTTCTTTTCTTTCATTTCAACTTCTGTTGCCGCACCAACTTTGATTACTGCAACGCCGCCTGCCAGTTTTGCAAGACGTTCCTGAAGTTTTTCTTTATCAAATTCAGAAGATGTTTCTTCAATCTGTGCTTTAATCTGAGCAACTCTGCCAGCAACAGCATCTTTGCTGCCGAAACCATCAACAATGATTGTATTTTCTTTCTGTACTTTAACCTGTTTTGCTCTGCCAAGCTGGTCGATTGTTGTTTCTTTAAGGTCAAGACCAAGCTCATCACTGATTACCTGACCGCCTGTGAGAATAGCAATATCTTCGAGCATTGCTTTTCTTCTGTCGCCAAAGCCGGGAGCTTTAACAGCAACACAAACAAATGTACCACGGAGTTTATTGAGGATAAGTGTTGTGAGTGCTTCCCCTTCAATGTCCTCAGCAACAATAATGAGCTTTTTGCCCGCCTGAACAATCTGCTCAAGGAGAGGAAGAACATCCTGTATGTTAGAGATTTTTTTGTCTGTAATAAGAATGAACGCATCATCAATAACAGCTTCCATTTTGTCTGTATCTGTTACCATGTAGGGTGAAATGTAACCTCTGTCAAACTGCATACCTTTAACAACCTCGCTGCAGGTTTCAGCAGTTTTGGATTCTTCAACTGTGATAACGCCATCGTTGCCGACTTCTTCCATAGCATCAGCAATAAGTGTGCCGATTTTTTCGTCAGCGGCAGAAACAGAAGCAACACGTGCAATGTCTTCTTTGCCTTTTACTTTGCGGCTGTTTTTAACGATTTCTGCAACAGCTGCGTCAACTGCACTTGAAATACCTTTGCGAAGCACCATGGGGTTTGCGCCTGCCGCAAGGTTTTTAAGTCCTTCGCGGATAACTGCCTGTGCAAGAAGTGTAGCGGTTGTTGTACCGTCACCTGCAATGTCGTTTGTTTTTGTTGCAACTTCTTTAACAAGCTGTGCACCCATGTTTTCAAAGGGGTCTTTAAGTTCAACTTCTTTAGCAATTGTAACACCGTCGTTTGTAATAAGCGGTGCACCGAATTTTTTGTCAAGAACAACATTTCTTCCTTTAGGACCAAGTGTGATTTTAACTGTGTCGGCAAGTGCGTTTATACCACGCTCAAGGGCGTGTCTTGCTTCTTCGCCGTAAATAATCTGTTTAGCCATAATTTTTGTTCCTCCTTTAATTATTCAACAACAGCCAAAATGTCAGACTGTTTTACAATAATAAGCTCTTCGCCGTCAATTTTAACTTCAGTGCCGGCATATTTGCTTGCGATAACCTTCTGACCTTTTTTAACTTCCATTTTAACTTCTTTGCCATCGATAATGCCGCCGGGACCTACCTCTATAATTTCAGCAATCTGCGGTTTTTCTTTTGCACTGTTTGCGAGCACAATGCCGCTTTTGGTAGTTTCTTCGGCTTCGGTCATTTTGATAACAACTCTGTCGCCTAACGGTTTTAATTTCATTATAATATCTCCCTTCAAATAATATACTTTGGATGAATTATTAGCACTCTTGCTCGTTGAGTGCTAACCTCATATATAATATACAATTTTTTCCTTAAATATTCAAGTCTGCCCTTTTGCGATTTTTAGCTTTAATCTTTTATTTGCTTGCGTTTTCTCAAAATTTCTCCGGTTTTCTCCAGTTTTTAATTTTTGAGTAAAAAATTTATGTTTATTGAAGACCTTTTTTGTGCATATTTCTTCCTATATATAAAAAGATGCGTTATTTTACAAAATTCACGCATCTCTCTTATTTATAAAACAGTATACATTTTGTCAGCATTTTCCTTTGTTACATGGTCAGAAATGTCGTTGATTTTTGC
Organism: Clostridia bacterium; assembly: GCA_045580815.1. Lineage (GTDB taxonomy): Bacteria > Bacillota > Clostridia > RUG12999 > RUG12999 > JAZNOL01. The sequence goes on along the minus strand of JAZNOL010000009.1, from coordinate 9,017 downwards.
TTTGATTGTTTTGTCACCAAAAGCAATTTCCAAAACATCACCAACTTTAACACGGTCGCCGGGTTTCGCGCTTTTGCCGTTAATGGAAATTCTGCCGCCGGAGCAAGCCTCGTTTGCCACACTGCGTCTTTTTATTATTCGTGAAACTTTCAAAAATTTATCTACTCTCAAAAGGAATCCTCCAAATTTTGCCCATAAAAATTCAAAGGGCGCCGTTTGCGGTGCCCTCTGATGTTTTTATTGATTATTTACCTGCAACTTTATCTTTTAAAGCTTTGCTAACGTTAAATTTCGGAACTTTTGTTGCCGGAATTTTGATAGCTTTTTTAGTAAGCGGGTTAATACCTGTTCTTGCAGCACGTGCTTTAACTTCGAATGTACCGAAACCAACTAAAGCAACTTTTTCGTCAGCTACGAGAGCTTCTTCAATGCTAGCGATAACTGCGTTAAGAGCAACCTCTGCATCTTTTTTTGTGAAACCTGCTTTATCAGCAATTTTTGCAACTAATTCTGCTTTGTTCATTACAAATACCCTCCTTCTTTTTATTATCTTATTTTATATTCTGTTTTTCAACCTTAAAATCCTTTATTTTTCCTGCAAAAACGCGAAAATCGTCATTTTCTACTGAATATTTTTTCAAATTTATTGAAATTGCACAATTTTTGGAAGGTTTTTTCCATTTAATGTAAATTATGAATCGCTATTTTCGCCTGTTTTAGCCATATTCCACAGTTTGTCAAGCTCGTCGGCTGACATATTTTCAAGTTTTTTTCCGTCTTTTTTTGCTAAATCTTCAGATGTTTCAAATCTGCGGATAAATTTATCGGTTGCACCGCTGCAAGCAGTTTCTGCATTTACTTTTGCAAGACGAACAACATTAACTGCCGCAAAAAGCAAATCTCCGGCTTCTTCAATTATATTTTTTTCACTGCCGTTTTTAATTGCCTCCATAATTTCATCTGTTTCCTCACGAAGTTTTTCTACCGCATCGCTGACACTTGCAAAATCAAATCCGCTTTTTGCCGCCTTGCTCTGCACCTTCTGTGCACGCATAAGCGCCGGCAGAGCCGCTGTCACGCTTTTAAGCTCATCGGTGTGACTTTTGTCACCTCGTTCGCCCTGTTTGATTTTGTCCCAGTTTTTAAGTACTTCCTGAGAAGTTTCAACGCTTACATCACCAAAAACATGAGGGTGACGGCGAATCATCTTTTTACATATACAATCGGTAACATCGTCAATATCAAATGCACCCTGTTCCTTGCCAATCTGTGCCATCATGGTAATCTGCAAAAGCAAATCGCCCAGCTCGTCAGCAAGCTTCATTCCACCCTCATCAGCGGCACCCACAGTTTCATATGCTTCTTCTATCACATAGGGTTTAAGACTTTCGATGGTCTGCTCCCTGTCCCAGGGACATCCGTCCGGTGCACGCAGACGCTCTGTTATATCAACCAGATCTTTAAATGTGCTTTTCATAATTTTACCTCATTATATAAATATTATTCATCAGTTCCACATTGCTGTATCAAGTTTTAAAAGTTTTCTGCCGTTTTCGGATATTCCTGTTGACAGACAGATAAATTCCTTTTTATCGGAATACACCCGGTACATCTCACCGGCGGTTACATCAGCTTCGATTGCAACACCGTTTTTGATTTTTGCTGTCTGCATTTCATCGGCATAAAACTTTGGATAATCAAAAAACTCTTCTGCCGGGATAACATATTTTTCAGGATTTTTTTCAAACTCCTCAAGAGTTACCGCCTCACCAATTTCAAATCTGCCGGTTTTGGTACGTACAAGAGTTTCCATAATCGCTCCGCAACCCAGTTTTTCGCCGATATCGGCACAAAGGGTGCGGATGTATGTGCCTTTTGAACAAGAAACATCAAGAATTGCACTTTCTCCGTCAAAATCACTTATTTCTATATTAAAAACAGTAATTTCACGGGCTTTGCGTTCAACCTCAACACCCTTGCGGGCAAGGTCACAAAGTTTTTTGCCGTCAACCTTTAGTGCCGAATACATGGGCGGCACCTGATTTATTTTACCAATAAAACAGCTAACCGTATCATAGAACTCTTTTTCGGCGATATTAACCGCCGATTGCGACAAAATCTGCCCCTGAGCATCCTGTGTATCGGTTGTTATTCCAAGACGGATTTTTGCACGGTAGGATTTGTTTTCGTTGGTGAGCTTATCCGCAATTTTTGTGCATTTTCCGATACAGACGGGCAAAACACCTTCTGCCATAGGGTCAAGAGTACCTGTGTGCCCAACTTTTTTTTCGCCCACTATGTACCGCACTTTTTTTACAACGCCAAAGGATGTTATCCCCAGCGGTTTATATATGTTAACAACGCCGTTCAATAAATCATCTCCCGATAATTTATTATATCAGCATTTTAATGCTGTGTCAACAAAAAAAATCAAAACAGAGCCATAACAAAACAAATGAATGTTTATTACAGCTCTGTATACATAATATTATTTTTTGAAAGACATTTTAAACAGTATAACGCCGCCTATCATAATCGCAAGACCAACGTACTTGTTCCATGTGAACGGTGTTTTTTCGACACCGAACAATCCAAACGCATCAATAAGTGCCGCAACAAACAGTTGGGCAATAAGTATTACCGTTACGGCATATGCAGGATTGAGCTGTTTCATTGCAACCATTACCGTTGCTGTTATCAAAACCGCAAATGCACCGCCTGTCAGATACAGCGGATTTGTATGCGCAAGCTGTGACATATCGCCTTTTCCCCATATAAACGCCACAATCACGCTTAAAATAAATGCCGTACCCTGAACAAATGCGTTTGTTTCAAAAAGTCCTACTTTTTCTCCCAGTACCGTATTGAAAACACCTTGTATGCTCATTGCCGCACCGGCGACAATTGCCATCATAACTCCTAACAAAAAATTCACCTCGTAATCAACAGATTGATATACGAGGTTAGTTTTTTCACAATGCTTTAATTTTATTCACCGCAAACCGCGAGAAAAACGCACTTGCAACGCCCATCGCCACACCGGCAATGATATCCGTAGGATAATGCACAAAAAGGTACATTCTTGAAAACGCAATCAAACACGCCACCGCCAAAGCATAAATTCCTATGCGTTTATGTAAAAGCAATGATACCGCTGCCGCAAAGGACGAAAGTGTATGTCCCGACGGAAACGAAAAGTCTTTAGGAGCCGCTATAAGAAGCTGAAAATTTTCCAAATTTGCAAAAGGACGTCCACGGGCAATAAGCGGTTTTAATATTAAATTACCTGTCAAATATCCCAAAAGCAAAGCCAGAAGCATTGTTACACCGGCTTTTCGCCATGTTTTAAACGGAAGCATCAAAAGTGCCGTCAAAATCCAGAAAAGCCCGTAATTTCCGAGTGTCGAAAAAAATATCATTACACTGTCAAGCTCACCGCCACTGAATATTTTTTGCAAAAATTCCAAAAAAGAGATTTCCCAGTTCAAAGCATCACCCCGGTTATGAGTCTTTTTCTATATAAAATCAATACTACCGTTTCATTATACCATACAAAACAAAAAATAACAACCTTTTTTCAAAAATTGTTATTCCGTATAATGCAAAAAATTTGACAACACGTACAATATATGATAAAATTTAGTTCAATAAACAAAATTGGTGATAACATGAAATTTAAAATAACACAAAACGAAAGTGGTATCAGCGTAAATGAGTTTTTGCGAAAAAACCAAAATTTTTCACGGCGCATCGTCAGTCGTGCCAAATTTGAAAATGCCATATCCGTAAACGGCGAAAATGTGTTTACCTCATACATTTTAAAAGAAAATGATATTCTTTGTATAAATTTTTCACAAAAACAGTCGCCTCACGTTATTGCGCAAGACGACCTCGAGCTTGATATTTTATACGAAGATGAACATATTTTAGCTGTAAACAAACCTCCGTTTATGCCGCCGCATCCCTCAAAAGGGCATCCGGACAGTACTCTTGCAAATGCTGTTTTGGGATATTACAAAAAATGCCAAACAAACACCGCTGTACGTATTTTGGGCAGGCTTGACAAAAACACCAGCGGCGTTGTCATAATATGCAAAAACGAGTATAGCGGCAAGCTCATGAACGAAACCGAAGTTTCAAAAAAGTACTGTGCCATTTGTCACGGAGAATTTGAAAAAGCTATGGGAATTATCAACCTGCCCATTGAACGTGAAGCTTTGGGCAGTGTAAAACGCGTATGCCGTGATGACGGCAAACCATCATCTACAGAATACGAAGTTGTTTTTTCAAAAAACGGATTTTCTTTTGTTCGCCTTAATCTTTTAACCGGCCGCACTCATCAAATACGTGTTCATTTATCACACATAAATCATCCTATTGTAGGTGATGATCTTTACGGTGGCAACGAAACCATCATAAATCGTCAGGCTTTGCATGCACGGGAAATCTCGTTTATTCACCCTATTTCACAGGTGCCGATGACTATTATTGCACCGTTGCCACATGATATGCTGTGTGTATTAAAAGACAAATTGTCAATTTCTTCTGCCGATGCAGAAAAATCAGTTTAAAACGCCGTCACGTATTACATATACGCTGTCGGCGTATTTTATATGCTCGGTATTGTGTGTAACCATAAGCACTGTTATTCCTTTGTCACTCAGAGATTTTATAAGTGCCATAACCTCCTCTGCAGTTTTGCTGTCCAAATTTCCGCAAGGCTCGTCTGCCAGAATTATATCCGGATTGTTTGCAAGAGCACGGGCAATGCAAACCCTCTGCCTCTGTCCGCCCGAAAGCTGCGATGGGCGATGACCTCCTCTGTCCCCTATTCCTACGCTTTCAAGCAATTTTTTTGCACGGTTTTTTCGTTCTGCTTTATCAACTCCGGCAAAAATCATCGGAAGCATGACATTTTCTTCGGCAGATAGATAATTCTGAAGATAGAATGACTGAAACACAAATCCGATGCTTTTGTTGCGAAGATGGGCTTTCCCCTGTTCATCAAGTGACGATGTACGCACACCGTTTATATAAACCGCACCGTCGCTTGGGGTGTCAAGACATCCCGCCATGTTCATAAGCGTGGATTTTCCCGACCCTGACTCTCCTATAAGTGCCGCAAATTCTCCTTTTTTTAAGTGCAGATTTATATTTTTAAGTGCCTCAACGCACAATGTACCGTTTGTATATGTTTTGCTCACATTTTTAAGTTCAAGCATTGTTATACCTCTCATTATTCAGTCAGAATTTCAAGTATTTTCGATTTTATTTTAATTTCGCCAGCAGTATTTATAACAGCATCAGCCGCAGGCATATAAGCTGTTGTTTTGTCGGTAAAGCACAGTGGAGGAAACATAACGCACCACCAGTTTTCCCCTGCTCCTTCACCTATAATGACACGCACTGCACTATACTTTCCTTTAGGTAAGGTTATGTTTTGATAACTTCGCGCCGGAAAATCAAACACGCCTGTTACAACCTGTACGTTGTAATCGTATCCGTTTTCGGCAATTACTCTTTTGGCTTGTTTTTCCATTTCGGGCACACTTTCCAAAATAAGCATTGCTGCATCTGAGCTGTTTTTTGTTTTTACAATTCTATCAGAAACTGTCAATACCGCATCTCTCACTTTAAGTTTAAGTTCCTGATCTTCTTTGCTGTTACTGTTTGCTATAACATGAAGCCTCACTATTTCTCCGCCGTACATTGCTCCTGTTTTTATGTAATCAGCCGAAAAAAGCTGCATCGATATAATCATGGCAACAAACGCCACAACTGTTTTTTTAATCATTTAATCATCTCCTGATTTTAATTATTGTCACAGTTGTTTTTGATTATACATAAATATTTGTTGACTTTTTTCAAAAATTGGTATATAATATTTTTGCACATAATTAAAGGGGTATTGAAAATGAACAAGACAAATGCCATGCGGCTTTTGGATAAAGCAGGCATAAAATATGAATATTTTGAGTACGAGGTTGACGAAAACGATCTTTCGGGCACACATATTGCCAAGCAAATAGGATTACCGTTTGAAATGGTTTTTAAAACATTGACAGCAAGAGGAGATAAAAACGGAATAAACGTGTTTTGCGTTCCGGTAAACTGTGAAATTGATTTGAAAAAGGCCGCTGCTGTTTCAAAAAACAAACGTGTTGAACTGCTTAGTGTTAAAGAGCTTTTGCCTGTAACCGGGTATATCCGAGGAGGTTGCAGTCCCATAGGTATGAAGAAAAAATTTCCAACCTATATTGATGAAACAGCTTTGCTCTTTGACAAGATAACCGTCAGCTCCGGAATAAGAGGATGCCAGCTTTTGCTTTCCCCTACTGACTTGGAATCATTTATCGACGCAGTTTTTTGCGATATCATTGCAATTTAATAATATAAACGGAGGCATCACATGAAAAAATTTATAAAATGGATTTCCCTTACAGCTTTTATATTTGTAATTCTTACAATTTTTGCAGCATTTGCATGTGATATTTATATTTCTTCCACAGCGGACAAATACATCGTTGGACAAAAGAGCGTTTCTGACGTAGACTGTATTGTGGTTTTGGGTGCAGCTGTATCCCCCGACGGCACAGTCTCCCACGCACTTCGCAGCAGGCTTGAAACCACACTTACACTTTATGATGACGGTGTATCGGACAAAATACTTCTTTCCGGCAACGGTAAAACTCAGCCATATAACGAAATTGACGTTATGAAAGCGTATCTTCTTGACCGCGGAATCCCGCAGGAAAACATTTTTGAAGACCGTGCCGGCTACGATACATATTCATCGGTATACCGTGCAAAAGAAATTTTTATGCTTCAAAAGCCTGTTTTTGTAAGTCAAAAAGAGCATCTTCTTCGGGCAATGTACTTTTCACAACAGCTTGATCTTGATGCCAAAGGTGTTGCCTGTGCCGATTATGCCGAGGGCGAAGCATTTAATCAGCGCATACGCGAATACGGAGCACGCCTTAAAGCTGTACTTGTGTGTGATATTTTTCATTCAAAACCCGAAGAGTTGGGTCCTCCCACACCAATTTATAATCAAACACCTGTTAATCCGTAAACCGGTGTGATATACTTTTTTGAAAAAAGAGAGCAGGGAGATGCGGCAAAATGCAACATATTGAAATAACGGACAAAATCACCGGTGGAAATATAATTTTAAACTCCTTTGACGGAAAAACAGCCAGGATTGAAGTAGATTTGCGTGACAGTGCAGAATGGTTTTACTGGCAGTTTTGTGTAAAAAACGCTGGTGGAAAAACTATTGAATTTGATTTCGGAGAAAAAAAATGGATAGGCTACTATGGTCCTGCTATAAGCCATAACCAACGTGACTGGCACTGGCAGAACGCAGAGGCACAGATGTGTGCAAAATGCAAGTTTACTTATACCTTCGGTGACGATGAAAACGAGGTTTATTTTGCTCACGATATGTATTATCATCCTGACAGATTTTTGAGTTTTGCAAAGAAAAACGGGCTTGATATCAAAGAACTGTGTGTTTCAAAAAAAGGCAGAAGCATACCGTATTTTACATTTGGCAGCGGCGACAAAAAAATTGTTCTCACCGCACGTCATCATGCTTGTGAATCAACAGGAAACTATGTGCTTGAAGGCGTGATTGAAAGCTTTTTGAAAAATCCGGTTGACGGATATGAGGTGCTGTGCATTCCCTTTATGGATTATGACGGTGTAATTGACGGCGACCAGGGCAAAAACCGTTATCCTTATGACCATAACCGCGATTATGATTTAAACAAAAAACCGCTTTATGAAACAACGGCGTTTTTGCGTGAATATGCAATAAAAAACGAAGTGGTTTTCTGCTTTGATTTTCATTCTCCGTGGCATCTGTGGGAACAAAACGATGTTGAATATATTGTGCAAAACAATCTTGAAAAAGTGGGCAGACTCAACCGTTTCGGCAAAATTTTTGAATCCTGTGTCGGCGAAAAAGCGTTCCGTTATGAACACAAAAACGACTATCCGCCTAATTTTGGATGGAATAGTGAAAAATCGGCGTGCTGCACAAAATATATGAGCCATTTTGATTGCTGTGAGCTTTCATTTTCTTTAGAAACGCCATATTTTGGCAAAAAGGACAATGTTTTTCTGCCTGAAAAAGCAATTGAACTGGGCAGATGCTTTGTTAACGCAGTTCACAGATATATCAAAGATGAAACAAATTCGGCAAAAATTTCTTTTTCTGGTGATGCACTGTGCTATCCGCCCATGACGGAAAAAGCCAAGACCGAAGTGGGATTAGATTATCATCCTGTTTTTGCCGGTGCAAAAAAGACCTTTGAAAATTCCGATTTAAACGTTATAAATCTTGAAACTCCTGTTGCCGGTGAAGAGATGAAATTTACCCATGAGCGGTTCTGCTTCAATACGCCCGATGAATTTTTAGATGCTGTTTCTGTTATGGGTGGAAACATTATGTGCCTTGCAAACAATCATTGCATGGACAGAGGCGAAGAAGGGCTTATCAAAACCATTGAAACTTGCGAAAGCAAAGGACTTGAAACCGTCGGCACATATAAATCAAAGGAAGACAGCAAAAAAATTCTTGTGAAAAATTTGCGTGGTGTGAAAATTGCATTTTTGAACTATACATATGGTACAAACGCATTTGCACATCATACGTTTTTAAAAGACGAAAACAAATTCATGGTAAATCTGCTTCAGCCTGAGGAAACCCTACCGGGAGCAATACATCTTCTTGAATCGGCAGAATCAATTGAAAAATTGACAAAAGAACTGTATTTTACAAAAAATAATATTTATGAAACACTTCTTGCACCGTATCTTGAAAAATTAGAAAGTGATATAAAGCGTGCAAAACAGATGGCGGACATCGTGGTTTTCTGTCTCCATTGCGGTGGACAGTACAACGAAAATCCCGAGGCTTACACACGGTTTATAGCAGAAAAAATAAAAGAATACGGAGCCGATATAATTGTAGGTCTGCATCCGCATATTATTCAGCCGTGCGAAGTTGAGGA
>JAZNOL010000008.1:0-10836 GCA_045580815.1 Clostridia bacterium | reverse complement strand
ACTGCAAGCAAACAGCCGAAAACCAGAACTGCCGCAGTAAACACCGCAATGCGAAAACCAATAAATTTTTTCATTATTAAACAACAATGTTAACCAGCTTGCCGGGAACGCAGATAATTTTTTTGATTTCTTTGCCGTCGGCAATTTTTTCAAGCTCGCCCGACTGTTTAACAAAATCTTCCATAGCCTGACGGTCAAGCCCAGCCGGAATCATCATTTTTGTTTTCACCTTGCCGCAAACCTGAAGAACAATTTCAATCTGGTCATCAACAGTTTTGGATTCGTCATACTCAGGCCATGTTGTGTAAGCAATTTCGCCGCCGAACTCATATTTCTGCCAGAGTTCTTCTGTAATATGCGGCGCAAATGGATTGAGCAGGTGAATAAAGGTTTTAAACTCTCCGATTGTGATTTTGCCAACACGGTTAAAGTCATTTACAAGTGCCATAAGTGTGGCAATTGCTGTGTTGAACTTCATTTTGTCAATATCTTCGCCAACTTTTTTGATTGCCTTGTGCATTGCACCCTCAAGCTCTTTTGAATATCCTTTTTCGTTTGCATCAAGTATAAACTGAAGTCCCCATACACGTTCAAGGAAACGCAGGCATCCTTTTACGCCCTGCATTGACCACGGTGTTGCCTGGTCAAAAGCACCGATAAACATTTCATAGGTACGGAACGTATCTGCACCGAAATCGTTTACGATATCATCGGGGTTGATTACGTTGCCGCGCGATTTAGACATTTTCTCGTTGTTTTCCCCGAGAATCATGCCGTGAGAGGTACGTTTGCTATATGGCTCTGCTGTGGGAACAACGCCCAGGTCAAACAGGAATTTGTGCCAGAAACGTGAGTAAAGCAGGTGGAGTGTTGTGTGCTCCATACCGCCGTTGTACCAGTCAACAGGTGTCCAGTAATCAAGATTTTCTTTTGAAGCAAGTGCTTCGTCATTGTGGGGGTCTGCATAACGCAGGAAATACCATGACGAGCCAGCCCACTGGGGCATGGTGTCGGTTTCACGCTGTGCCGCACCGCCGCATTTGGGACAGGTTGTGTTAACCCAGTCTGTGATTTTTGAAAGCGGTGACTGACCGTCATCTGTTGGCTCATAGTCATCAAGGTCAGGCAGACGGAGTGGAAGTTCTTTTTCGTCAATCGGCACCCATCCGCATTTTTCACAGTAAACAAGCGGAATCGGTTCACCCCAGTATCTCTGACGTGAGAATACCCAGTCACGGAGCTTAAAGTTTACTTTACGTTTGCCAAGACCGTTTTCTTCAATATAGTTTATAATAGCATCAATAGCTTCTTTAACCGGCATACCTGTTAAAAACCCTGAGTTTACCATATTGCCTGTTGCAACGTCTGTAAAGGCTTCTTTCTGAACATCTTCGCCACCGCCAACAACTTCAATAATCGGCAGACCAAATTTTGTTGCAAATTCGTGGTCACGTGTGTCGTGAGCAGGAACAGCCATAATTGCACCTGTGCCGTAAGATGTGAGAACATAATCGGAAATCCATACAGGAATTTCTGTGTTATTAACAGGATTAACCGCTTTTATACCGCAAAGCTCAACGCCTGTTTTGTCTTTTGCAAGCTCGGTACGCTCAAACTCGGTTTTCTTTGCGGCTTCTTCAACATATGCTTTAACTTCATCAAAGTTTGTGATTTTACTTTTAAGCTTTTCAACAAGAGCATGTTCCGGCGAAAGAACTACATATGTAGCGCCGAAAAGTGTGTCGGGACGTGTTGTATAAACTGTTATTTTATCGTCTGTGCCCGCAACTGTAAAATCAACCTCTGCGCCCTCGCTTCTGCCAATCCAGTTGCGTTGCTGAATTTTAACTTTTTCAATATAATCGGTATCGTCAAGGTCTTTAATAAGTCTGTCGGCATACTCGGTGATTTTAAGCATCCACTGGCTTTTCTGTTTCTGCACAACGGCACTTCCGCAACGTTCGCACACGCCGCCTACAACCTCTTCGTTTGCAAGGCCTACTTTACAGCCTGTGCACCAGTTGATAGGCATTTCGCGTTTGTAGGCAAGACCTTTTTCAAAAAGTTTCAAGAAAATCCACTGTGTCCATTTGTAATAGGACGGGTCGGTGGTGTTTATTTCGCGTTGCCAGTCAAAGGAAAAGCCCAGGCTTTTAAGCTGACGTTTAAAGTTTGCAATGTTGTTTTCGGTAACTATCTGGGGATGAATTTTGTTTTTCATCGCATAGTTTTCTGTGGGCAGACCGAAAGCATCCCAGCCCATGGGATAAAGCACGTTATAGCCCTGCATTCTTCTTTTGCGGGCAATAATATCAAGTGCTGTGTAGCTTCTGGGATGACCTACATGCAGACCCTGACCTGACGGATAGGGAAACTCAACAAGCAAAAAACATTTGGGTTTGGTTTTGTCGTCGCTTGCAGAAAAAGTGTTGTTTTCGTCCCAGATTTTCTGCCATTTCTGTTCAATGGATTTAAAATCGTAACTCATTTCAAAAAGTCCTTTCAGTATATATTTTAATTATTCAAAATCAATTTCGGGAGCGTCAAGCCACAGACGCTCAAGGTCATAAAACTCTGCCGCTTCACGGTCAAAAATATGAACAATAACATCGCCGTAGTCAATAAGAAGCCAGGTTGAACCGTTGCCACCCTCGTTGTGAAGGGGTACAACGCCTTCTTCCTTCATTTTTTCGTCCACATGGTCACGCAGAGCTTTGATGTGGGTGTTTGAAGTGCCTGTTGCAATAACGAAATAATCGCCGATTGTTGTCAGGTCTTTAATTTCCATTATTTTAACGTCCTCGCCTTTTCTGTCAGAAAGAACGGTCGCCATTTTTATAGCTTTTTCTTTAGATGTCATAGAGGTAATCTCCTTTAATCAAAATCAAATTGCGGTGCATCGGGCGGCAGGTTTTCTGCCGGCTTCTGCGGTGTCTGTACTGACGGAGCATCATCGGTTTCCGGTGCAGTATTTGAACTGCCGGAGGCTGATGAATCCGGTTTAGTGTCAGAGGGTTTATTGCCCTGAGATGAAGACGGTTTGTTGTTTTGTGAAGAATTTCCTTGTTGTGATGAGGAGTCGGATGAGTCGGAAGAATCTGTTTCCGAGGTGTCGTCATCAATAACAGGAACACCGGAGGATGTGTTGCCGTCCTCGTCATCATAATATCCGGCATCGTTTTCAGGAGAATAATAGGTGTAGCGTTCGTCATCGGAAACGTCGGACGAATTATAATCCGAATCTGTGGCTGAAGCGGTTTCGCTTGCATCCGGAGAAAGGTCGAAATATACCGGAGTATATGATTTTTTGTTGTATTTACCGTTAAAATGTTCCATAACAAGCGTTTGATTTTCCTGGCCGTCAACAAAGTAATACCAACCGCCGTATTTATACAGCGGAACACCGGGTGCGGTATGGAATGTTATTTTATCGCTGCCAAGCGACAAAATTTTTGTTGCATAGCTTGTTGCTTCGGTAGTAGAAATGTCGGTTTCAATATTATCGTTTACAATACCTATGAGCTCGGGGAGCTTGCTGAGCCCGTCAATAGAAATGATTTTGGAAACCGTGTTCTGGACAAACTGTTTCTGTGCTTTCATACGGTCAATGTCACCAAGAGGATAGCTTGACCCATCGTTGCCTTTACGATAACGTACAAAGCCTTCGGCATCTTTGCCACTGAGCACCTGTAAACCTTTGTCTATATGAATGTGCAAATCCTGCACAGGGTCGTCGTAATGCATATTGATGGGAACATCCACCTCAACGCCGCCGATTGCATCTATAATCTCGATAAATCCGTCAAGCTCAACTGCGAGATAACGGTGAATTTCTATGCCGTAGGCTTTGAAAATTTCATCCTTTAAGGTGTCAATGCCTATAAAATATGCTGAGTTGATTTTTTTGTCAGCTCTGCCGTTGCCTTTAACATATGTGTCACGGGGGATTTGCATAACATGCACAGACTGTGATTCGTTGTCATAAGATGCAACCATCATTGTGTCGGTGTGATATCCGCCGTTGTCCGTGCCCACAAGCAAAACATTGGTGTGCTTGGGCGGTTCGCCTATAATTGCGGTGACATTATCTAAAATTGCAACGCCGCCGTCTTCGATTATTCTTGGGAAAACGTATGTCATGATAATAGATATACATAAAATAATCGAAATAATGCTAAAACCGATGGCAAACATCCATCTGTGTGTTTTTTTACCGGTTTCGGGAGCTTTGTTAACAGCCGGCTGCTGATTGAGAACCGTGTTTTGTGATGTAGGTGCTATAGCCGGTGTTTCGGGTTCTTGTTTCGGAGTGATAACCGGAATTTCAGCAGTAGCATCCGGGTCGGAAACCGGAACAGATGATGTTGTCTGAACTGGAGAAGTAGACTGACTGCTGTTTTCAATAAACGGAACAGTTGTGGTTTTCTCAGCTGTTGTGTTGTCTATAGCCGGAATAATTACTGTTTTGTCAATGTCGGTGTCTTCATGAGCTGATACTGCTGTTGATGATTTATCAACAGGTTGTTTATCAGGTTTTGAAAAAGCCGGTTGTTCGGGAACAGGCGATGCGGGTGTGGGTGCAGAGTTTTTATCTGACGGGATAAACATCACCTTTGACGGATCAAAACCGTGTATGGGTGATGGGGGAACATCGTCCTGTTTATTTACAATAGGGATTCGTTTTGTTTCATCGTCTTTATTGTTCATATTTTCTCCTTTTTCTGTAATAAAAGCGAGTTTCTTATTTCAACCGGATTGGGATGCATAACCATTTTGCGCTCAATCAGCGAAATAATTGTTATATCAAGTACATCAAGAAGTGTTTTGTCCATATCCTCAAAAACTTGCTTACGAAGCGGCATAGACCATTCAAACTCTACGTCACGCCCCACTTCCAGAACATCCGCCAGAAAAATAATTTTACAAAGCAGATTCATGTTTGGTTTGCCTATTGTATGGTAAAAAACAGCTTCAAAAATTTCGTCGTCAATATCAAAATGCTCTTTGGCATACTGAGCGCTGGCAGGTCCGTGCCACAAGCCTTTTGATGCAAGAACTATGTCGTCAATATTTCCTGCACGCATCATATATTCGTGCATAGTGTCAAATTCAAGATTTTTTGCACAGTCATGAAGAAGCGCCGCAACCCTTGCTTTAAGCGGATTTTCACCGTAATGCATAGCAAGCTGTTCTGCCAGCTCCATAACACCGAGACTGTGCTCATAGCGTTCGGGTCTAAGCAGAGGTTTAATCTGCTGTTTTAAATATTCTGTGTCATAGGTGTAAAGATTATTTTCCATAATATACTGAGCTACCTCGCTGTCCATGTCCGAAAAATCATGGTTGCCGCATTGCAATCTTCGGCGTATATCCGATGAAGATACATCATAGGGGGCAAAATCAAGTTCCTTAATTTTTGCACCAAATTTTTGTCTTAAATATTCTGCCTTATCATTATAACCGTCGCGCTTTGCAACTATCAGTGTGCAAAGAGAAAATATTTTTTCGGGATTTTTCCATTTATCAATATAATCAAGGCTGTCACCGCCCAGAATAAAAAACAGCTCGTCATCGGGATAAGCGGCTTGGAAATATTCAAGGGTTTCTGCGGTGTATGAATATCCGCCCTTTGAAATTTCAACATCATCTATCTCAAATCCGTATTTTTCTGCAATAATACGGCACATTTCAAGCCGGTTTTCTGCCGTAACCACGGCGTTTTTTTTGTAATATGTTTCGCCGGTCGGCACTAAAACAAGCCTGTCCGGTTCAAGCTGACTTAAAACGCACTTGGCAATGCTTATATGTCCCATATGGGGCGGATTGAAACTGCCGCCGAAAATTGCTGTTTTCAAAATCTTTGCACCTCTTAAAATCGAGTTCGGATTACTCGTTTCAGGTTATCTTCCCGAACCTTTGCGTGCCGAAACAGTACGTGAGCGGCTGTGAGAAGATGAGCTTTTTTTAAAGGGGGACGGAGACCGTCTGCCACTTCGTGCGGAAGCACGAACCTGCTCAAAAAATTTCTTTTTCTGTGCTTTTTTTGCTTCTTTTGCGGCTTTGGCTTTTTCGCCCGGTTTTACAGCCGGGTCTTTTTTCGTTTTTTTCTTGCCGGTTGCCGCCGCAAGCTCAATTTTTTGGTTTTTCTCTTTTGTTGAACGTTTGTAAATAACAAACTTGTAGCCTATGCACTGCACCGGCTCACATTTGGTTTTTTCAACAATTATATCACAGGCTTCACGGGCAGATAAAAACGCCGTTTCAAGCACCTTTATCTTAACAAGCTCATGAGTGTCAAGTGCATCAACAACAAGCTCAATAAGCGCATCGTTAATGCCGTTTTTGCCTATCTGTATAATGGGTTGCAGGTCGTTTGCCTGCGACCTCAAATATGCTCTTTGCTTACTTGTAAGCAATTAAATCAATCCTTTCAAAAGTAACAAATCAATACACAAAATCAAATTCAAGCTCGCACATACGCACGGTATCGCCTTCTTTTATGCCGGCTTCTTCAAGCAGCGTAACAATACCCTTGCGGCGTAATGCGTTCTGGAAAAACTGCAACGATTCCGTATCGCTGAAATTGGTGGAGTTTACAAGATATTCCACATATCCGCCTTCAACAACAAAGACCCCTCCATCTTTTGTAACGGTGATTTCACCGTCATCCTCGGGTCTGATTTCAGAAACGTCCTCTTCAATTTCAATTTCCGGCATTTTTGGTATTTTGGAAAGTCGCTCGCTTACATACTGCATAAGCTCTTTAACGCCTTTGTTCGTAGCCGCTGAAATTTCAAAAACTGTGTAGCCCCTGTTTTTCATTTCGGTGATAAACTCTTCGGCAAGTTCAGGATAAATGCCTAAATCCGTCTTGTTTGCGGCAATTATCTGCTCTTTTTCCGTCAGCTTTTCGCTGTACGAAAACAGTTCGCCGTTTATTGTGTCAAAATCCTCTATGGGATTGCGACCCTCAATACCCGAAACGTCAACAACGTGAACAAGCAGTCTTGTGCGTTCAATATGACGTAAAAACTCGTGTCCCAGACCGACACCCTCGTGTGCACCCTCGATAATTCCGGGCACATCGGCAACAACAAAGCTTTCGCCATAGCCCGCAACAACACCAAGATTAGGTTCAAGGGTTGTAAAATGATAGTTGGCAATTTTCGGGTTAGCATCGCTTATTACCGAAAGAAGTGTTGATTTGCCAACATTTGGGAAGCCTAAAAGCCCCACATCTGCAAGCAGTTTAAGCTCAAGAGTAACCTCCATGGACTGCCCTGCAAGACCGGGCTTTGCAAACATGGGCACCTGACGTGTAGGCGTTGCAAAATGCACGTTACCGAATCCGCCACTGCCACCTCTTGCAGCAATAAATGTCTGCTCATCGTAAGCTAAATCAGCAATAACCTTACCGGTTGCGGCATTTTTAAGAACTGTTCCGCAGGGAACTTTAATTATAATATCCTCACCGTTTTTTCCGCTGGATTTTGCCCCGCGTCCGTCGCCACCGTCCATAGCTTTGTATTTTTTCTTATAGCGGAAATCCATCAGCGTTGCAAGTTGTCTGTCTGCCTGAAACACAACGTTGCCGCCACGTCCGCCGTCGCCACCGTCGGGACCGCCTGCCGCCACGTATTTTTCACGGTGAAAAGATACGGCTCCGTTGCCGCCACGTCCGGCTTCTATATAAATTTTTGCTTTATCTACAAACATTTTATCTCCTCAAACGCATACTAATGCTATTTTATATTATTGAATATATTTACCTATTATAATTGTAACATTTTTTGCGCTTTTTTAAAATAGACAAAATACACATAATTTTATTTTGCATTTTGGTATATTTTATATAATTTTTTAGGTATGACACGAAAAAGTAATATTTGCCGCAGTTTACGAATAAATTTTAAATGCTTAAAAGACAAAATTTTAAAAAAGGAGGCATAAAAATGCCCGATATAATCCCTTACAACAGACAGGCGGCGGTGGCATATGCAAACCGATGGGCATACAGAAGAAATCCGCTGTATTATGACTATGAGGATATCGGCGGTGACTGCACAAATTTTGCGTCCCAGTGCCTTTTTGCCGGCAGTGGAATAATGAACTACGAGCCGGTTTTCGGCTGGTATTATATTGATGCAAATAATAAATCCCCCTCCTGGACAGGTGTGGAATATCTTTATAATTTTTTAACAACAAATAAAACCCGGGCAGTTTTTGCCACGCAGACAACCCAAAACGGCGTAATCGCCGGCGATATAATCCAGCTTGCAAACGAAAACGGACAGTTTTATCACACTTTAGTTGTGACAGAAACTGTCCGTGGCAGAATTTATGTTGCCGCACATTCCTATAATGCCCGCCGCCGCAGACTTGATACATACCGCTATGCCTCGGCACGGTTTTTGCATATCGTCGGGGTTTATGTGTGAAAAGCGTAAAGGCGATTTGCATAATTGCAAATCGCCTTTTATGTTATGTACAAATAAAGGTTTATAACGATTATTAATATTGTTCAATGCTTTCTGTATCATATATTAGGACTTCATCGTTTTCTAAAACATACGGAATGAAACAGTCAGTGAATATATCAGCATAAAAATCTACAAAGAGATCTTTTTCACCGACAGTATATGTGCCTTCTTTCTCAAAAGTAGTTCCGATTGATGAAGTTGTATAGTCGATTATAGTATCTCTACTAAAAATGGTTTTGTGTTTGATTACAACATCTGGTGAATATGTATTATACTCGTAGCATGCGCCATCCAATGCTGATTTAACTGCTGAAACTACCTCGGGGCTTGCTTCGGCTTTACGAGTTTCTACATTTTCATTATATTCAGCTATCAACTCATCAGTTCGATTCTTCTCAGCTTCAACGGCAGCATCTCTGTCTTCGGGGGTTACGCCAAAAGTAAATTTTGTTGTTTTGCCGGCTGATGTTGGCAGAGCAAGGGTGAGTTCAAAATAATCATCGGGTTTTGCTTCTACAGGAATATCTATATATCCTCGGTAAGAGGTTTTTGTGCCGGTTTCCAACAAAATGTTGGCCATTGAATAACCTGACCAGTCTATTTCTCCCCATGAGCGGTCAGCTATAAATTTCATATCGTCATTGTATATGGAGTCTCCATATTTTACAGTTACAAAATTTCTTATGTTAATTGATCTTCGGTCAATATTATTTAAAGTGAAAGAAACATAAGCGAGAGAATGCCCTTTGCTGGCGACATATGGATTGTTAGCATCTTTTTCAGCATCATATTCTTTGGGTGCTCCATAGTTTGAAACAGATTGCAGAGACATAGTGTTAGATAAAGCAATGGCAAATGTTGCATCATCCAATGTAAATTCTAAAATGTCAGTAGAAACAGTATCTCCGATTTTGTTTTTAGAGGTTTCTGCCTCAGAAACAGCATCTCCGATTTTGTTTTCAGGGGTATCTGCCTCTTTTTTTGAACCACATGAGCAAATTGTCAGGCAGAGGGTGAGTGTGAGTAACAAGAGTATAGTTTTTTTCATTTTTCTTAAGTCCTTTCTTAAACTGTTTGTGTTTTGTTAAAAAATTTTTCTCCTTTCTGAAAATTTTTGCAATAAAAAATGCACCAACCGAAGCTGGTGCACAAAAACACAAACTCCGATTGCTGCTATACAAACTTAAATAAAATAGACTATTTTCTGACTACCATATTAAGTGGAATTTGTATTTTTTTCAAATTCAAAAGTATGATAGTCAAAAAAGGGTATAAATATCCCATAAAAACCAGAATATATCCCTATTTTATTATTTAGTTTGTATAGCATAATTATTATACCACAAAAAATATATTTATGCAATAGATATTTGAATTTTTTTTACAATATGGAAAAATTTAATTAAATATAAAATGCGGTTATACGCGTGGCTCCCTCTGACGAGGGAGCTGTTGAGCGACAGCGAAACTGAGGGAGAGATAAAACAATTTTTTTTGCTCTATACATTTTCTATCCCTCCGTCTTTTGCTACGCAAAATCCACCTCCCTCGTCAGAGGGAGGCAAGGGATTTTACAACATAAAAGCATACAAAAAAGGACGGTGAAAATACCGTCCTTTAAGGTTTTAAATTAATCTTTTGCATTTATGCGGTCTGTGCATTTTATCACAGCCCAAATAAATTAAGCAACCGGGTAAACGCTTACCTGTTTCTTATCTTTGCCTTTTCTTTCAAATTTAACTTTACCAGAAACAAGAGCAAACAAAGTATCGTCTTTGCCTTTGCCTACGTTTGTGCCCGGATGGATTTTTGTTCCGCGCTGTTTAACAAGAATGTTACCTGCGAGAACCTGCTGACCGTCAGCACGTTTTACACCAAGACGTTTGGACTCACTGTCACGGCCGTCTTTGGTGCTACCCATACCTTTTTTATGAGCAAAAAACTGCAAACCAATTCTAAGCATAATCTATATCCTCCGTTTCTTAATTTTAATGTATTTTCTGTACGAATTTTCAAGCTCTGTCATATAGCTGAAAAACATACCGACAAGAAGTTTCCACTTGTCGTTTTCGGTTTCTGTTATATCTTCAGGAATTTTAAACGAAATTTCGGTGGTTTTTTCGTTAATAGAAAGACTTCCCCGTTTTTCGCCGAAAACATCCGCAATACCAAAACCGAACATTTCTATGCACGATGAAATTGCACTGCAAACAATGTCACTGCCTTCATGTGCATATCCGCTGTGGCCTTTAACCGAAAAGCCGCAAAAAGCGTTTTCTTTTTCAAAAAAAGTGATAGTAGTCATTACGCTTTGATTGCTTTAATTTCGATTTTGTCAAGCGGCTGTCTGTGACCC
>JAZNOL010000007.1:0-19160 GCA_045580815.1 Clostridia bacterium | reverse complement strand
TAAAAGTGACGGTTAAAAAAACCGGCAATTAAGGAGTTCATTATGAATAAGGACATTGAAAAAATTCTTTTTACCGAAGAAGAAATTGCAGAAAAAACAAAAGAGCTTGCCGCAAAAATCACAGAAGATTTCAAAGACAAGGATTTTGTTGTTGTTACCGTGCTTAAAGGCGGATTTATATTTTCATCCGATCTTGTGAGAAAAATAGAACTTGATGTTAACATAAACTTTATGGTTGCGTCAAGCTATGCGGATAAAACCGAATCTTCGGGAGAAGTAAAAATTGTTAAAGATATTGACCTTGATGTAAGCGGTAAAAGTGTTCTTATTGTTGAAGATATTGTTGATTCAGGCAGAACGCTTTCAAAACTGAAAGAAAGATTTCTTCAAAACGGTGCAAAAGAAGTCAGGATATGTACAATTCTTGATAAACCGTCGCGCCGTGTTGTTGATGTTCACATAGATTATCTCGGCTTTGAAATACCTGATGAATTTGTTGTGGGTTACGGTCTTGATTATGCTGAAAAATACCGTAATCTGCCATACATAGGCGTTTTAAAACCGTCGGTGTACAGTTAATTTGCCTATATAAAAACAATTGGTGTTTTTTTAGGCATAAATGTATATATTATCATAAGGGAGATGATTTGAGTTGAAAAATTTTAAAGGCATAATATTGTTTGTTGTTTTGTTTGCAATGCTTATGCTTACTTATTTTGTTTTCAGCACAACGCAAAATGTTATTGAACCAAAAACAATGAGCGATTTACTTCAGGTTATAGAAAGTGAAGATGTGACAAGACTTGTTGTTAATGATACAAGTGTTACAGCTACGCTTAAGGATAACTCGCAAATGAGTGTTTCAATTCCGTCTGTTGATGTGTTTCTTACATTTGCCGCACAGGAGATAAAAGAGCTTTCAAAAGATCCTGATTTTGTTCTTGAAACACCTGCTCCTCAGGAGATGCCATGGTGGATTACAATGTTGCCGTACATTATCATAGGTATTGTAATAATTGTTTTTTGGGTTATTATGTTCCGTCAGATGCAAGGCGGTGGCGGCGGTAAAGTAATGAATTTTGGTAAAAGTCGTGCAAAAGTAATGAGTCAGGATCAGCGTAAAATTACATTTAAGGATGTTGCAGGTGCCGATGAAGAAAAAGCTGATCTTGAAGAAATGGTTGATTTTTTGAGAAACCCTGCAAAATATACAGCACTTGGTGCACGTATTCCTAAGGGTGTTCTTCTTGTAGGCCCTCCCGGAACAGGTAAGACACTTCTTGCAAAAGCTGTTGCAGGGGAAGCGAACGTTCCGTTTTTTTCCATTTCCGCTTCGGATTTTGTTGAAATGTTTGTCGGTGTCGGTGCGGCACGTGTCCGTGATTTGTTTGAAGAGGCGAAAAAATCAACTCCCGCAGTTATTTTTATAGATGAAATTGATGCTGTTGGCCGTCAGCGTGGAGCGGGTCTCGGAGGTGGTCATGATGAAAGGGAACAAACACTTAACCAGCTTCTTGTTGAAATGGACGGTTTTGGAATAAACGAAGGTATCATCATGATAGCGGCAACAAACCGCCCAGATATTCTTGACCCTGCACTTCTGCGTCCGGGACGATTTGACAGACAAATTGTTGTGAATACTCCGGATGTCAAAGGCAGAGAAGATATATTAAAAGTTCATTCAAGAAACAAAAAACTGGCGGCAGATATAGATTTAGGAGTTGTTGCTAAAACAACAGCAGGGTTCACCGGTGCGGACCTTGAAAATCTGCTTAATGAAGCGGCATTACTGGCTGCACGAAAAAATAAAAAGAGCATTGATAATGACGATATTCAAATTGCGCTGATGAAGGTTATGATGGGTGCAGAAAAGAAATCAAGAGCAATGAATGAAGATGAAAAACGTCTTACAGCCATTCATGAAGCAGGTCATGCGGTTATTACACGTCTAATGCCCGATCAGGACCCCGTGCATGAGGTTTCAATTATTCCACGAGGTATGGCCGGTGGCTATACAATGCATCTTCCTACCGAAGACAGATACTATACAACAAAAACATATATGTATAACACAATCCGCATTCTTCTCGGTGGAAGAGCGGCAGAAAAAGTGGCTCTCGGTGATATCAGCACAGGCGCGTCAAACGATATAGAACGTGCATCAGAGCTTGCCCGTAAAATGGTTATGAAATACGGTATGAGTGATGTTGTAGGTCCTATATGCTATGGTTCATCGGGTGGCGAAGTATTTTTGGGTAGAGATTTTACCCAAACACGCAATTGCAGTGACCAGCAGGAAGCGATTATTGATGCAGAAGTTCGTAATATTGTAGAAAGCTGTTATGAAGACTGTCTGCGTATGCTTGAAGAAAACAGAAGCAAACTTGACCTTATAGCAAATGCTCTTGTTGAGTTTGAAAAACTTGACGGCGAAAGCTTTGAAAAGCTTTTCATGTCTGAGGAAAATAAGGCAGAAACAGCAGAGACAAAAGAGGAAGGAAATACCAATGATTAAAAGTATGTTTGAAAAGGTTTTCGGCACATACAGCAGCCGTGAACTCAAAAGGGTATACCCCATTGCAGATAAGGTTGATTCTTTTGAAGAATCAATAAAAAAACTTACAGACGAACAGCTTCGTGCAAAAACCGAAGAATTTAAAAAACGTTATAAAAACGGGGAAACTCTTGATGAACTTCTTCCCGAGGCATTTGCTGTTGTTCGTGAGGCATCATGGCGTGTGCTTGGTATGCGTCATTTCAGAGTTCAGGTTATAGGCGGTATTGTTCTTCATCAGGGACGAATTGCCGAAATGAAAACAGGTGAGGGTAAAACCCTTGTGGCTACACTTCCGGCTTATCTGAATGCACTTACCGGTGAAGGTGTTCACGTTGTTACTGTCAATGAATATCTTGCAAAACGTGACAGCGAATGGATGGGCAAGGTTTACAGATTTTTAGGTCTTACAGTAGGGCTTATTACAAGTTCAATGGAGCCGGCTGAAAAACAGGCGGCTTACAGAGCCGATATAACCTACGGAACGAATAATGAGCTTGGCTTTGACTACCTGCGTGATAACATGGTTATCGATAAAAATGCAATGGTTCAGCGTGGTCAGATTTATGCAATTGTCGATGAGGTTGACTCAATACTTATAGACGAGGCGCGAACACCGCTTATTATTTCCGGTAGCGGAGAACAGTCCTCAAAACTTTACGAATTGGCAGATGCTTTTGCACGCACACTCCGTTGTCTTAAACGAAAAGAGTTTCACACAAAAGAAGAACAGGACGATATAGATGCAGATTATATCGTTGACGAAAAAGCAAAAACAGTTACTCTTACAAAAGAAGGTATAAAAAAAGCGGAGAGATTTTTCGGCGTGGAAAATTTGTCGGATGTTGAAAACACAACGCTTTCTCACCACATTAACCAGGCAATCCGTGCCCACGGAATTATGCGCCGCGACATCGACTATGTTGTTAAAGACAACGAAGTTCTTATTGTTGACGAATTTACCGGACGTATCATGATAGGCAGACGTTACAGCGAAGGTCTGCATCAGGCGATTGAAGCGAAAGAAGGCGTAAAAGTGGCAAGAGAAAGCAAAACTCTTGCGACAATTACGTTCCAGAACTTCTTCCGTCTTTATAAAAAAGTTGCCGGCATGACAGGTACAGCACTTACCGAAGAAACAGAATTTCAGGAAATTTATTCTCTTGACGTTGTTGAAATTCCCACAAACAAACCACTCGCAAGAAAAGACCTTTCTGACGTGGTTTATAAAACAGAAGCGGCAAAATATAATGCCGTTGTGGAATACATTAAAGAGTGTCACGAGAAAAAACAGCCGGTTCTTGTAGGCACAATTTCTATCGAGAAATCTGAATTGCTGAGTGCCATGCTTAAACGTCACGGAATAAAGCATGAAGTGCTCAATGCAAAACATCATGACAGAGAAGCACAGATTGTAGCACAGGCAGGTAAACTTGGAGCCGTTACAAT
This sequence comes from Clostridia bacterium, assembly GCA_045580815.1. Taxonomy (GTDB): domain Bacteria; phylum Bacillota; class Clostridia; order RUG12999; family RUG12999; genus JAZNOL01. Next base: position 15,157 of record JAZNOL010000007.1, on the reverse strand, counting down.
TGCAACAAACATGGCAGGTCGTGGTACGGATATTATGCTTGGCGGTAATGCTGAATTCCTTGCCAAAAACGATATGGAAAAACAAGGATTTTCAGAAGAAATGATTCTTGAAGCAACAGGCTTCGGCGAAACTGATGACGAAGAAATTATTGCTGCCCGTGAAGAATACAGACGTCTTCATGATAAATACAAAGCAGAAATTGCAGAGTCACGCAAAGAAGTGGTTGAAGCAGGTGGTCTTTGCATTATAGGTACAGAACGACATGAATCGCGAAGAATTGATAACCAGCTTCGTGGTCGTGCCGGTCGTCAGGGTGACCCCGGTACAACAAGATTTTATCTGTCTCTTGAAGACGATTTGATGAGACTTTTCGGTTCAGATAAACTCAAAAATGTTGTAGGAAGTCTGGGCCTTGCTGATGATGAGCCGATTGAAGCAACAATTCTTACTAACGCCATTGAAAATGCACAGAAAAAAGTAGAGGGCAAAAACTTTGACATTCGTAAACATGTGCTTCAGTATGACGAGGTTATGAATGAACAGAGAAAAATCATATATTCACAGCGTCAGCGTGTTTTAAACGGCGACGATCTTAAAACAAATGTTCTCAAAATGGTTGACGATGTTGTTGAAATGACGGTCAATAAATATTCTGCCGGTGCAGATTATCCCGAACAGTGGAATCTTGAGGGGCTTAAAGCATATCTTGAAGGCTTCATATATGAACAGGATGAGCTTGTTTTCGATACAGAATATCTTGACAGCATAACAAAAGAATCCTTTATTAAAGAAGTTAAAGAAAAAGCTCATGCAAAATATGAATCACAGGAAGAAATTTTCGGTGAAAATATGCGAAAACTTGAGAATGTAGCAATGCTTCGCAGCATAGACATTCACTGGATGGAGCATATTGACCTTATGGATCAGCTTCGCAGAGGTATAGGACTTCGTGCTTACGGTCAGCGTGACCCGGTTATGGAATACAAATACTCCGGTATGGATATGTTTGAAGAAATGACCGATTTAATAAAGGAAAACACAGTCCGTATAGTGCTCAGTGCAACACTTGGAATTAAAACAGAGCACGAACAGGTTGCAAAACCTACCGTTGCAAGTCACGGTGACGATTCGGTTGACAACAAACCCAAAACAGTGCGTGTGGGAAACAAAGTCGGCAGAAATGACCCGTGTCCCTGCGGAAGCGGCAAAAAATACAAAAAATGCTGCGGACAGTAATTTTGCAGTCTATAAATTGAGACATTAGTGAGGTTTTATAATGATAGAATTAGAAGAATACCGATTACAGCTCCGAGACCTTGAAGGTGGCATCAAAGAGCTTGAGGACTCTATAAATATCCCTAAACTTACCGAAGAAATAGATGCTCTTGAAAAAGAAGCGGCTGAACCGGGTTTCTGGGATGATATGGATAAATCAGGAAAGGTTCTTAAAAAGACAAAACAGCTCAAGGATAAGCTTGAATCTTTCAATAATTTAAAAACAGAAAGAGAAGATTTGCTCATTCTTATAGAAATGGCAAACGAAGAAAATGACATTGGTGCGGCGGCGGAGATAATTGAAAGCTGTACAGATTTTATGGCAAAATATGAAAATATGCGTCTTGAAACTCTGCTTACAGGACCGTACGATAAAAATAACGCCATTCTTTCCCTTCATGCCGGTGCAGGTGGAACAGAAGCTCAGGATTGGGTACAGATGCTTATGAGAATGTATCTGCGTTGGGCAGAACGTAGGGGATATGAGTCAAAAATACTTGATATTCTCGATGGAGACGATGCCGGCGTTAAAAGTGTTACCATGCTTATCAGCGGTATAAATGCTTACGGTTATGCAAAAACTGAAAAAGGTGTTCACCGCTTGGTGCGTATATCGCCCTTTGATGCTTCAGGACGACGTCATACATCTTTTGCATCCCTTGATGTTATGCCTGAATTTGACGATGATATAGAAATTGACATCCGCATGGAGGATATTAAGGTTGACACTTACCGTGCCAGCGGTGCAGGCGGACAGCACGTCAACAAAACAGAATCTGCTGTTCGTATGACACATATTCCTACGGGAATTGTTGTTTCCTGCCAGACAGAGCGTTCACAAATCCAGAATCGCGAAACATGTATGAAAATGCTTAAATCCAAACTTCTGGAAATTGCAGAACGTGAAAAAATGGAAAAAATTGACGATATTAAAGGCGATATGAAAGATATTGCCTGGGGCAGTCAGATTCGTTCTTATGTGTTCCATCCGTATAACCTTGTCAAAGACCACCGAACAGGCTTTGAAATGGGCAACATCGGAGCTGTAATGGACGGAGAGATTGACGGATATATTAACGCATATCTTAAAGCGGCAAGTCTTGGAGAAGTATAATTTTAAAAGAGAGGGGAATGATGACTTATTGACAGCAGTGTAATTATGTGGACGTGTATTGCGGTTGCTCTTTTTGCAATCGAAATAGCGACAACAAACCTTGTTACTATATGGATTGCAATAGGAGCGACTGCTTCGGCGTTTGCCGCAATGGGAAATGTTGATGTAGTATGGCAATGGGTTATTTTTGTCGGTTTGTCTATGGTGCTTTTGATTGTAACAAAGCCACTTCTTAAAAAATATGTTAAAAAGGTCCCCACAAATGCAGATGCGCTTATAGCCCAAACAGCTGTTGTTACCGAGAAAATTCAGCCGATTGAGGCAAAAGGTCAGGTTAAGGTAGGTTCTGCGGTATGGTCGGCAAAAAGTGAAGATGGAAAAAGTATTGAAAAAGATAAACTTGTCAGAATAATCAGAATTGAAGGCGTAAAATTAGTTGTTAAAAAAGAAAGCGAGGAATAAAAATGTTAAATAATTTGGCAGTTTTTTGTTCTACCAATGTGGTTATGGCTACATGGATTTTTATAGCGGTTATTGTGCTTATTCTTGTTGTTGCAAATATTAAAATTGTCCCTCAGGCTCATGCCTATATTCTTGAACGTGTGGGAAAATACGCCGGAACATGGGAAGTGGGTCTGCATTTTGCTATTCCGATTATTGATAAAGTGTCAAGAAAAATTTCTCTTAAAGAGCAGGTTGTGGATTTTCCGCCCCAGCCGGTAATCACAAAAGATAACGTTACTATGCAGATTGATACGGTTATTTATTATCAGGTTACCGACCCGAAACTGTTTACCTACGGTATTGACCGACCAATTATGGCAATAGAAAATCTTACAGCAACAACTCTGCGTAATATAATCGGTGATATGGAACTTGACCAGACACTTACTTCAAGGGATGTTGTAAATACATCAATGCGTACAATTCTTGATGAGGCGACTGACCCATGGGGAATAAAGATCAACCGTGTTGAGCTTAAAAACATTATTCCGCCTAAAGAAATACGTGATGCCATGGAAAAACAGATGAAAGCAGAACGTGAACGCCGAGAATCAATTCTTCGTGCGGAGGGTGAGAAAAAATCAAGTATTCTTGTGGCAGAGGGTGAAAAAGAATCTCAAATACTTCGTGCACAGGCTGAAAAAGAGGCACAAATACTTCGTGCACAAGCTGAAAAAGAAGCTACAATACAGCTTGCTGAGGGTGAAGCTGAAGCAATTTTAAAAGTTCAGCAGGCAACAGCAGACGGTATTGCTCTTTTAAATAAAGCGGCTCCGTCATCACAGGTGCTGACACTCAAAGGTTATGATGCTCTTGCGAAAGTAGCTGACGGTAAAGCAACAAAAATCATTATTCCTTCAGAAATACAAAATGTGGCATCGCTTATTGCATCAGCAAAAGAAGTGTGGACAGGTGACGAAAACATAGATAAAAATTAAGTCAGGGAGAGTTAACTATGACAAAGACAAAAATTTTGAGCTTTGATTTTGGTGCATCAAGCGGCAGAGCACTTATATTTGAATACGAAAACGGAAAAGTTACAATGGAAGAAATTCACAGATTTTCCAACGACCCTGTTGTTGCCTGCGGTGAATTTCGCTGGGATATTTTAAGACTTTTCCATGAAATTAAACAGGGGATATTAAAAGCTGTAAATGGCGGTCATGACGACATTGCATCAATAGGTATTGATACATGGGGTGTTGACTATGGGCTGTTTGACAAAAACGGCAAAATGATAGGCAACCCGTTCCATTACCGTGACAGCCGTACTGAAGGCATGATAGACTATGCAGATAAACTGGTTGGCAAAAAATATATTTTTGACCGTACAGGCATACAGTTTAATTTCTTTAACACAATTTTTCAGCTTCTCGCAATGAAAAAAACTGAGGACGATACTTTGAAAATTGCCGATAAACTACTGTTTATTCCGGATATTTTCAATTATCTTCTGACAGGTGTAATGAAAAACGAATACACAATTGCATCTACTTCGCAGTTGCTTAATCCTTATACAAAACAGTGGGATGATGAGTTGCTCGAAAAACTTGGCATAGACCGCAGTCTTTTCTGTGATATTATCATGCCGGGTGAGGTTGTTGGCTACCTTACAGACGAGATTTGTGAAGAGCTTGGATGCAAAAAAATACCGGTTATTGCTGTTGGTTCTCATGATACAGCTTCTGCTGTTGCAAGCGTTCCTGCAAAAGAGGGCGAAAACTATGCATATATCAGTAGCGGAACATGGGCACTTATGGGTGCAGAGCTTGACAGCCCGCTTATTACGGATAAAAGCTTTGAATACGATTTTACAAACGAGGGCAGCGTAAACGGTACAATCCGTTTTCTTAAAAATATTATGGGTTTGTGGATTATTCAGGAAAGCCGCAGACAGTGGCAGAGAGAGGGCAAAGATTTAAGTTTTGCAGAAATGGAAAAGATGGCATGGCAGGCAGAGCCGCTTGTTTCGTTTATTGACCCGGATAACGACAAATTTGCCGCACCGGGGAATATGCCTAAACGTATTCGTGAATTTTGTGAAAAAACAAATCAGAAAGTTCCTGAAAATGAGGGCGAAATTGTACGCATAATTGCACAAAGCCTTGCAATGAAATGTGCTTACTATGTTGATTGTCTTGAAAAAATCATTGATAATAAAATAGATGTTATACATATGGTTGGTGGCGGTATCAAAGATACAATGGTATGTAAATTTATTGCAAATGCAACAGGCAAAGAGGTTGTTGCAGGTCCTGTTGAAGCAACAGGAATGGGCAATGCAATGGTTCAGCTTATGGCACTTGGAGCTGTAAAAGATTTAAAAGACGGACGCCTGGTTGTTGAAAATTCTTTTGAAACAACTCATTATATGCCGGAAGATGGCGATTCTTGGAAACAGGCTTACGACCGTTTTGTGAAAATATTGAATAAATAAAATAATATAAAAAATCGGCTTGACATCAAGCCGATTTTTTATACATTAAATTATACTCTAAATTATACTCTAAATTATACTCTGTAAAAATTGCTGTGTACGAGGATTTTTACAGTTTGTGAAAATTTCTTCGGGAAGTCCGTCTTCTTCAATGCTACCGTCGCACATGAAAATTACACGGTTTGCAACCTCTTTGGCAAAACCCATTTCATGAGTAACAACAATCATTGTCATACCGCTTTTAGCAAGGTCTTTCATAACAGTAAGAACTTCGCCAACCATTTCAGGGTCAAGGGCTGATGTGGGCTCGTCAAACAGCATAACATCGGGATTCATGCAAAGTGCACGAACAATTGCCACACGTTGTTTCTGACCGCCTGAAAGCTGTGAGGGATAAGCATTTGCTCTGTCGGCAAGACCAACACGGACAAGAAGCTCCATTGCTTTTTTCTCGGCTTCTTCTTTTGAAAGTTTAAGCAGCTTCATGGGGGCAAGGGTCATGTTTTTTAAAACTGTCATGTGCGGAAAAAGATTGAACTGCTGAAAAACCATTCCCATTTTTCTGCGCATAAGGTTTATATCTGTTTTTGAGTCCATAATATCGGTATCTTCAAAATAAATATGACCGCTTGTAGGTTCTTCCAGAAGATTAAGAGACCTTAAATATGTGGATTTTCCTGAACCTGAAGGGCCGATGATTACAACAACTTCGCCTTTTTTAATTTCGGTATTAACATCACGCAGAGCATGAATTTTGCCGTTGTTGTATGTCTTAGAGAGATTTTCGGTTCTGATAATTATATTATCTTTCACTGTTTCTCAGTCTCCTTTCAAGTATACTTACAAGTTTGGATAAAATAAGAACCATCGCAAGATAAATAAGTGCAGAGGCTATAAGCGGCATAAAGGGGCTGTATGTTGCTGCACGAATTGAGTTGACAGCATACATAAGGTCACCAAGACCAATGTAAAAAGCAATGGATGTTTCTTTTAAGAGAACGACAAACTCATTTGCAAGCGATGGTAAAACTGCCTTGAAGGCTTGCGGAAATATAATATGAAACATTGTTTGCATATAGTTGAATCCAAGACTTCTGCCCGCTTCCATCTGACCGTTGTCTATGCTCATTATTCCACCACGTACAATTTCGGCAACGTATGCACCGGAGTTTAAACCGAAACATATTACAGCGGCAATAAATTTATCAACACCTATGGGCATAAATATGACAAAGTATATAATCATTATTTGAACTACAACAGGTGTGCCGCGAATAACCGTTAAGTATAACTGTGAAATGGAGTTAAACAGCTTTAACAATATTCCGGGATGAGATGTTTTTAGGTATGAACACCGTATAAAAGCAACCATAAATCCAATAGTTATGCCAATAAGTAATGCGAAAAATGTAAGACAAATGGTTACCCACAAACCGGAAAAAACAGTTTTCCAGCGGTCATATTCAAGAAAGTTGACAGTGAAGTCGCGCTTGAGCTTTGTCCAGAATTTGCCAAGAGGACCTGCGGTGTTTGGTTTTTCAGAAATACGGCGTGTTTCAAAGCACTCAATAAAACCTTTGTTGACGTTTGTGGATTGGATTGTCTTTTCGGTAATGTTTCCATTTTCGTCAGTGGTGTTAACAGTAGTTTTATTTTTTATGTCATTCTGAATATCAATTATTCCGCCATAAACTATATTGGTGGATGTATCGTCGGCATAAAGAAGAAATCCGCTTGTTGTGTCGTATATGCTTATTTCCAAATCAGTGGTTTTTTCTGATGCATTATTAATCAGAGAAATAAATTCCTGTTCAAATTCCATTTTAAAGTCTAATGAAGATTTGAACATTGTACCGTTTGCCTTTTTAACATCAGTATTCATCAATCTGTCATATTCTGGTGAAGTTACAGAGTATACGTCAGGAGTTGTAACGGTACAGTCGAGAATAATATTTTTTTCACTACCGTAATTTATATCGTTAACAGTAATGTTGTTTTTAGAAGCAATGGCTTTAAGCGTATTAGTAATTGCCGTTTCATCAAATGCCGTATTGACAAAAGTTTCTGCATCCTCTTTAGAAATTTGTGATGCGGTTGTTTGTGAGTTAATAGTAAGTGCAAAGTAAATTATACAAAGCACTAGAAGTATTGACGAGATTGATATTGCCAACAGTCGATTCTTGAATTTTTTTGACATTGTTTTTCCGCCTTTCGTATTTACAATAAAAGATAAACCCTTGTTTTAAGCACAAAAGCTTTTTTGTGTTTAAAACAGTGGTTTAAAATTAAATATACTGCAAGAAAGAGGTGTATATAGTAAACCTTCAATCTTGCAGTATATAAGTTCAGCTATATTATTCTGCTTTTATATATTTAGCGATAATATTGTTGATTGTTCCATCAGCAGTAAGTTTTTCGAGAGCTGCGTTTATATCGTCAAGAAGAGCGGTATTGTCTTTTGCAACAGCGATAGCATAGTCTTCAATAGCATATTCTGTGTCGAGAATCTTAAGACCTTCATTTTCAGCGACAAAAGCTTTTGCAGGTTCGTTGTCGATAATAACTGCGTCTACATCGCCACCTTTTAAAGCAATAACTGCATCTGCACCTTTGCTGTAGCTTGTAACATTTTCTGCACCGTAATCATCTTTAGAATAGATGTCACCGGTTGTGCCAAGCTGTGTACCTATTTTTTTGCCTGTTAAATCGTCAATTGTAGCAATTGATGAATCTTCAGGAACGATTACAACCTGTACTCCTGTTGCATAGCTGGATGAAAAATTAACTTCAGCTTTGCGTTCATCAGTAACAGTCATGCCGGCCATACCAAAATCAACTTCGCCGTTCTGTGTTGCAGTAATAATAGAATCAAATTCCATATCAACTATTTCAAGAGTTGCGCCAAGTTCTTTGGCAATAGCTGTAGCAATTTCAACGTCAATACCAACAAAAGTTTCGCCTTCTTTATATTCATAAGGCGGGAATGCAGCATTTGTACCCATTTTTATAACTTTGCCGGTTTCAATAGCTGCAGGGTCTTCAGTTTTTGGTGTTTCATTGGTTGCATCATTTTTTGCTCCGCCACATGCAGCAAGGCAAAAAACAGCCATAGTCAAAGCGAGCACGAGAGCAAGAAGTTTAAATGTTTTTTTCATTTTAAAATCCTCCGTTTTTGTATAATATTTTTAACATATCTATTTTAATACATTATCATCGTTTTGTCAATATCTTTTTGCAATTTTTGTGTATATTATGCAAGAAAATGCATAATAACATGAAAGGAAGTCGCATTAATACCAATTAATTATTCAACCTTTCCGTTGTAACGGCTCATTGCTTTAGAAACACCGTCTTTCATCATTACAGGTAAAGCCTCGGTAATTCGTTTTGCAACTTTCAGCAGTACCTCATTTTCTTCTTTGCTAAACATTCCGAGAACATGGTCGGCAAGATTGATGTGTTCATTTTTCGGAGCACCTACTCCTACACGAAGACGTGGAAATTCATCACTGCACAGCATATAAATAATATCTTTGAGACCATTATGACCGCCGGCACTGCCTTTTTCACGGATGCGAAGTGTTCCGAGAGGAATATTCACATCATCACATATAAGAAAGAGGTTTTCGGGCGGTATTTTATAAAAATCAAGAGCCGGTTTTATTGCCTGACCGCTTAAATTCATAAACGTTTGCGGTTTGATAAGAAGCACTTTTTCACCGTTTATTAACCCTTGACCGTAAAGAGACTTAAATCCGAGCCTGTTTACCTTTATATCGTAAGTGCGACTTATATAATCAATAATTTCAAAACCAATATTATGACGCGTTCCTTCGTATTTATTACCGGGATTGCCCAGACCTGCAATAACGTACATTTCAATCACCTTTGTTTTAAGATTTGGTATATATTATATCATAAACTTAAAAAATTTGCAACATTAAAACTAATTTATTTTTCAAATTAAACATAAATTTTTGAGCATGGACATAAAATGTACAAAAATAATTACGTTAATGGAGGAATTTTTATGGTCGGGTATAGTATTTATGATGATATTTCAAAACGTACAGGCGGCGATGTTTATATTGGGGTGGTAGGTCCTGTGCGGACGGGAAAATCTACATTTATCAAAAAGTTTATGGATTTGAAAGTTTTACCCAATATAGACAATGAATTTAAAAAACAGCGTGCACAGGATGAACTTCCGCAAAGTGCATCAGGAAAAACAATAATGACAACGGAACCGAAATTTGTTCCAAATGAAGCAGTGAAAATCAATGTTGACAATGCAACTTGCAACGTGCGACTTATTGACTGTGTGGGATATCTTGTTCCGGGTGCGGCGGGATCCAGCGAAGACGGAGTTATGCGGATGGTGCATACACCATGGAATGAAGAAGAAATTCCTTTTGATAAGGCGGCAGAAATCGGCACAAAAAAGGTTGTTTGCGAACATTCCACAATAGGTCTTGTCGTGACTACTGACGGCACTATAACAGATATTCCAAGAGAAAATTATAAGGAAGCAGAAAAACGGGTAATAGACGAACTCAAAGAAATAAACAAACCATTTGTTATTCTTTTAAACAGCAGAAATCCCCGAGGCAATGAAGCTCAACAGCTTAAAAGCGCCCTTGAAGAAGAACATGGTGTGCCGGTTCTGGCGGTATCCTGTGCAGAACTTGATGAGGCGGATATTGAAAAAATCCTTGAAACCGTTCTTTATGAATTTCCGCTTTGCGAAATCGGAATAAATCTGCCGGGATGGCTTGATGCATTGCAGCTTTCGCATCCTTTAAAAAATGAGATTTATTCGTCGCTTCGCGAATCTCTTGCGGATGTCAGAAAGATACGAGAGGCGAAAAATGCTACAGAAAAAATAAACAAATTTGAATTTACTAAAAATACAAAACTTGAAAAAATAGATTTAGGTGCCGGTATAATGCGTATTGAAGTGTCTACGCCGGATAATCTGTTTTATAAAGTTCTCAGCGACAGCACCGGATTTGAAATATCAGGGGAGGATTCCCTTTTTGAAATGCTGAAAGAATTGCGTGATATTAAGCAGAGATACGAAAAAATAGAATATGCTCTTAATGAGGTGGAAGCGAAAGGGTATGGAATAGTCTGCCCGGGCGTAGATGAGCTTTCTCTTGAAGAACCGGAAATAATCAAGCAAGGCGGCAGATTCGGTGTTAAACTCAGAGCAAGCGCACCGTCAATACATATGATAAAAGCAAACATTGAAACCGAGGTTAATCCGATTGTAGGCTCGGAAAAACAGAGTGAGGAGCTTATAGAATATCTTATGAGTGGGTTTGATACAGACCCGAAAAAGATATGGGAATCGAATATTTTCGGAAAATCACTTCATGAACTTGTAAATGAGGGGCTTAATCAGAAACTGTCACGTATGCCGGACGAATCAAGATTTAAATTACAGGAAACGCTGCAACGAATTATAAACGACGGTGGAAGAGGGCTTATTTGTATTATCCTATAACAAATATAAAACAGAGACGATATTTTTCGTCTCTGTTTTTGCATAAAAACACAAAATATTGTGGATAAAAAGGATTTTTAATACTAAATGCAGTATATATACATAGGTAATAAATTATAATACAAAGGTGGTAGCGGTTATGAATATACGTCAGATAACAGAGGAATTTGAACACCATATGCTTTCTCCGGAAGCAACATTTTCGGATGAAACGAAAGGCAGAGCAATAGAAATGCCTCTGTGCGATATACGTACAGAATTTCAGCGTGACCGTGATAAAATCATTCATTCAAAATCGTTCAGACGTCTTAAACACAAAACGCAGGTTTTTATAATTCCTGAAGGTGACCATTACAGAACACGTCTTACACATACTCTTGAGGTGTCGCAGATTGCACGTACAATTGCACGCTCATTGCGTCTTAATGAGGATTTGACGGAAGCGATTGCGCTTGGGCACGATTTAGGTCACACTCCTTTCGGTCATGCGGGAGAGCGTGTGCTGGATGATGTTTGCCCCTATGGATTTGAACATAATCTGCATAGCTTGCGTGTTGTTGATGTGCTTGAAAATGATAAGGGACTTAATTTGACGCATGAAGTGCGTGATGGTATTGTCAATCACAGAACAAGCGGTAATCCTGCGACAAAAGAAGGCAGGGCAGTTCAGCTTGCTGACAAAATTGCATATATAAATCATGATGTTGACGATGCACTCAGGGGCGGTGTTATAAGTGCTGATGATATTCCTAAAATTTGCAGAGAAGTGCTCGGAGATACAAATAGCACAAGAATTGACACATTGATTCGAAATGTTGTAGAAAACAATTTAGAAATGACTGATAAAGTGGGAGAGGCAGCAACAACGCTGCGCCGCTTTATGTTTGAACATGTATATCGGGATTCTTCGGCAAAAAAAGAAGAGTATAAGGCGGAAATGATTATCCGCAAGCTCTATGAAGAGTTTGTGAAAAATCCCTATTTAATGCCGGAGCATGAAACAGGGATTCTTAAAAATACAGGTGATGTACATAGGGTTGTGTGTGATTATATCGCAGGTATGTCCGACAGTTTTGCGGTAGAAACTTTCAGTAGATTATTCATTCCGACTCCGTGGCATGTTAAATAAAAATGGTTAATATATTTTAAATTCTTTTAAAGGATTTAAATCGATAAATGTCGAATAAGTATTTATACCAGTTTGTGAAAGGGAAATGTTATGCGATATCCGGATGAGCTTGTTAACGAAATCATATCGGCAAACGACCTTGTTGACGTAGCTTCGTCGTATATCACACTTAAACGGAGCGGACGTGATTACAAGGGCCTTTGTCCGTTTCATGGCGAAAAAACGCCATCTTTTCACATTTCGGCAGATAAACAGCTATACTATTGCTTTGGTTGCCATGCCGGAGGAAGTGTGTTGCAGTTTATTATGAATATTGAAAATCTCGATTATACCGAGGCGTTGCAGTTTCTGGCGGACAGAGCAAGGATTATATTACCTGAAAAAACTGATAAAAACGAGGATATTACATTTAAAAGACGGAGCACCATTTTGAAAATAAATACTGCGGCGGCAAAGTTTTTTTATAACATGCTTAAATCAGAACAAGGGGCTGCGGCACAACAGTATTTTGCAAAACGTGGGCTTTCGGGAAAAACCGTATCGTCTTTTGGTCTTGGTTTTGCACCGGATTCTTTTACGGCGTGTACAGACCATTTGCGGTCACTTGGGTTTTCGGATGAGGAAATTCTTGATTCAAACATGGCAAGAAAAAGCGAAAAAACCGGCAGACTCTATGATTTTTTCAGAAACAGGGTTATGTTTCCGATTATTGATGTTAAAGGCAACGTAGTGGCTTTCGGCGGCAGGGTTCTGGATGATTCAAAACCAAAATATTTGAACTCTTCAGACAGCCTTGTTTTCAATAAAAGTAAAACTTTGTTTGCACTTAATTTTGCGAAAAAAACGTGTAGTGAGCGTATTATACTTTGCGAAGGTTATATGGATGTTATTGCTCTTCACAAAAGTGGATTCACAAATGCTGTGGCAACACTTGGTACAGCTCTTACAAGAGAACATGCGGCACTTTTGTCAAGATATACAACAGAGGTTTTGCTTTGTTATGACAGCGATGGTGCCGGACAGAAAGCGACAAATCTTGCACTTGAAATTTTTAAAGCTGTAGGCATGAGGGTTAAGGTTATAAAAATGCCCGGAGCAAAAGACCCTGATGAATTTATAAAGGCAAAAGGTGCAGAGGCGTTTGAAAAGCTGATTGGCAAGTCGCAGAATGCGATTTTGTATAAAATAAATAAACTCATGCAAGAATATAATGCTGAGGATGTTGATGAAAAAATAAAACTTGTCGGGGAAATGGCAAAAGTTTTTGCCGAAGTCTCAAATCAGATTGAACAGGATATTCTTATTAAAGAAACAGCAACAAAGTTCGGGATTTCTGTTGATGCGATTTATGCTCAGGTCAGAAAACTTGAGGCAGGCAAGGTGAAACAGGAAAAACGAGAACATATAAAAAATGAGCAGAAACAAGTATTTATGAAAACCAGAAATATGTCGCAAATAAATGAATGCGAACTGGCACTGCTTATGGCGTATGATAAAACGGTGTTTGAAGCATTTAAAGACCGTGTGACACCGGATTTTTTTAAAACAGAGGCATGTAAGGTTTTTGTAGGAAAACTGTTTGAACAAAAGAAAGATAGTGTCAGCGTTGACCCTACTGTTATAATTACAAACATGACGCCGGAATATGCGGCGATTATGTCTGCGGCGGTTACGGATGAAAAATTTTATGAAAATCCGCTTAAAGCCGCAGAAGATATATATGCAAAGCTTACAGACAGCTCGGCAATTAATGTCAAAGACATTAATGATTCTGAAGAATTACAAAAAATGTTTGAGCGCTTAAAAAGCGAGAAACATTAGGAGGATAAAAAATGGCAAATGAAGCAGCACTTCAGGCAATTAAAGATTTAATTGAACTTGGTAAGAAAAAGGGAGTATTATCCTATAAAGAAATTGAGGATGCTCTTTGCGAGTTTGAAATTGCTTCGGAGCAGATGGATCATGTTTATGAAGAACTTGAAAACATGGGTGTAGAGCTTGTAAGCGACCTGGACAAAGAGTTACAGGAAATTCAGGAAAGTGGCGAAGAAAAAATTGACCTCACACTTCCGGAGGGTATCAGTGTTGATGACCCGGTGAGAATGTATCTTAAAGAAATTGGTAAAGTTCCGCTTCTTGATACTGCTGAAGAAACAGTTCTTGCCCAGAAAATGCTTGATGGCGACGAAGATGCAAAAAAGAAACTTGCGGAAGCAAACTTGCGTCTTGTTGTCAGCATAGCAAAACGTTATGTGGGCAGAGGCATGATGTTTCTTGACCTTATTCAGGAAGGAAATCTCGGCCTTATAAAAGCAGTGGAAAAGTTTGACTATAATAAAGGATACAAATTTTCAACATATGCAACATGGTGGATACGTCAGGCTATAACACGTGCAATTGCAGACCAGGCACGTACAATTCGCATCCCGGTTCATATGGTTGAAACTATTAATAAACTCATAAGAGAATCACGTCGTATGCTTCAGGAGCTTGGTAGAGAACCCACTCCGGATGAACTTGCAAAAGAGCTTAATATGACGTATGATAAAGTGCGTGAAATACTTAAAATAGCACAGGAACCTATTTCTCTTGAAACTCCTATCGGTGAAGAAGAGGACAGTCACCTTGGTGACTTTATTCCTGATGAGGATGCACAGGCACCGGCTGATGCAGCATCATATATGCTTCTTCGCGAGCAGCTTACAGATGTGCTAGATTCGCTTACTTCAAGAGAGGCGAGAGTTTTAAAACTTCGTTTTGGTCTCGAAGACGGAAGAGCACGTACTCTTGAAGAAGTTGGTAAGGAATTTGATGTAACAAGAGAACGTATTCGTCAGATAGAAGCTAAGGCACTTCGTAAACTTCGTCACCCCAGCCGGAGTAAGAAACTCAAAGATTATCTCTAAACCAATATGAGTGACAAAGTTAATTTTTTTACTTGTAAATTTGAAAACTTTGTGGTGCATCGGTCAGTAACACATAACGAAAATAAGAATGTTTATCAGAACCATCAGGAATATGAATTTTTAATCTTATTAAGCAAGCAGGCATGTTTTCAGATAGAGGGTTCTTATTATGATATGAAATGTGGCGATATTGCTTTGCTTAGCCGCCGTGAGCTTCACAGAATAGAATATGATACAACAGAACCTTACGACAGAATTGTTGTTCATTTCAATAAAAAGATTCTA
>JAZNOL010000006.1:0-19954 GCA_045580815.1 Clostridia bacterium | reverse complement strand
AAGCTGGCGGCAAGGTTTGTCCCCATGTTTACACAGAGTATGCAGACTGGCCGGCATATGTAAACGGCGAAACAGGCTACAGCTTTTCGCAGGAGCCTATTGCTCTTGACGGTGCACTTTCAAATGCAATGTTCTTAAACCGTATGTATATGCGTACCGACGTATGGGGTGCAACGTACTTCCTCAACACAGAATATGACAGCGGTTGCTGGGGAATTTATCAGAAACGTGGCGGCAAACTGCGTATTCACGGGCCCGGATATATGTTCAACATCTATTCAGACGTTATTGCAGGCGGCGGGAAAGTTATAAACCACGCAGTTGCGGGAAGCTATCTTACAGAGCCGGAAAACGACGAATGCAGATTTGGTCTGCTTGCTGTTAAACAGGGCAAAGACACTCTCAAACTCATCCTTGTTAACCGTTCACCTTACGTTCAGCATAATCTTAATTTTGAATTTGAAAACAACTATACACTTAAAGAAGAAGTTCACTTTACTGCACCCAACCTCATGAGCTATGTTGTTTCGGATGCAACAGAAAACATTTTCACAACAACTACAACCGAGAAAAACGAGGCAAACTTCAGCAAATACGAAATGCCGCCCAAATCAATGGTTGTGCTGACACTTAAATCAGACAAGCCCTATGACGATATGCAGGTTGAAGGCGAAACAACCGAGGGCGAAGATGAAGTTTTGGCAGAAACAGGATTTTCCGATATGGACGGTCACTGGGCTTCCGGAATTGTTGCAAAACTTGCTGAAAACGGCGTTGTAAGCGGCGATGAAAACGGCAAATTTAATCCCGACAGCGATATTACACGTGCCGAGCTTGCAAAAATTCTTGCTCTTGCATCGGGCGTGGAAATTTCCGAAAATCCGCAGAAGCTTTTCTCTGATGTAAGTGTTGACAGTTGGTATGCTCCCTATGTTCAGGCGGCGTACAGTGCCGGTCTTATGAGAGGCAAAAGCGGGGGAGTGTTTGCTCCCGATGAAAAGGTTACTCTTCAGGAGCTTGCGGCAGTTGCGGCAAGAAAAGCAGACAAGAGTATTACCGTTACAGAAACAGAAAAAGAAAATATCCTGCGCGGATTTGTTTACCGCGACCGCATATCAGACTGGGCAATGGAAGATGTGCTCACAGCAACAAAAAGCGGTGCATTAAACCGACTTTACGAAAACGGATTGTTTGATGCAAAAGCAAATGCAACACGTGCACAAACGGTTTCGGTTATAAGCCGCATTTACGGTTAAGGAGGGGCTGAACTTGAAAAAATTAACAAGCATATTTCTTGCTTTAACACTTTTGCTTACAATGATTTGTTTGCCGGCAGTAGCAGAAAGCACGCTGCCCGCAACAAATGAGGCGAAAGTGCTGGTGGAAACACTTGGTCTTTTGCCCGAATCGGCACTTCCTGCCGAGGATGGGGAAGATGCTGTAACAAGAGGCGAGTTTGCCTATGCAGCAACAAAACTTTTAAATATTGACGCATCGGCACTTGGTATTGAAAACACATTTTATGATATGGAAAGCCATACCTATGCAAGTGAGGTTGCAGTGCTTGCAAGCCGGGGTGTGGTTGAAGGCTGTACAGGCAATGTGTTTGTGCCTGACCGTGCAATCACACTTATTGAAGCAATAAAAATTTTAACCCGTGCACTTGGTTACAGCGATATTATAAACGCAAACGGCGGCAGTCAGGCTGCATACTATTCACAGGCAAATGACATCGGACTGCTTAAAAATATCAGCTTTACGGGCACAGCGGCAGTTACATACGACAAAGCTGTTACACTCCTTTTTAATGCGCTTTGTGCATCTCCGACAGAGATGATAAGCTTTGGTGAGGATGTGGCATTTGAATCAAGCCGCACAAAAACAACAATGAGTGTTTATCACGATATTTATAAAAGTACAGGTACTGTTTTTTCGGTAGGCGACGTTACAATCAAAGCAAGCGGCAAGGTTGCCGATGGCAAGGTTCTTATCGGAAAAGATAAATTAACCAACGAATTTAGCAGTATCAACAGCCTGCTTGGTATGAGCGTAAGATATTATTACAGAAGTACAATAAGCGATGAAACAAAATATCTTATTTGTGCCGCGGTAAATAAAGATGTAAAAGTGATTTCACTTGATTCTGAAGATATTTACGACTGCAAAAACAAAGTTGTAACATATTTTGACGAAAATGAAGAAAAACGTACAGCCACAATAGAAACAGCACATGATGCGGTTAAAAACGGCAACGTGCTTGGCGGAGTTTCCGACAGCGATTTAAAAATCGGCTCGGGCAAAGTTACACTTATTGATAACGACGGCAACAACAAATATGACGTTGTTATAATTAATGAAACAGCCGATTTTGTTGTAACAGGAACAACAGAGAAAAATGGGAAAATTACAATAAAACCTGCATTTAACCTGCCCTGGATTGAAATTGATACAGCAAACAGCAATGTTGTAGTCAATGCAACAGACAGCGAGGGAAGCAAAATTGAAGACCTCACTTCTATAGAGGGTATCGTTAGCATTGCGGCAAATTCTATGGGTAAATCGGCTGAAGGCTATCCCACAATAAAAAGCGATGCAACATATTTTGATATTACCGTATGCACTAACACCGCCGAGGGTGTTTACGATTCAATAGACGATGAAAACATCTATCTTGACGGCAAAGCATATAAACTTTCAAAAACAAATTATCTTGCAAAAACTCCCTTGGATTTGGGCACAGGCGTTGTTGTTTATCTCAACTATCTCGGCGAAGTTGTAAACTGGGAAGAGGGCGATGCTGCAACAGGCAGCAAAGAATTCGGTTATCTTATAACCGGTGCTCAAAAAGGTACAATCGGCTCGGCAATGGATTTAAAAATACTCAATGCCGGCAATGAGGTTGTTGTTTATCAGGTAAACAAAAACGCAAAACTCAACGGAACACCCATAAAAAGTTTTAAAGACCTTGAAACTGCGCTTTACACAAGTGCACGTCATGCAAATCCCAAAAAGACAGACATGACTCAGCTTATCAAATACAAGCTCAACGGCGATGGCGAAGTTTCTGAAATCGAAACAACACTTTGCAGTGAGGGTCTGCCGGCGGGCGCAGATGAAAATCATTTGCGTATCAGCAAAAACGATTATAAAATTGCCCGTAAAGGTGCAAAAGGCAACTATGTTGATATGGCAACCGGATTTACCGGCATTGTAACAACCAATGCGACGATTCATTTCATGGTGCCGTCGGTAGATTATGCAGGTGACGACAATGTTTACAAAATTGTTAATATTACCGACAGCGTATGGGAGCTTTACGAAGCCTACGCAAAGGTTGTTGACATTTACAATCTTGACGACACAATTATTCCCGAGGTAATGGTTATTTACGGTACATCGGGTGACGAAGCCATTGAAGAATTTGTTATGTTTGACAAAATCATAAACGGTACCGATGAAGAAGGCTTTGCAACTCAGTATGCACGTGTTTTCAATGCTAAAAACGGTGCATTTGACTATGCTATTGACAAACCCGAAAAATTCAAAGGCGTTCAGCAGGGTGATATTATCACTATTTACGGAAGAAATGAAAAAATAACCGACGTTAAAGTGGAATATGCAATAAAAGATATAAAAGCAATGGCAAAAACTTACAGAGATGCCGGCGCAAATACAATCTGGACAGCATCTGACAGCGGTAAAGCAGGCTTTGGTGAAGTTTAT
Source organism: Clostridia bacterium (assembly GCA_045580815.1). Taxonomy (GTDB): domain Bacteria; phylum Bacillota; class Clostridia; order RUG12999; family RUG12999; genus JAZNOL01. The sequence continues at coordinate 16,231 of JAZNOL010000006.1, read as the reverse complement.
GCAATAAACGGCGAGGCTGTTAAAATGCAAAGCGGTGCCAAAGCTCCGGGTGCACTTAAAAATGAGCGTGAAACTCAGTGGAGCTTCCATTGGGTTGGTGAAGGTGCATATTTCAAATACGGTGCTATTATGTATGATGCGGAGTCGGGCAGCAAGGTTAAAATCAGCAAAGGCAAAGACCAGAAAGGCGATATTGTCTGCGCAATTCAGAACCCCGACAATCCCACACTTGTTTTATCACACGCACGAAGCGGTGACTCACGACTTCTTGTGTTCTACAAAGGGCTTGATACAACACCGGCACAATAATTTTTAATGGGGGATAGATATGAAACTAAAAAAAATTATATCCCTGGCACTTATTCTTGTTATGATGCCCTTTTGCACCGCAGTAAATGCGGCAGACAAGGTCATGACAAAAACAAAACTTACGGTTAACGAAACTGTTATACTTAATAATATTAACCGCCAGATGTTCGGCGTAAGCTCCGATTGGGTAAAAGACCGTTTTGTTGACACCTTTTACGGTGACAACAACGCCGAAATGAAAGAAACGAAAGACACAATCAACAAATTTTTTGCAGAAGATGGCTTTAAACTGCCGCTGTTTCGTATAGGCGGCGGCAGTGCCAACAATTATTTGTGGAAAAACGATCTTACGCCCGAATATGTTAAAGAAAAGGATCTTGGTATAACCGAGCTTTTTAACGGCGTTATGTCCGTTGACCCGGACGCGAAATTTTCGGTAACACTTAACATGGAAACCGACACAAGAGAAAATCAGCTTGATTTAATCAGATATTTAACTCTTATGCCCGATGATGAGCACGCAATAGGCTCTGACGGTACAAACTGGGCACAGGAACGTGTTGACAGAGGATATAAAGATCCGTTTCCAGTTCAGCATGTTGTGCTTGGCAACGAGCTTGACTGGCTTGGCGGAATTACCAACGAAAGCGGCAAAGGCTGGTCAACCGAAAAATATATTACCGAATGCAAGGCGTTTATTCCGAGAATAAGAGAAATAAACCCCGATTTGCCTATCGGTATATTTACAAAAACCGCCACAAACGGCTTTGCTGACCGTGGCGAAAGCTGGAACAAAGAGGTTATTCCGGCATTAGGACCGCTTGTTGATTATATTGTTGTGCATCTTTATTATCACTTGAGAGATGCGGCATATTATGAGCAGGTTGGTGCAGATTATGACGTAATCAAAAAATATATGACCGAAGAGTATGGCAACAGCCACCTCAAAATTTATATGGAAGAGCACGGTATGTATGCCGACTGGGGCGACCCGGAGAAGTATCCGAGAATTATGTCCTTTGAAGGTATGCTGTCAACAGCAATGTTTTATTGCCGCAGACTTCGTGACCCTGTGTTTGAGGCGGCAACATTTCACGGTTTTGCAGGCGAAAATCCGCCAGACGACGAAACATTTACCCTTTGCTCCGAGCTTTTACAGGCGTACGTTTCGGTGCCGTATATGCTCACAGGTGCAGGGGAAATAGTTAAATTCTTTTATGAAAATGCCGGCAGTCGTGCCGTAAAAAGCGAGCTTACAAGCACCGAAACCGGATATTTTACCGATATGCTTGGCAGACGATGCTCGCAAAGACTTTATGCACAGCAAGTGGCACAGGCAGACAGGGCAACACTTTATCCAAGTCTTAATGCGCTTGTTACAACTGCTGAAAACGGCGGTCTTAACATCATAATGGCTAATCTTGAAAAAGATGTAACCCATCAGAATATTGCAATCACATTTGATAAAGGACCTTACCGTCTTAAAGAAAAAACCGTTATCAGTGCCGATAGCTATGACGCAAACATAACAGCGGCAACTCCCGATGCAGTAAAATTTGAAACAACGGTTTATTCCGGCAATGAGGAATTTAACTCGTACACTATAAATCCTCTGGAAATAGTGCTGTTAAAACTTGAACCCATAGGCATTGAAAAAACTGCGTTGTCTGTTGAAGTTAAAAACACAGTGCTTAAAAAATACCGTCCTACGGTTGACAGCGCATTGCGTACAGTTTATGCACAGTGCACTCTTAGTGATGCGATTGCAGATGATAAAGAATTAGACGTGGTTGTGCTTGACACAAACATGATGCCCGATGAGGCAGAGTTTGGCACAAACCGCATATACACAGGCAAAACCACTGCAAAAGAAGCAAAAGAGGGTGTTTATGTAAAAATGCCCGAAGCAGCCGACAAAGGCAGTTATACCCTTGTGGTAGGCGACCTTACCTCACAGCAGAAAACTTATGCAAGTACGGTGTTTTATTATGACACAGTCAATGCCGATGCAAAAACGGATATGACAATTTCGCTTAAAGATGCGGAAAATAATAAAATAACCTGCGATGGTGAGTTTGTGTTTAGCGTGGAAACTCCCGGTGAAATGGAAAATGCAAAATATTCCTTTGCATTATATAAAGGAAGCAAGAAGATAACTCCGAATGATGTTTCGGACCTTGTTGCAATTGGGGCAAAAACAGTCAAAAACGGCATAACCGGGTATACCGCAAATGTTGAGCCGGGAGACGAGTGGAACGGAACATACACATTGTTTGTGGGCAAAGGTCCTTATACAAACGAAAATATTTCACGTTATGAGTTTGATTATACATATGAACCGCGACCGGAGCCGACAGTAAACGTTTCGTTTTCACAGGCTGAAAACCGCAAAATTGTTGCAGATTTTGAATTTACCGATATAAAAGACGGTGCACTTTTTAACGTGGTTACTGTAAAACCGGGGTACAACCTTGTATCCGGTGCAGAAGACCTGAAAAACGTCTGCTCTTTTGAACAGATTCAGAAAACTGCGGCAAAAACTTCCCTTGAAATCACCTTGCCAAAAAATTCTCCGGCAGGAATTTACCGCATGACCGTAAGCGCTGAAAACGGTCAGCAGTATATATTTGACGTAAATTATATGAGTGATTATCATCTTTTAATAGGTGGAGAAATCACCGACCAAAGCGGCAATAAGCTCACAAACGCAAACGCCGGCAAAGCAACAGAAATAAATGCGGATATCCAAAGCGGCATGGATTTGGCAGCTTCAGGAACGCTGATGTGCTGCGTTTATGACGGTGGCGGCAAGCTGATTAAAGCTGTTTTGGATGAGAACATAAGTCTTGCTCCGGGGTCTAATCCGGTAACAGTGCCTCTTGATGGGGCAGTATCAACAGCCGCAAAAATAAAACTGTTTTTGTGGCAGGATATGCAGACTCTTGTTCCCCTGGCAAGACATTATGAAACAAAATAAACCGCGCAAACCCGTATGGGTCAGCGTCCTCAATAACCCGAAACCCCACAAACCCGTCTATGTGACAACCTGAAAAAGCCTCCCTTGTGTAAAGGGAGGTGGCAAAACCGTAGGTTTTGACGGAGGGATTGTATTGTTAAATTATTAGATTTTAAAAAACCGAAAGGCTTTTTGAAATAGAAAAACCGCACAGTTTACAGATTATCAAAAATCACAGCCAACCGCAATGGCGCAAAACTTTCAACCGCATTACGAAAGCAGGTTTTTGATATTTCTGTAAACACGTGCAGGCTTTATAAAAATTTAAGGAGGCAAACGAAAATGAAAAAAACACTTTCAATTTTATTGGCACTCGTTATGACAATGTCGCTGTTTTGTGTTTCTGTTTCGGCAGATGCGGCATATTTTGAAGATTTCAGTGACGACACTCTTTATCCGGAAGGCGTAGTTAGCTCAAATCACGGCACACATCTTACTGCAAACACAGCCGGTATTGCAACAGGTAAAAACGATGTTCTTACCGATACACTCACCACATCACCCACATTCGGTGGCGGCGGCTGGCAGACAATTTTTAAAATTGTTCCCGACCAGGGCAGAGCTAACACCTGGGGCAAACCTGCAGGCGAAGACGACATTGAAGGTACTGCTGTTTTAAGCATTGCTCCCTATGGTGCAAACATCGGTGCAATCAATGTTACAAAAGAATTTGGCACTTTTGAAAACGGCTTTACTTACAGTGCAGATGTAAGAAGCTATTTCAACGGCAATATGCCCGGTGCCCTTGGTATCAGACTTGCAAACAAATATGATGAAACAGACTATTTTGAGCTTGCAATGAACCCCAACTCAAGTTACAGTGTTGCAGGCACAGCACGTTTTGTTAAAAACATTAACGGTACAGAAGCAGACACACTTCCTGCAAACGGCACAGCAAACATTGAATATGTTAAAGACCTCGGTTCAATCGAATGTCATCTTTATGACGGCGGAAGAACAAAATGGTTTAATTTCAGCATCAGCGTTGTAAGAAACCTCATCAGCTACAAAATAGTTGATAAACTTAACGGCACAGTTGTTGCATCAGGCAGCTATGTTGATACCGACAACATCCTTGCAGACGGATTTATTCCCCAGTGTTTTACAGGCGGTGCAGGTGTAGGCGGACTGTTTGACAACATAAAAGTTGAAGCAATAGAAGAAGGCGCATCAGGCGAAGTTTTCACAGATAATTTTGATGGCTATGCTGTTGACACAACAACCGTAACCGGTAAAGGTCAGACACTTGTTGACGGTGTATGGGTATCAAACACAGGTGATTTGCTTTCAAGCGGATCTACATACACAGTTACAAACGAAAGCGTTAAATGTAATAACTGGAATGAAAAAGGAACACTTGACAACCAGGTTCTTCTTATCGGCACTTCCGGTTCACAGGGCGGTATTCAGCTTGTTAAATCTCTTGAAGAATCAGAATCAGGCTATACTTTCTCTGCAGATGTAAGAAACTATCTCTACAATGGTGCTATTCAGGATGCTCTTGGTATCCGTCTCGGCAGCAAAGATGATGCAACAAATTATTATGAGCTTGCACTTCTTGCAGACAACGAGGGCGACAACTGGCCCGGCATTGCACCCAGATTTACAAAAGTTCAGGGCGCAGTACGTGCAACACCTGCAATTGCAGAAAGCAACGATGCATGGAAATACAGTGATTTTGGCGACAGTGCAATTAACAGCGGATATGATCCTGAATTTGGCGGAACACATTGGTTCAACCTTTCAATGAGCATCAACGGCAACAAAGTTTCATGGAAAATTACAGATAAAGACGGCGTGGTAGTATGGGCAGACAGCTATACCGACAGCGAAGATTTCCTCACAGGCGGCATAGTTCCTCAGCTGTTTGTTTACGGTAGCAAATACGGTGTATTTGATAACGTTTCATGGGGTGCAACACCTGTAGAAAAAACAAACAACAGCGTTGTTCTTTATGCAGAAGATTTTGAAAACATGGCAGTTTACACACAGGTTGGTGACAGCCTCGGTGCAGACTATGACAACTCAAACAACATTGACGGTCTTGTTGCAGGTCACAGAACATTTATAAAAGACATCTGGGACGCATCACCCACTTATGCAGCAGCAGGCTGGAGTTCAGAAAGCCGCCTTGCATATTCAAAATATTACGGCAACGCATTTAATAACAATGACTATGACACAACAAACAAAGCAATTCTTATGGACCCCATCAACGGTAAAGGTGCGGCAATCAACCTTGTTGCAGATCTTGGCGATTTAAGCGACGGTTTTGCTTTCAGTGCAGACATCAGAAACTATATGGCAAGCTCAACAAACGAGTCAACAGGCATCCGTCTTGTTGATAAAAACGACGAAACATCATATTATGAACTTGCACTTATGGCAACTCTTAATGAGTCAGTATATGGTGTTAAAGGTGTGGCAAAAGAAGCAAGATTTACAAAAGTTACAGGCGGAGACAAAAACACAACTGCTTACGCAACAGATGACAGTGCTTATGACTATGTTGCACGCAGTGAAAATGCTGTATTAAGTGACCTTCAGGGTGGTGTTGATACTACAATTGGTACAGTTTGGTTCAATATGACACTTGCCGCAAAAGGCAACACAGTTTACTGGAAAGTTGTTAACAACAAAACAGGCGCTGTTGAATTTGAAGGTTCAAAAACATTTGACAATGCAATAAACGTTGGAGACCTCATGCCGCAGGTTTATACTTATACAACTGTATCAGGTCAGGAAGGTGAACCCAGCAGAGGTAAAGCATACGCAGACAACATCAAAGTTGTGAAAAACGGTATTGCACTCAACCAGGCATCATCTACAGCAGTATTCTATGATGCATCACTCATCGGTGCAGAAGCAGAGGCAAATCTTGTTGTGGCATATTATGATGCAGAAGATACACTCATCAAAGCAGAACCGGCAGATATAAACGGCGAAGGCTGTGTTTATACAGAGGGCGCATTTGTATTGCCGGAAGGTGCAGTAAAAGTTAAAGTTTTTGCAATTAACGGCTTTAAATCACTTGCACCTGTATGTAAAGCAGCAGCACTTGAATTTTAATTAACTGAAGTTTGCCTAAACCGCACGCACCGCAAAACGGTGCGGTGCGTGCGGCTTACAATGAAACAGGAGGCAATTAATTATGAAAAAATTAACAAAACTTTTAACAGCAGCATCAATACTCACACTTTGCATTGGTGCACAAAGCGTGTTTGCGGCGGCAAACTACGGCAAAGACCTTACAGGCGAAACAATTTCGGGCAGATTTATTGACGGTACTTTTGAAGATCATATGCCCGGTGCAACCGACACCACATGGAAGCTTGCAAAATGGCCCTTTAACGACACAACATTTTTTGATAACGGTGCGTCAGGAAACCACTCTGCGGTTGCATATATATCCGATGAAGAAGCAAGAACAGGCTCAATGAGCCTTAAAATAGATATGGACGCTCTTGCAAACTGTTCAACAGAAGCAAGCAAAAAAGCCCGTTATATCGGTCAGCAGAAAGTTCCTTATACTAAGGCACAAACTTTCTACTACGAGGTATGGGTTAAAATTAAAAACACCGAAAACGCAGCACAGCTTGACGAACACGAGACTTTTAACACACCGGTACATATCCGTCTTGACGATTACGGTGCAGAAAACAAATATACAAACGCTTATTCTGTGGCAAGGTCAACTGCAGAAACAGACGAAAACGGATGGCAGAAACTGTCTATCACAAAAGACACCGTAACAACTTCGGGTAATACGCTTATCGGCCCTGCACTTATGAACTATTATCCGGCAGGCGAAGGTCTGGGTGCAGTTTATTTTGACGATTTCAAAATTTATGCACTTCCTGCTTCAATGCGTATAGCTGTTCCGGCAGATATTTATGACCCCGACGTGGCAGTTGCTCTTGAAGATATAACTGTTTACGGCAAAGATAAATCAGGAAATGAAGAAGAATTTGTTGATTACAGCAACATCGTTTATACAATTGAAAGCGGAGACGCAGAAATTGCAGACGGCAAACTTGTTTTTACAGGCGAATCGGCAGGAACCGTTAAAATCAAAGCAGAATTTTTAGGTCTTAGTGCAACAGCAGAGATAAAATTCGGCAGCGGTATAGAAATAATGCAGACAACAAAAAATAGCAACGGAAGTTACCGTTTTGTGCTTAAAAATCTGACATCAACAGACCGCAAAGCAACAATAATTGCAGCAGTATTTGACGAAAATAATATTATGCAAACGGCAGTTAAATCCGAAACAATTACAGTAACCGGCGGTAACATCGGTATGGCAAACACTCCGGTTGTTGACATCACAGGTGTTCAGAACCCCGAAATTCGTGTGTTCCTCTGGGACAGCCTTTCGGGCATGACACCTTATGGTGATATTGTCGTAAATCCGTAACAAAATCAGTTGATTTTCATAATAAAAAGCCTTCCTGTTCGGGAAGGCTTTTTATGTTCTGTGGGCGGCAGTTAATGAGACTTTTTTCTTTTTGCTTTTTCTTTAGCTTCTTTGAACTCTTCGTGAGTTTTATAAATCGGGTTGTCTGCCGGCAGGTTTTCAAATTTGTGCAGTTTTCTTTGTTCCATTGGCGAGTAGGTGTAATATTTTTTGAATGTTCTTGAAAAATGTGCATGGTCTTTAAAACCTATATTTTCCATAATTTCCGAAATCGGCATGCTTGTGTTAGAAATCTTCGACCACGCATAATACATCCGCTTTGATCTTATATATTGCATTGGCGTTGTCCCTGTCAGCTTTTTAAACTGCCTGATAAAATGAACGGGATGTATGTGAGCCATAGCGGCAAGCTCTTCAAGGGAAAAATCATGATTTAAGTTGTTGTCAATATATTGAAGTATACTTTCCATGCTTTGAATTTTGGGCTCACAGGGCGAAGCTCCCGACTCTTCAAGAAAATATGTTACAAGCTCTATAATTGCGGCGTTTTGTCTGTAAAGAGAAATCAGAGAATTGTGTCTGCCAAGGTCAATCACGGTCATCATAAGATTTTCTGCTTTTTGGGGGTCTTTTGGTTTTATGATGAAAGGGAATGAAAACATATCAAATATGTTCTTTCCGTCACAGTCAAACTGAAAACTTACCCATAAATCGTGGCATGTATCTGAGGCATCATATTTCAGATATATAGAGTGGTGGATGCCTGCCGGAATAACCATCATTTCACCGGCTGAAAGAACATAAGAAGAATTGAATGGAGGCTCAGCTTCTTCAAAGGTAAACGCACATTTGCCGCTGACAACAAAATATATTTTGTTGGTAGTATCAAAAATATGCTTTAGGTCTGTTGTTTCAAGAGAAAAACAGTTCTGACCGTTGAAATATTTTATTTTGGTATTTAGCATGTTTTTTTCTATATCCATTGTAAGCCTCCTGCTTATGAAAAGTAAAACCTGATTGTTCAAATTATTCCGGTATTTACAATGATTTTCTCTGTATATATTGTAAAAACCTTTGCTTAAAAAACACAAAGTTAATTTTAAGCAAAAACGTGTTGATTTTGTCTATTTCAATTTTTATTATACTCTGTTATAATAAAATTGTCAAGCGGTTTTTGTATAAAAGTGATAATACCTGTTGATTTTTCATGTGTGAAATTGTGAAAATAATAACAAAAATTGTATAATCCGTAGGGAACGGTTCATAACCGTTCCGCCCATAAGATTTGAAAAACCTGCAAGGTTTTGTAACAGCTAAAAGGTTACACAAGTTCAAGGCTTCTCCTTGGTGGAGAAGCTGTCGAGCGAATGCGAGGCTGATGAGGGGATGTCGCCGTATGGCGGCATACTTATAGAGGTCCCGAGATTTTGCAGTCATTTTGCTACCGCAAAATCCCCTCATCCGGGTTGCTCTGCAACCCACCTTCTCCACCGGGGAGAAGGCTTTTCGGACGGATATTATCCACCGAAAAACTTATGTAATATAAAATCCCGCTTTTTCCGGAATTTTTGTGAAGAAGTGGTTTTATAAAATTTAAAAGGAGGAATGTAAATTGAAAAAAGCATTCAAAAAAATTGTTTCGCTTCTTTCTGCGGTTGCACTTATTTGTGCATTTCCTGTTGCTTTGGCAGAGGATACCGCATTTTTCAGCGATACAATTGAAGACCACACACTTTATGTGCCCGTTGGCAGTCTTGGTGAAGACTACGACAACAACGTGCCCGGCGTTGCCAGCGGCAAAGGCGACATCTTTGTGCCCGGCGTTTGGCAGGTTTCGCCTATGTTTGGCGGTGGTGCCTGGGCAACAGACTATCGTGTAAGATACGATATGCAGTATGCAAACGCGTGGAATGGCAATGATGCCGATGTAACCACCGACAAAGTTATCAGCATCAAAAGTATCTCAAACGATACAAGTATTCAGGCGGCGGTTAACCTTATTAAAGACGTAAGCGATGTTGGTGATAACTTTGTTTATCGGGCTGACATCCGTACATATTTTAACGGCAATTCAACACCTGTTATGGGTATGCGTATTGCTGACCCTGAAAACGAAGCAAATTATTATGAAATCGCTTTGTTTAACAACACAGGCGTTGCAAACTCAAAAGATGAAGCCAAAGTTTCTGCTCCCCGTTTTACAAAAGTAAAAGGTGCAGACATCAACACACCTGCAATTGCGGCAGAAGGCAGTGAGCCTGCAACATGGCTTTATACAAAATACGGTGAAGAAGCAACAGCAAGCGGTCTTTATCCCGCATCACCGTTACCCCATCATACAGAGTGGTTTACACTTTCTCTCGGCAGACAGGGCGACGTTTTTTCATGGACAGTTACAGAAAAATCAACTGGCGAAGTTATCTGGAAAGATAAATGGGAAGACGCATCTCCCTTGTTTGAGGGCGTTGGCAGATTACAGCTTTTTGAATACGGCGGCGGCAACGGTTCAACATTTATAAACAATGTTGTTTTAGATGCAGTTGAAGCACCTGTAGTTACAGCACCTCTCGATATTTTTGATGATGATATTGAAGACCATCCCCTTTATGTGCCTGTTGGCGAGCTTGGTGAAGACTACGACAACAACGTACCCGGCGTTGCAAGCGGTAAAAACGATGTTCTTGTGCCTGATGTATGGGTAACTTCGCCCATATTCGGCGGCAAAAGCTGGAGCTCAGACTACCGTGTGCGTTATGACACATGGCTCGGCAATAAATATACAAGCAAAGACTATGACCTTACCGACAAGGTTATATCAATCAAGAGCCTTGCAAAAGACGACAGATGGCAGGCGGCTATTAACAGAATTGGTGACGTGAGCGAAGTTGGAGACAGCTATATTTATTCGGCAGATTTGAGAAGCTATTTTAACGGTTCGTCATCGCTTGTTATGGGTATGCGTATTTTTGACCCGACAGATGAAACAAACTATTACGAAATTGCACTTATTAACAACACAGGCACTGCAGCAGACAAAGAGGCGGCAAAAGTAAGCGCTCCCCGTTTTACAAAAGTACAGGGCGGCAGCGACCTTAACACTCCCAATGTTGCAGAGGTTGGCAGTGAGCCTGCGACCTGGCTTTATACCGAATACGGCACAAACAAAACAGCCAGCGGTATTTATAAACAGACAAATGGTTATGAAACCGAATGGTTTACCGTTAAACTGGGCAGACAGGGCAACACATTCATCTGGTCTGTTGAAGAAAAAGAAACAGGCGAAGTTATCTGGACAGACAGCTGGACAGATGCAAACCCGTTGTTTGCCGGTTGCGGAACCTTGCAGTTGTTTGAATACAGCGGCACCGAAGGCGGCAACGGCAGCACATTTATAAACAATGTTTCACTTAAAAAACTCGGTGTTGAAATTTACCGTGAAAGCGGTCTTGTTACAGACAGGGTTTCTGACGATATGCAGGGCCACACAGTTTGGGAAACAGTCAGCGGCAACTACGGTATTGACAGCGACAACGGCGTGCCCGGCGTTGCAACAGGCAGCGGCAAAACTCTTGCTACAAACTGGAAAACCTCCGAAAAATTCGGCGGCGTAAGCTGGGCGACCCTTTACGAGGTTGTTTACGAACAATATTTATGTAACAGTTACACAACCAAAGATTATCTTACCGACAACATTGTTTTGTCAATGCGTCCCATTAACGATGACTCAAACAGACTGACAGTGCTCAATTATGAAATCGGTACGGATGATAATGCTGACAGTTATGAATATTCGGCTGTTTTAAGAAACTATTTTGATGGCAGATGTAACCCGGTTATGGGTATACGCCTTTCAAATCCCGACGACGAAACAGAATATTATGAGCTTGCTCTGTTTAACAACACAGGCGTTGCAGACACTCCTGAGGAAGCACTTGTAAGTCCTCCGAGATTTACAAAAGTTTCGGGCGCTGTTATTGACACACCTGCTATGGCAGAATCAGGTGCAGAGCCTGCATCATGGCTTTATTGCGAATACGGCGACGAAGCAACCCCCAGCGGCCTTTATAATGGAGGACCAAAAGGACGACACGCTACTGACCCATATACTCTTACAATAGAAAGAAATGGCGACACCTTTAAATGGTCAGTTACAAACAACTGCAGCGGCGAAGTTTATTGGGAAGATGCATGGTATGACAATGACCCGCTGTTTGACAAAACTGCAAAATTGCAGGTGTTTGCATACGGCGACAGCAAAAAAACTTATGTTGACGATGTTTCTTATGTTGCAAAAGAAACAGGTGGAATCAAAATGCAGAGCGTGTGGTACAACCCGTCACAGCTTGCTCCCATGCTTGTTGTAGGCAACTATGACAGCACAGGCAGACTTGTCGATTGCACAGTTTGTCCCACAACAGCAGGACTTTTTGGTGAATACAAATCAGGTGCTCTTGAAATGACCGCCGAAACGATGAAAGCGTTCATATGGGACGGTGCTAATCTGACACCTCTTGCAAAAGAATCTAAATTTATTGATTTTAAAATTGCAACAAGTGAGGTTACATTCCCGTCATACACCAAAAAAGCGGCAACCTTCAGCTTTGACGGTGATGCAGATTATAATACTCAGCTTGCAGAGCTCATGGCAGATTACGGCATAAATGCAACATTTAATCTCAGTGCAGGCTCAGACAATGCAATTTATAAAAACAACAATTTTGAAATTGCAAACGGCACCACAGGTGCAGAAATTTACCTCACAGAAGAATACGTTAACGAAAACGGCGAAACAGTTGCACCTCCCACATACGAGCAGAGCATCGCTTCAATTGAAGATGCAGAAGCATCTATCGGTGCAAAATTTGTAACACCGAAAGGTCTTGCGTGGGCATATATGGCTCCCGAAGAAAGAGATTTCTGCGACGATTTGATTACATATCTCACCGAAAACGGATATGCTTATGCCCGTGATATCCACACAAACGGCAGTCTTGACGTGCCCGAAAACTGGATGGACTGGCACCAGACTGCTTGGATGACTGCTGACCTTAAAGACGAGGTTGCCGCATACGCAGACAAACTTGCAAAAATGTCTACACCGGCAGAATTTCAGATTCTTTCTGTAATTGACAGAACAGAAGGCATGGAAGATGCTGACCGTCTTGCGGCTTATGAAACTGTTTTTGCAAAAATAAGCGACGATGGCATCTGGAAAGCAACAAACCTTGAAATAAGCGAATATGTCAAAGCAGCACAGCAGATTGAATTTACTTCAACTTATGCTTATAACCCCACAGATGTTACAGTATATCTGATTATAAACGGCAACAGATACATTGCACTTCCGCAGTCTTATGCGGTAAGAGCATATTAATTGCAGAAAGTGAAAGGAGATAAAGCATTATGAAAAATAAAGTTTTAAATAAATTATTATCATTTGTTTTGTGTGTTGCTGTTATCCTGTCGGTTTCTGCAGTTGCAGTTTTTGCAGAAACCGATGCACCACAGATTAAAAACGTTATCTTTTTGATTCCCGATGGTGCAGGCTACGGCAGTTATGACTTTGCAAACGACGTAAAAATGGCTGGTGGACTTAACGAAAAATTTCTTTATAAAACACCGTCAAACACAGACCCAATGACATTGCGCGACTATCTTGTGGGCAGCAGTCCCAGAATGTCAACAACAGGCTCTGTTGTTGACTCGGCGGCTTCCGGCACAGCACTCGCAACCGGTTATCAGCCGGATAACGGTGCTGTCGGTATAACTCGCAACAATATTCCCAAAGCATCCCTTTTAGAGGCGGCACAGTATATTGACAAATCTGTCGGTCTTATCAGTACTGTGGCTCCATGGGAGGCTACACCTGCGGCTTTTGCTGCGCACTCAACCTATCGTGATAACAAAACAGAGATATATCCACAGATAGAAAACAAAGGTATTGACGTTGTGCTTGCCGGAGGTTTTAGTGATATATGGCAGTACGGTGCTTCTGTTCAGGATGTTATTGACAGAGGATATACTGTTATTACAGACAAAGCACAGCTTGAAGATGTTCAGCCGGGCGACAAAATCTGGGCAAATATGAGCGATATAGGCATTGCACCTGACGTAACTCTTGAGTCACACCAGGCAACACTTGCCGAAATGACACAGGCGGCAATCACAGCACTTTCAGGCGATGAGGACGGATTTTTCCTCATGGTTGAGGGGGCTTATATTGATGCGGGTGGTCACTCAAACAATGCACATCTTGTTGCATCGGAATATATTGCTTTTGATGCGGCGTTTAAGGTTGCTGTTGATTACGCAAAAACTCGCAACGACACACTTGTTATTGCAACACCTGACCACGATACAGGCGGTTTGTCAATCAAAGATGAGCTCAGACAGGCTGCAATTGAAGCAGTTACGGCAGGTAATGACTATGCCCTTGCAGATTGGGAAGGTGGAAATCACACTATGCAGGATGTTCCTGTGTGGCTGTATGCTCCCGAAGGCGTAGAAATTATGGACGGTCTTTCAACAGTACCCGGTGACACACCCGAAACCCGTGAAAACTATAGCTGTGAAATCACAGATTTTGCACCATATGTTGCAGATTTGATGGGTATTGACCTGATGGAAGTGTCAAACGATTTATTTATTGACGTTACCGAAATCGGTGTGTATTTTGCCGACAATGAACGTTTTGAATTTGCAAGCGGAAACAAAGTTGTTTATCGCAACAACCCCGTTTATGAAAAAGACGGTGTACAGTACGATTTAGGATACAAACTGCCTGTTTATGTGAACGAAAGATTCTATGTTCCGGCAGATGTTCTTGACGAAGACGACTGGAACTATGTCGGTCAGAAGTTTGACGGCATCCCCGGCAGCGGTACACAGGAAGACCCGTATCTTATTAAAAACTCTTACGATTTTATAGAATTTTCCAAAAATGTTAACGAGGGTGAAACCTACGAGGGTGCATATTTCATGCAGACTGCAAATCTTGATATAACCGCAGCGGCTTATCTTGATGATTATAACGGAATGTCGCCTACAGCAACCTTTGCAGGTATTTATGACGGAAACTCAAAAACTTTAACCGTTAAAATTGAATCCTCAAAAGACAATTGCGTATTCCCGAGAGTTTCGGGCACGGTTATGAACCTTGGCACAGCAGGCACAGTTAAAACAAGCAAAACTTATGTTGCAGGCATTGCAAAAAGCCTCGCACCCACAGGTAAACTGCTTAACTGCTATACAACAGCAGAGCTTACAGGAAAAATTGCCGGCGGTCTTGTTTATAACAACTACGGCAAAATAATCAATAGCTATTTTGGCGGAAAAATCAATGCATCGCAGGGTGTGCACGCTGTTGCACTCAAACACGGAAACGGCAAATTTGCTGTTGCGTGCTATGATGCAGATTATGTTCAGTTGCCCGACAACGGTACAATTGCCGAAACAGATGTGGATGTGCAGCTTCTTAACGACAGCAGACGACTTGCGGCAATAGAAGCAGGTTGTGACCTTGCAGGCGTTGCTGTATGGGGAAATGATTCGGAAACCGGTTTGTATCAGTACATGGCAAAACCCACAGTAGACGAAATCATTATTTTACCGCTTAACCCCGAGGTTAAAAAAGGTGAAAGCCTGCAATTTACAGTATCAGTGCTTGGCGAAAACAATCCGTCTCAGGAGGTTCTGTGGTCAATCGAACCGGCAAGCGCATACTCAACAATCACAGCAGACGGCTTGCTTACAGTTTCAGCTGATGAAACAGCCTCGACACTCACAGTTATGGCGAAATCAAAACAGGACGGCAGCCGTGCGGCAACAGTTACTGTAACTGTTACAGAATAATAGCCGGAATTAACCGGAAAAAGTTAAAATTTAATCAGTAAAAAAGGCGTTGCCTCAATTTAGTGAGAGTTCACTTATTGAGACACGCCTTTTTGTATCTGTAATATCAGCTTATCCGAAACTGCGGTTTTGTCACCGATTTGTGTTGGGATTGGATTGTTGCATAAAATCGTCAATATAAATCTCACTTTGGAAATTGTTTTGTATAATCTTCTGTAGTGCATTAATATCATCTCTGTCATAAAGACTTCAGGCATAATCACATGCACATTCGGCAGAGCTTTTGCAAATAGAGTTTCACAGAAAATCATATAGAAAATATGATACTTTAATATTAAAAGTGTTGACAAATTATTGCATATGTGGTATTATTCATACGGGTGATAATTATGAATAAAAAAAGCTATTGGATATGGAATAACGGCGATTTTGAAATATACCATTCAAATCTTTTGCACAGCCGCAGAGAAGAAAAAGGCACAGATTATCCGGCGTTATGGAAGCTGGACAGCGTTGAGCTGAAGGTGAATTTTATATGTGATTTTTCCTGCAACGGTGACGGATATATAAAAATATACGCAAACGGCATGGGCAGAGCTGTGCTTGATTCAAAACCGTACGGATTAGGGGAGATTATT
>JAZNOL010000005.1:0-5779 GCA_045580815.1 Clostridia bacterium | reverse complement strand
CAAATATGTACACAATAAGATAAATAATTGTAAAACACAAAGGGGCTGTAGCAAAATGATTTCATTTTGCTACAGCCCCTTTAGGACAAAAGAAAAATAGTGAAGAATGAACAAACTGAGCAAAAGTACGGTTTACCGTGCTTTTGGTTACCCGAAGTCGTATATTGGATTATAGTATATTTTTGCTTCATGCGGTCTGTGCATTTTTCTAAAGTTTCTTTGTTGTTTTTAATTATTGTTTATGTATTCAATGCTTTTTCTTATATTCCATTCGCTGTTTTCAAGTGCGGTGCGTGCCTTTTCTTCGTCACAACCGGTTATATCGCAAACAATGCGAATCATTCTCAATGTAAGTTTTTCGTTTGACGGTTTTAAGTTTATCATAAGGTTTTCGTAAACCTTGCCTGTTCTGATCATTGAAACAGTAGAAAGCATGTTTAAAACAAGTTTCTGCGCTGTGCCGGCCTTCATTCTGGTAGAGCCGGTTACAACCTCAGCACCGGTGTCTGTAACAATTGAAATATCAGCAGCAAGGTCAATCTTACTGTTGGCATTACTTGTAAGACAAACGGTCGTGCAACCGCATTCCTTTGCGTGGTCAAGAGCACCTAAAATATATTTAGCATTACCTGAAGCAGAAATGCCAACAACAACGTCAGCAGGTTTTAAAGTGTGAATTTTTATGTCATTTACACCTGTATCATAGTCATCTTCTTCGCCCTCGGCAGCGGCAACCATACAATCCTTGCCGCCGGCAATTATGCCGATAACAAGGTCTTTTGGAACACCAAAAGTGGGTGGACATTCTGCGGCATCAGCAACGCCTAGTCTGCCGGAAGTTCCTGCACCTACATAAAACAGACGACCGCCGTTTTCAAAACCGGATACAATTGCATCACAAGCCTTTTCTATGTTATCAATAGCATTTTCAACTGCTTTTACAGCGTTCATGTTTTCTTCGTTGATGATTCTGAGCATTTCCTGTGTGCTCATCTTATCAATATGGGTGGTCTTTTCGTTGCGCATTTCTGTTTTTTGCATGATTGTCATCCTATCTGTAAGAATATTAAAATTAAGTGGTCAAATTTCCACCATTTTTTATTATAACATAAAATGTTTTTGATTTCAAGATATAAATTTAATTTAAGTATACATTTTTGAGAGCAAAAAATTATAATTCTCTCAAAAAGAGAGCTTTTTAATTTTTTGAGGTGTTGTATTTGCGTGCTTTAGCAGTATACGGCGAAGATAAGCAGGCGAACAAATGTTAAGCCGTTCACAAATCTGCTCCAGTGTGAGGGAGGTACTTATTATAAGAGCAACTGCTGCAGATGCACGCTGAACATTTTTATACTCGGTTGGAGTCATGCCGGTTTCTTCTTTAAATACAGTAAAAAATCTCGACGGGCTTAAATGGCACAAATCTGCCAGATATCCGATTTTTACATCTTTATCGTAATTTTCTTTCAAAAAATTCACAGCATTTGTAACTTTCAGAGTCCGCAGAGTCTTTTTTATAGTTTCTGCATTTTTCATAAATACAGGATATGTCCTATAAAACTCTCCGACTGCCTGCCATTTTTCTGCGTTTTCGCCATTTATTTGTCTGCGTATTATTTCAAAAAAATTTCTTGCCTCCTCGCTGTTGTCGGGCACAATTTTTTGAAGCGGGTAACAAACGTGAGACTTGCTATCGGTTATTTCAAAATCAAATTGCACAGAATAAAATTTTACATCAGGATTTCCTGTCCATTCAGAATGGTATATACAACCTTTCGGTATGTATATAATTTCTCCCGGGTTTACGGTTACGCTGTAATCTTCTGTATAAAATGTCCCACTACCACGGATAACATATCCGAAATAGCGAAACTGTGTTGTCATCTGGGGATTTATTATGCATTTATCATGCTTAACAGTTCCGCATCGCAGAAATTTTAAATATTCAACGTCGGCAAAAGATTTTAAATTGCCCATTTTTATCCCTCACAGTATAATAATATCCTTTTTCAGTAGTATATCATCTTTAAATAATTCTGTCAAGATAATATAATAAAAACAAAGATAAAAATCCGAAAGGAAGATGGATATGAAACAGATAATTTTTCCAAAAGCTTATTCAGCCCAGCTTGTTGACCTTGAACCGTTTAATCCTGTGGGAGACAAAGAAGTGCTTGTTAAAACAGAATATGTTGCAGTAAGTGCCGGAACAGAGCGTGCCAATTATATAGGGGAAGAAAATATCAGCGGTGTGCGTACGCCGGAGCCTATCGGCTTTCCCCGTTATGTAGGCTACTGCGGTGTAGGTATTGTCCAGGAAATCGGAAAAAATGTCACCACAGTTAAACCCGGTGACCGTGTAATCATATATTTCGGGCTTAACAGAGAATATAATCTTATTCCTGAAGAACATGCAATTAAGGTGGATGAAGGCGTTGACCCTCTTGATGTTGTTTTAACTGTTATTGCAACATTCCCAATGCTTGCAGTAAGAAGAACACGTCTTGAAATAGGAGAATCGTGTCTTGTTGCAGGTCTCGGAATTTTAGGACTTCTTGCAGTCCAGATTGCAAGTGCCGCTGGTGGATGCCCTGTTATAGCTGTTGATTTTTCGGAAGAAAGACGAAACCTTGCACTCAAATGCGGTGCAGATTATGCTTTTGATCCGTCTGACCCCGATTATATTGAAAAAGTAAAAGCTGTTACCGATGGCAAAGGTGCAGATACAGTTATTGAAGTTACCGGTTCAACACAGGCACTTTCACAGCTTCTTGAAGTTACAGCAAGATTTGGAAGAATAGGGCTTCTGGGTTGCACACGTCATCCTGTTGACGGTCTTGATTTTTATCATATGGTGCATTATCCGGGAATTGAGCTTATCGGCGTGCACACTCATGCACGTGCAATGCAGGAATCGCGTCCTCATTGCTGGACAGGTGAGGATGACAGCCGTGCATTGCTTAAGCTGGTAAAAGCCGGCAAAATCAATATGCGTATGCTTGTGAGTGAAATTCATTCACCTCACGAAGCACCTGAGGTTTACAGCAGACTGGGCGATGACCCGAAAAATTTCCCGATAGGCGTAATTTTTGACTGGAACAAGCTTTAATACATAAAATTTCCGTTGTATTATCACGATGCGGCGGAAATTTTTATACACAAAAACTGTTATAATGTGTAAAAAAATTAATATATATTGTAAATTAATAAGTAAATTTCAAAAAAACTCTTGAAAATGTCAAAAAAGTGTGATATAATTATTAAGATAAGTAAAAAATCACCGAAAGGAGTTTTATAAATGGCAAAAAAAGATATTGATTGGGGCAACCTTGGTTTTGCATATATGAAAACCGACAAAAGGTATGTTTCAAATTATAAAGACGGCAAATGGGACGATGGCGTTCTTACAGAAGATAACACAATTGTACTTAACGAATGTGCAGGTGTTTTGCAGTATGCCCAGACAGTTTTTGAGGGTCTCAAAGCCTATACAACCGAAAAAGGTCAGATTGTTGTTTTCCGTCCCGACCTTAATGCTGAACGTCTGGCACAGTCAGCAGAAAGACTTGAAATTCCGGTTTTTCCCAAAGACAGATTTATTGATGCTGTTGTAAAAACAGTTGAAGCAAACGAGGATTATGTTCCTCCGTTCGGTTCGGGTGCAACACTGTACCTGCGTCCTTATATGTTCGGTTCAGATGCTGTTATCGGCGTAAAACCGGCAACAGAATATCAGTTCCGTATTCTTGCAACACCTGTAGGTCCGTATTTCAAGGGTGGTGCAAAACCCCTTACAATCAGAGTTTCAGACCTTGACAGAGCTGCGCCTATGGGTACAGGTCATATCAAGGCAGGTCTTAACTATGCGATGAGTCTGCATAATATTGTTGATGCACACAATCAGGGTTACGATGAAAATATGTACCTTGATGCAGCAACACATACCAAGGTTGAAGAAACCGGCGGTGCAAACTTTATTTTCGTAACAAAAGATAACAAGGTTGTTACACCTAAATCCTCAACCATTCTTCCGTCCATCACAAGACGGTCGCTTGTTCAGGTTGCTCAGGAATATCTTGGCCTTGAAGCAGAAGAACGTGAAATTACACTTGAAGAAGTTAAAGATTTTGCAGAATGCGGTCTTTGCGGAACGGCTGCTGTTATTTCGCCTGTAGGCAAAATCGTTGACCACGGAAAAGAAATATGCCTGCCAAGCGGTATGGAAAAAATGGGTCCTGTGTGCCAGAAACTCTATGACACTCTCACAGGTATCCAGATGGGTCGCATTGAAGCGCCCGAAGGCTGGATAAAAGTTATAAAATAATAAAGAGTGCACCGCTTGGTGCACTTTTTTAGTGATAAATTTTTAACAAACATGAGTATTCAAAATTTGCTATTTTAAGACAAAATGATACTCAAAATTTGACTTTTTTGAAAAAACAGTTGTAAATTAAATAAATATATTGTATAATTAATATAATGAGAATAAAAAACATCCGAAACGAAAGGAGATGACTGATATGAAGCTTGTAACATTCAAGGGTGGAATACATCCGCCGTATAATAAAGAACTTACAAATTCAAGCCGTATTATCCCGGTGAAAGAACCGGAAAAGGTTTACATACCTCTTTTGCAGCACATCGGTGCGCCTTGTGAGCCTCTTGTTAAAAAAGGTGACAGTGTAAAAGTAGGACAAAAAATAGGTGACAGCGGTGCTTTTGTATCAAGCCCTGTGCACAGCAGTGTTTCAGGAACGGTTTTGGAAATAAAAAAACACATTCATCCGAATGGAAGCATGGTTAATACAGTTGTTATTGAAAATGACGGCGAAAATACACTTTGTGACGGTCTTGAAAAACGTGATTATAAAGATATGTCTCCCGAGGAGATTATAAATGCAGTTCACGAAGCCGGCATTGTGGGTATGGGCGGTGCAGGCTTTCCCATGCATATAAAACTTTCTCCGCCAAAGGACAAGGTTATAGAAGTTCTTGTTGTCAATGCGGCAGAATGTGAACCATATCTGTCAACCGACCACAGAACAATGGTTGAACATACCGAAAAAATTATTTACGGTATAAAAGCTATTATGAAAGCAACCGGTGCTCAAAACGCAATTATTGCAATTGAAGATAATAAACCGGATGCGGAATCTGCTCTTAGCGAACTGGTTAAAAATGAAGAAAACATCAGAATAAGCATGATGGAAACAAAATATCCCCAAGGCTCGGAAAAACATATTATCAAAGCAACAATTAACCGTGAGGTTCCGTCAGGCGGTTTGCCGGCAGATGTTGGCGTAATAGTTAATAATATTGACACCTGCGTGGCTGTTGCAAATGCAATAAGAGAAGGGATGCCTGTTATCAAAAAACGTGTTACGGTTTCCGGTGGAGGAGCGAACTATCCGGGTGTGTTTGAAACAGTTATAGGAACTCCGTTCTCCGCTTTAATAGAAGCCGCAGGCGGATTTTCGGCAGATACCAAAAAAGTTGTTATGGGCGGACCTATGATGGGTGCACCGCAATTTGATATGGAGGCTCCTGTTGTGAAAACTACATCGGGACTTATCGCTCTTACAAGAAACGAGATGCGTTCTCTTGAAGAAGGTCCTTGTCTGCGTTGCGGAAAATGCGTTGATGCATGCCCGATGAATCTTATGCCGCTTATGCTGCTTAAAGCGGCAAAAACCAATAATACAGAACTTGCGCTTGAATATAATGTAAAAGACTGTATAGAATGCGGCAGTTGTTCGTTTACATGCCCGGCTAACCGTCC
>JAZNOL010000004.1:0-2535 GCA_045580815.1 Clostridia bacterium | reverse complement strand
ACCCGGCACGCCGGTTTACAACCTCTCCGTCAGCCATCCGGCTGCCAGCTCACTGCGGTTCGCCCACGCACGGCTCTGACAATTCCCCGAATTGTCATTCACTACCGTGCAAGCTTCGCCCCCTTACACAGGAGAGGCTTGGGACGGTGCAAACCAAAAGCCATCTGACAAGAAAGACAGGAGACGATATAACCCATTGGCTCTCCCTATGGGAGAGCTGTCACGAAGTGACTGAGAGGGTAAAGAACCCTCTCCGACAAAACCACCATAAAAAACTCATATTAAAAACCAATATTATTTAGAAACGGACTGATAAAAAATGCTTAAAAATGCTGACTGGATATGCCCGAAAAAATCTGATTTCGGCGATATTGCACCGGTTTACAGACGTGAATTTTCTCTGACCAAGCCTGTGGAAAAGGCTGTTATCTATATAACTGCCATGGGCGTTTATGATTTAAAAATAAACGGCAAAAATGCCGGAGATTATGTGCTTGCTCCCGGCTGGACTTTTTATAGTGTTTTGCATCAATATCAAAATTATGACATCACCGCCTTGTTGCAAAAAGAAAACACCCTGGAAGTTACTGTTGCAAAAGGCTGGTACGGTGGCAGAATAAACAGAAACAATTCTACTGTTTTAGGAAATTTGTGCGGCGTAATTGCACGCATACATATAGAATATCAGGATGGAACAACCGAAGATATATCAACTGATGGCAGCTGGCGTGCATCAAAAAGCGAGGTTCGGTTTTGCGATATGTATGACGGAATCAGCTATGACGCAACCGTCGAAAGAGAGTTTGACGGAGTTAATGTTATGGGATATATGTCCAAAACGGCGCTTTGTCCCCAATATGGTGAAATTATAAAAGAGCAGGAGAGGGTTAAGCCTGAAAAAATTTTTGTTACGCCCGCAGGTGAAACGGTTATAGATTTCGGGCAGAATCTTGCCGGGTATGTGGAATTTTCGGTTGATGCCAAAAACGGTGACGAAATTGAAATATCCCATGCCGAGGTGCTTGATAAAGACGGAAATTTTTATACTGAAAATTACCGCTCAGCACAGGCGAAAATCAGATATATCTGCCGTGACGGAGAGCAGAGCTTTAAACCGACGCTGACATTTTTCGGGTTCAGGTACATACGTCTTGACAAGTTTCCCGGCGAAGTAAAACCGGAGAATTTTACTGCAATTGCGGTTTATTCGGACATGAAACGCACCGGTTATATTGAAACAGAAAATCCGCTTTTAAACAAGCTTTACAGCAATGTGCTGTGGGGTCAGAAAAGCAATTTTTTAGATATTCCCACAGACTGCCCCCAGCGAGACGAAAGAAACGGCTGGACAGGCGATGCACAGGTGTTTATAAAATGTGCGTCATATAATTATGACGTGAAGAAATTTTTTGAAAAATGGCTGAAGGATTTGAGATTACAGCAATCGGCAAGCGGCGCTGTTCCCAACATAGTGCCCTATGTGTGGGGTGATTCTTCCGACACAAGTGCAGGCTGGGGTGATGCGGCGGTTATTTGTCCGTGGCAGCTTTATCTGATGTACGGCGACAAAAAAGTGCTTGAGGACAGCTTTGAAAGCATGAAAAAATGGATTGATTATATTACGTCTGTTACAGAAGATGAAAACCTGTGGACGGGCGGTGACCATTTTGGCGACTGGCTCGGCATTGACGCACCGGCAGGGTCTTACAGCGGTGCAAGTGATAAAGACCTGATAGCATCGGCATATTATGCTTATTCCACTTCAATTGTAATAAAAGCCGGCAAGGTGCTTGGTGAAGATATGGCAGAGTATGAGGCACTTTATAAAAATATAAAAGAAGCATTTTGTGAAAAATATAATAATTTTAATACGCAGACAGAGTGTGTGCTGGCGTTGCATTTTGACCTGACAAAGGACAAAGCAGGCACAGCAGAAAAACTTGCAAAGCTGGTAGAAGAAAACGGTTGCCGCCTTACAACCGGATTTTTGGGAACACCTTATTTGCTGTATGCACTCAGCGACAACGGGTATACAGATTTGGCATACAGTCTGCTTTTGCAGGAAGAGTATCCATCGTGGCTTTATACGGTGAAAATGGGTGCAACAACCATGTGGGAGCACTGGGACGGAATTAATGACCGAGGCGAAATGTGGAGCAGTGATATGAATTCCTACAATCATTATGCCTACGGTGCGGTGGCAGACTGGATTTATTCTGTTGCCGCCGGTATAAAACCTGATGAAACTGCCGTTGGATTTGAAAAAGTTGTAATTGAGCCAAAACCCGACAAAAGACTTGGCTGGCTAAAAACAAGGCTTGAAACAAAACACGGTATCGTAAAAGTACAGTGGCGTTATGATGACGAAAAGGTTGTTTATAATATAGAAACTCCCGTGCCGGCAACAATAATTATTGACGGAAAAATGTATAATAAGGAAAGCGGAGCTTATACATTTTAAGAAACCACACGAAATTTGTTTTGATAAAAATTTTTAAATATGACAAAAATTAAAACAAAAAATGTGACAAAATA
>JAZNOL010000003.1:0-37185 GCA_045580815.1 Clostridia bacterium | reverse complement strand
ATATACCCTTCCGGCTGTCCTTGTAGTAATCAGTGCCGATGCACTTCCCTGATAATTGAGCAGCAGAAGTCCATCTGTGGTATTGTTGCCTAAAACCTCGCCTGCCATAAAGGTAGCCGCCCCATAAACTCCACCTTTTATAAACTTCTGCGTATTTCCCGAAGCCGGGCTGAACATTGCGTTTATCACGGTAATATATCCCTTTCTGTCCATTTTAATCTGGATAACATCACCTTTTTGCGGCATTGTTGCCAGCTTGTCAACAACCGCTTTGTCCTTTGTATAAAGCATATATTCATTTGCTCTGAACAAACCCGTAATCACATATGTTTCGTCGCCGTCTGCATTTATACCGGGTGTGATTTTGCTTACCACCATGAAATCCTGTATACCGCCTCCGTTGTCTATAGTATCGCCTGACAGCGGCGTTATTGTTGCTGCATTTGCTACCATAATTTCATCGGCATCATAAAGTTTTACGGAATATAATGCATCTGCAATAAGTTCGGCCGGCGTACCTATGCTGTACTGTCTTTCATCGTCTGCATTTGCCGCATCAGGTATAAAGAACAGCTTAGCGCTGTTTGAAATTGCTGCTTCCGTACCAAAGCCTTTAATCGGGTTGCGGTAATTTACCGATGAGGCTTCAAACGAAAGTCTGAATTTATCACCACGGATTGCGTCTTCCATTTCGGGAGTTCCTGCATCATAGGTTTTTGCAAAGCTTATTTTGTTTATTTCACGGTCGCTTGTTACATTGTATCTTACAAGCTGCATTATTCCCGTTTCGATAATTTTGTCATACACCTCAACATCGGTTAAGACTTTGCCGTTCACATCAACTTTTTTCTTAAACGGCAGTGTAACCCATCGGTCGTTTTCGGTAAAAATTCTAGCTTCTACCTTGCCTAGGTTCTGTTTTGCAACCTTTGTGATATATCCGTATACATCGTCTTTATCGCCGCTTAACGCCGAAATACATCCAAATATATCAGCATAGAATGCGCCTTCAAAGCCAACAAATATTTCATCTGCCACGGCCTTTGACATTTTATAGGTATTGCCCTGTGCCGTAAACGTTTTGTTATCGACATCTACTTCGTCTACTTTGCCGCTGTAAGATTTTGAGCTGATATAGATTTTTTTGAAATTTTCACCGTTGCCTTCTGATATTACACACGAAAGGATATTATTTGTTGCCACCGATGCTACTGTTGTCTCGTTGCCGTCTTTTATGAAGAATATATCTGCAGTTTCGGGGTTTATATCCAGCTCCTCGCCGTCTTTACCGGAAATCATTTTGGTTACTGTGCCTACGGTATCAACATGAACGGTTGTGTATGCGGTCACTTTCAGAACGTCGGTACGTCCATCTTCGTCATTGTCAATAAGTTCGACAAAGCCTCTTTCAAATTTAAGCTTTTCTTCTGTCATTGCCGTAACCTTGCCGTTGCGGATAAACACGGTATCACCGTAAAACGGTTCCAGTTTCTCCCTTTCACCTTCCAGATATTTAACTCCTTTAAGGTTGATATCTACAATATCTTCAGCGTCAATTTTCAGATATTCATCTTTTGTAGCAATATGTACGATTGTTTCGCCGTCAATTTCGTCACGGTAATAATATTCAACATATCTTCCGAGCATATTTTCTTTTAATGCATTATTGCAAAAATATGTTTTTCCGCTGATTTTTATGGTTTTACTTCCCACACGGCTTACCGGTGAATACAGCTCGCTGTATTTATCGGCTTCAACAATACCCTTACCTTTGTAAATTTTAAGATATTTTTTCTGTACAGTTTCTCTGTTTACAATTTTGAAAGAAATTTCATTTCCGATAGACTCGTATTCTAAAACTTCCTCATCAAGCACCGCTGTAAGAAGACGGAGTGTTTGTGCCTGGGTCAGCGGCTGTGTATTGCTTATGCCCGGGAAAATCCCAACATTTATCGCCGCCTGTGCATAGCCCTTTTCCCATCCGCCAAGCTCTTCTGCAAGATGATTGTAACCAAGAAGTGTAAGCATTGTCTTTGCTGCCTGCATCTGAGTTATAGGCTCATCGGGCATGAATTTATTATCTGCTCCCGACATATATCCCAAAGCGTATGCCGCCGCAATATGTGCAAAGTTTTTTGTATCCTCTGTTACGTCTGAAAAAGGAACCTCCGCCGCAAGTGTTTCCGGTGAAACTCCGCTCATATTAATGGCATATCTTGCAAAATCGCCTCTTTTAACAGGTGCATCACTGTCTTCAAGCTCGCCCGACATGATAATTCCGAAGGCACGAAGTCTTGCCGCATCGCCCGTTTGTCCCTGTGCATAAGACGGGGAAACAAACAAGGTGCATATTACAAGCATTGCAAGTATTAAACCAATTATTTTTTTCATATGCCTTCCTCCTTACTCTGCTAAAATCAGACCGTACATTATTTTTGCCGCCTGCGCTCTTGTCGCCACCTGATACGGTGCAAAGTTTCCGTCACCCATTCCTGAGATAATTCCCAAAAACTTCATTGTATATACGGCTTCTTTTGCATAATCAGCAATATCGGCATCATCTGCAAAAACTTCGTCTGCTGTTTTTGCCTGAAGTTCAGATGCCCGAAGCGCCATAACTGCAATATCCTGACGTGTAATATTGCTGCCGATACCGAACTTTCCGTCAGAGCCTTTTGCTATACCGAGCTTTTCAGCTGTTGCAATATAGGGATAATACCATGCGGTTTTGTCAACATCTTCAAAACTGCACTCTGCCGAGGTATCAACCTCACCAAATGCGCAGACAAGCATTTTTACAAACTGCTCTCTTGTGATATTGCCGCCGGGTATAAACTCTTTGCTTTCCGGCTTTGAGATAATACCTTTTTCGGTCAGCGCATAAATGCTGTCTTTTGCCCAGTCAAAGCCGCCCAAATCGGAAAATTCGTATTTTTCTGTTATCACGGGTAATATTTCGGGTTTTAAAACAGGCGCAACAACCGGCGTGATGCTTAACTTACTGCCCCCGCCTGAGCCGCCGCCACCCCAGCCACCGCCTGAGGACGGTTCTTCGGTTTCTTCCTGTTTTTCGTCATATGCCTCTTTGGCTTCTGCAAATGCTTTTTTTGCCGCATCAAAATCGGCAAACGGTCTTTCTGCCGCCATAGCGTTTTCAATTTCGTTTTCAGCATAGCTGTCTGATATGCCTTCAAAACCCAAAAAGTTCGCATTATTGTTCATAATATTCAAAATTTCTGACCAATCACAACCGTTTATTTCTTCAAACAATGCAAGAGCCTTGTTTTTCGCATCTGTCAGCGATGCAATGTCGCTGTACGGTTTGTTCAGCATTATAATTTCGTCTATTGCTTCTGCTTCGTCTGCGTCAATCCCTAAAATTACGGCAAAATCATCCAAATCAGCTTCGCCGTTTATTCCTCCGAGCGCAGAGTTATATTCTTCTGTTGTCGGATAATAAAACTCAGCATCTTTGTTATATGCTTTTACAACGCAATTTCCGCTTTCATCCGGAAGTTTTAATTTTGTTTCAAAATTTCCTTCCTTATCTGTCACCACCGGTGTGATAAGCACTGTGTTTCCATCTTTGTTATCTATGGTTATCAGTGCAAAATCACCGTCGGATGCCCCGCTGATTGTTATTTCATCAACATATATTTCAGTTTCAAGCTCTTTTACGTTGCTCGCAGGTTTTGCAAGGCGTTTAGCTGTCTCACCATGCTTCATATATACCGCCTTGCCGACAGGGATTCCGTCCGCGGTTACAAACGCCGCCGCTGTTTTGCCTTTATAGCTTGACGAAATTGTATTTGTCAAAGGAACTGTTTCTTGTGGCAATAATGTGTACGGGGCTGTTTCGCAAAGCTCCATTTCACCATTTTCTCCGTAAAGACAGGTATAAAATACAACTTCTTTTTCCCCGTCAAACGGATTTGTCACCGAAACACTTGATATAAGATTTCCGCCCGACGGCAGACTGTCTATTTCTATATCCGCCTTGTTTTTAAACACAGGCACGGAAGTTATCAGAGCCTTACCGCCTGTTACAAAGCTTGCGGTTTTGTTTTCGCCTATCTTTTGTCCGAAGGTATCGCAGAAATCATCGGCAAGACTTATTTTATATGTACTCTCAAACTTTTTGTTCATATTAATAATAAGTTTTTTCCCGAAACTTGTTGCTTCAAAATCAGTAACCTGCTCTGTACCGTCAGGTGAGGTGCATTCAATGCTTATCAGATTTTTGTTTATAACCTTGGGCAAAATTCCCGAAAACTCCATTTCAAACGGCGCTTCCATATCTACATTTCCGCCCCCGTTTGTAAACTCAAACGGTTTCAGGCTTCCTTTTGAAAACCATATTTTTTCAAAATTAAGCACCGTTGTCGGGTTAGCTGTTACGCTCCAGCCCGAAGCATAAAACGATATTGTATGAATATCTGTATAATCTCCGCCATAGCTTGATGTACCTGCCGAAAGATTAAGTGAAAGTGTTTTCCAACCTTCAAAATCTGTCTTGAACTGTAACCATCGGTATGCGTTCGCCGGTTCTGCTGTATACATGATAAGGTTGATTGTGGCATTGTTTGCCACAGCCGAATACACATTCATATTGATTGTTTTGTAATCAACAAAATCTGTGGGCTCCATTGTGAATGAAAAGACGTTGTTTGTGGGGTGGTCAGCCCATTTTGCCGAGAGGTCGTATATATTTTTCACCTCATAATCGGGTACAAGTGCACTTCCCACCGATGTAACAGCCTCTTCACTGCTGAAATCTGCCAATGTGTAAATACCGTCCTGCGTTTCGTCATACACAGGATTTTCAACATCTTCCTCTGCTGCTGTTGATATCCACATTGAATCTATGTACAGCGGATTTGTGATGCTTTCCCAGGGTTCATAGCCTGCCGTGTTGTTCCAGCCGTTTACATTAAGCTGTATTCCCGTAACGCCCGCATCCCAGGTTGCACTGTATTGCGGCATGAAATCACTGAGCGGAATTTTAACGTTTTTCCAGCCTGCAAAATCCAGTTTTAAAAACGCCAGGAAATATGACCTGTTGCTGTTGCCGGTATTTACAAGAATATTTATTTTTGAGTTGCTTGCATTCTCGGAATAAATCCACATTTCAAAGGTATCATGCTGCGTCCAGTCCGTCGGTACGTTTTCGTACACACCGGTTTGTTTGGGTTTTGATACAACCCATTTTGCCGCATATTCGCCGTTTAATGTTTCTTCTGCCGAGCTTTCAAGTTTCATTTCCTCCGCCGTTATGCCGTCCGTAAAATCGGCAATTATTTCGTTTGCCGCTGCCAGCACCGGGGCAAAATGCCCCGGGCAAACGGCAACTACTATGGCAATTATCAACGAAAGAAATAAGGTTTTCTTAATCTTTGCCATTTAAAGGACTCCTCGCTGTTTACTGGTCTGAAAACTCATAAGGTTTTAAGTTAGTAAGACTTTCAAATACAAAGGCTTTAACTGTTGTGCCTGTTTTGGGCGCTGTTGCAGAAATATCTATTGAATCACCTTTTACGATTGTATAGCTTTCAGGCTGAACAGAAGAAAGTCTTTCGCCTTCATAGGTTGCAACTATGATTGTTGCATCTTTAGGACCGTTTGTTTTGTTTGTAACGGTTGATGTTGCTGTTACATCGCCGCTTGCTTCACTTAAAACAGGTGTTGTTACGGTAAAGCTTTCGTCTTCTGTTGTAAATGTGATATAATCGTCAATTTCTGCTGAATAGCCCTGTGCAAGCTTAACTTCGCCAATGCTAAGTTCATATTCTGTGCCGTAGTCAAGGCTGTCTGCAACTACGCAAAGTGTTGTGTCTTCTGCATATGCGGAAACACCATTTACAACTGTGCCGTCAGCCTTTGTAAGCATGATTTCTGCCGGGTTTGAAGCAACCGATACACGCTCGTCAAGTTCAAATCTGAATATTCTGTCATTTACGCTGATTGTGTTTCCGTCCTGCTCAGGATATTCAACCAGTCTTGCCATACCGCTCGGAAGAGCTTCACTGAGCCAGATACGGTCGATGTAATAATTTACGTTTGTATCAATCACACAGTCCCAACCTCTTGAGTTTAGTGCCATCTGTGATATGTTATTGAAATTCTTGGTATACGAATCTTTCATATCACTTATCGGTACTGAAATCATTGTCCATCCGGTCGAATATTCCGGAGTTATATAATGCAGTCTTCCCGATAGGCCGTCAGCTTCCAGGAATCTGATAAGAGATTTAGAATTTGCACTTGTGTTTGATTTTACCCACATATTCATATAGGTATATTTGCTTAAATCTGTTGCCGGGAATTTGAATATCGCTGGGTCCCATGTCCATGCTGTGTTCCATTTGAATGTTGAATTGTACAGATTTTTATTTGTGTAATCATAACCTGTTCCGAGCTGTTGCTGAGTTTTACTACTTGCGTATTCGCCACGGAGAACTTCATATTCTGTGCTTGCATTTGATTCTGTTGAAAGATATACATGGTCAAAATACATTCCGATATTGTCAACATTCCAGTGACTTCCGGGGAAATTTGCATCGTCCCAGCCTGTGAAGACTAATTGTAAATTGTCAATATCTGTCCATACAGCCTCGCCTGATTTACCCATTACAGAAAGGGGAATTGAAATCTTTTTCCATCCTGTCCAGTCAAAGGGAATAAATGAAATAAAATAGTTATTTCCATTAGCTGAATATGCCACAACATTAAATTTTGTGTCAGCATAAACCGCATCTGAATACATCATAATATTGAGATGTGTATATCCTGTCCAGTCTGTGGGAAAATTTGAATCAGTATCTGCTGCTACTGTAAAGGCCGTTGAATTCCAACCCTGTTTTGTGAATTTACCCGCTATGTCGCCGTTTAATGTGATATTGCTCTGTGCTGTAAGACCTGATACATCAATTGCTGTCTGAGTAGTGTAGTTTGCCAAAACCTTGATGTTAGCCTCATTTGCAGCTCCACCGACTAAGATTTCTGTGCCTTCACTTGTAGCTGTTGAAAGACATACATTGTCAAAACGCATATCAATACCGTCAACATTCCAGTGACTTCCGGGGAAATCTGCATTGTCCCAGCCTGTGAAGACTAATTGTAAATTGTCAATATCTGTCCATACAGCCTCGCCTGATTTATTCATTGTAGAAATAGGAATTACAATCTCTTTCCATCCTATCCAGTCAAAGGGAACATATGATATAAAGTAGTTATTTCCGTTTGCTGAATATGCCACAACGTTAAATTTTGTATCAGCCTGAATTTTGCTTGAATACATCATAATTTTAATATATGTGTATTCTGTCCAGTCTGTGGGGAAATTCGGATCAGTATCTGCTGCTACTGTAAAAGCCGTTGAATTCCAACCCTGTTTTGTGAATTTACCCGCTATGTCGCCGTTTAATGTGATATCGCTCTGTGCTGTAAGTCCCGATGCCTCAATTGCTGCCTGAGTGGTATAGTCTGCCAAAACCTTGATGTTGCTGTCAGATGCTACTCCCACTGCCGTCAGTGTCATCATTACCATCATTACTGCCATTGCCATTGCCAAGATTTTCTTCATTACCATTACCTGCTTTCTTTTTTAATTTTATTTCAAAGGTTTTACCTTCGGAACCATGTGTATCTACGGTAACTTTTGTTTTGCCGCCTCCTGTTGTTACCTCTGCGTCTTCTACTTCGCCATCCAGCCAGTATTCTTTTGTTATTGCAACTTCCATGGTTTCAAGCTTCTGAGTGGGGTCTGATACAGAAAGCACTGCACCATCGTCTGTTTCTTTCAGCATAATGATACCCGGTGTTGCAGTTGTAATATCACCGAAGCTTCCTTTTTCCCAGAATACATATCCCGTAGTATTTGCCTTTTTGCTTTTTGCCGCCTGAACCTTTTCGGTGTTGCTTAAAATCTCAACATTGGGATTTTGTGCATATTCTGCCGTCTGGTCAGGTGTCATATTCGGCAGCATTACATATTCATAGGTTGCCTTGGACGGATTTTTGCCGTGATTTATCCAAAGCTCAAAGAATGACGGATTTGTATTGGTTTTAACCATGTAAATATTCTGACCATTGGGGAAGTAATATCCGCCTATGTTTTCGTTGTTAACCCATTTTGCATTTCTGAAAAACTTTTCATTTGCATCAAGGTCAATCAGACTTCCGTCTTTGTAGATTTTTTCTTTGCCTCTGTACACCGCATTGCCAAGTGTAATTTTCCCATCGGCTCTGGGTGCGTAAAATACAATTTCCGCGATGGTATTCCATGTGTTTGAGGTGTTACCGTGTCCGGTAACTCTTATGTATCTTGCGTATTTATTGCCCAGAGAATATGTTTCATAGTTGGTTGTTGTTCCGCTGTTCTGACCGCTGAAGACTTTTTCAAATTTCTCTCCGTCTTCTGACACCAAAATGTCAAAAGTGGTTTTACGTGAGTTGCCGGCTGTAAACGCTATTGCGGCAAAACCAACCTTTTTAACACTACCGAGGTCGTAGGTTATTGTTGCGTCACCGTCCACCGCATATTTTGTGGACATATCGTTGTCATACGATGCTTCGGGCGGATT
Organism: Clostridia bacterium; assembly: GCA_045580815.1. Taxonomy (GTDB): domain Bacteria; phylum Bacillota; class Clostridia; order RUG12999; family RUG12999; genus JAZNOL01. The sequence goes on along the minus strand of JAZNOL010000003.1, from coordinate 28,603 downwards.
GTGCGCTTCGGGAATGTACGGAGCATCAAAGCCCACAATTTCGTATGTTACCGACTGCTCATCGGGAACATAGTCCATTTCCCGCGATTTTCTGTTGTCTATCGTGGTGATTACGTCAACATTATCGGTGCTGTTTATATCACTGCCGAGAGCGACAACCTCGTCATCAAACATGAACCATGCTTTTTTAGCAACAAGAGTTGAATTATGTTTCGGTTTTCCCTCACCATATTCATCTCTGCCTTCGTCCTCTTCATCAAAGTTATAGGATTCCAGATCCATTGCAACTGCCGCATATTTGCTTTCAAGGCTTGCACCGCCGACAAAATCCTGTTCTCTCAGCCATGTGTTATAGATGCTGACTTCGGGACGTTTCTGCATATCATTTGTAACGCCCGGCAGTTTATAGGGATTTACCGTACTCCAGAACATTGCGTCAAATGCTTTAAGGTCTTGTCCGTAAAGGTAAAGCATACCGTCTGATGTATACCAGCCACGCATATTCTCATTGTTAATACTGTCATAGTCACCGATACGTTCGGAGCTCATTGCAACAACTGCTGCATAATCGTCACGCTTATGTATTGCTCTGTCTGCATCGTGCATTATCATTGTTCTTGCGCTTGAATAATCCGACGGTATGCTGTCATCTTCCATTATATCAAGCAGTTTTTCAATATTTTCAAAGCCTACCGATGCACAGTAATCCATGGTTGTGTCGTGAGTTGCATGATATTTTATCATTGCTTTAAGCTTTGCCACGTCCTCTCCCTCTGCCATATCAAGCAACGAAAGAAGATGACCCACATAAGTCAGACCGTACTGATGCTCGTTTGAGTTACGGCTTATTGAACGTCCTACGAATGAACAGAACATACCACCCTTATATGTGATGCTTTCAAAGGAATCGTAAACCATATCAAAAACATTGTATTTCATGGGGTTGGATATTTCAAGCTTAGAGCCTTCAACAAGTGTTGAAAGTTCTACAAGCAATCCAAGGTGCGTAAGTCCGTAGCCTGAGTTATACGGAAGCACACCGTGATAGATATATGAGCCGTCACGGTGGAAGCCTGCGCCATCCTCGGTATAAATCATAAGTCTGTCAATATATCTTCTTGTTTTTACAAAGGCTTTTGCATCCTTTTCAAGAAGTGCCGCGCCAAGCAATGCAGATGTTAAATCCGCAAGGTTTGCACCATCGCCGACAGGAGCTTCAATGAGTGTGTGAACGGGTTCAAGGTATCTGCAGATGTCCTCGTATTCAAGCTCTTCCTCTATTAACATAAGAGTCGGAATAAGGCCGTACACGGTTGCACCTATCTGCCAGTCCCACCAGTTATATGTGTATGGGCTTCTCCAGGTAACCGTTCTTGTGGTTACGTTCCAGCCATAGATGTTGTCATACATCCATTCAAGGGCATATTTGATATTTTCAAGAAGCTCCTCGTCGTGATAGCCCGGTGAGCCTCTCATTGCCCATGTTCTTGCCATGGTATATATCTGCTGGTACATCGCATACATTTCAGCCGATGTGGTAATCGGCTCATCCTGGAAAAGGTTTTTGATGTCGGGGCCCTTTCTCATTGCATTGCTTATGTCCAGGCCGCCCGAAAATGCTGCTGCTTTGTTTTTGACATATTCATTTTCCATGTCAAGGGTTTCGCTTCCCACAATTCTTGCTCTCCATTTATCCTTAAGGATTTTAAAATCCTCATCGGTTATTGTGGAAAGGTCAAGGGGTTTGTAGCATACTTCATACGACAGAATATCAATTGCATTTACATCCTCATAAAACATATTGACATTTTCATCACCGATAAGAAGCAACTTTTTGTGGCGTATTGCGGTTTTGCCAAGTTCTTTTGCTGCCTGAATTGCATCAATATATTTTGTGCCGTCTTTTTCTTCTGCCGTAAGTGTTACGGTTTTGTCTCCGGCTGTAATATTCACCGAAAGACCATCTTCTGTAACAGTTGCGCCGAATTTCTCAAAAACAGACGGTAACGCTTTATAGCTTTCTCCGTCATATATCATAGCCGCAGTATTTTCTGCCGGTATGAATTTTTCGAGATTGTACATTGCCTGATCCATTTCGCTATACAACACCAGAGCATTTTCTGCACATTGATTTGTGTTGTCAACCTGTTCGGTGCTGAACATCATCGTAAGCGAGTCGGAAACATCGCCACCGGTAAGATAAATTGAGCTTATGTAAAGGTCTGTTTCGGGATTAGGGTTCATATCCCAACCCGATGACTGGAATCTAAGCGAATTTACCTTTGCCAAACTTCCTTCACGGTTTTTACTGAAAGAGTTAAGCGGAATTTTAACAAGCTTCCAACCCTCCCAGTCAACAGTTACAAAATAGCTTCTGTAAGATTCGCCGCTTGCCATTTCCTGGTCACAGCTTGCTACTATTATAAACTGTGAATTTGTTGCCTTTTCGGAATATACCCACATTTCAAAGTTTACATAGTCTGACCAGTCACGCAGCACCTTACCAAACTGAATGGTCGTAATTGCATTCTGATTGTTCCATCTTGCACTGTACGATGTTCCTTTCGTATACTTTTGGGACGGTACCGCACCGGAGTTCAGTATCAAAGAATAGTCGTTCATGTCAACAAGGGTATGCGTTCCCGAATTAAACTGTTCCGATGCTTCTTCAACATAACCGTCCCATGCAGCAAGCGCTCCGATTCCGGAGCACGCTAAAGTCAACATAAAAATCAATATCAGGCATATGCTTTTATGTGAAACTTTTGCACAAAATTTTTTCATTTTTCGTCAACCTCCTTAAAAAATCTTTTTCCTGACACATATATTTTATCATTTTTTACTATGGTTTGTCTATGAACTATTTTTTAGATTTACTAACTATTTTTTAGATTCTGCCTAAATACGCGTGTTTTTCGTGTCTTGATTCATTTTTTTCCAAAATTCAAACTTTTATTATTTGTTTTAACTTATTTTAAAAATTTGGACTATTTGCTTAAAATTCTCATGCACAAATTTAATTTTTAGAACTTAAAATTTTTTCAAAATCCTTCGTATTCATCAAAACCACATTTTTGCAAGTCGCTTGAATATTTCTTATAATCTGTTCCGATAAGGTCTGAATAATAATGATTTTTATATTCTTTCCCATCTATTTCCCATTTTATAAGATAAAACCGCTTCTTCTCCATAAGCATCTTATCAATTCTTGTTGAAGCATCCGCACACAGTCTGGCTTTTCCGCTCATAACCTCTTTGCCCTCGGTAACATCGGTTACGGTATATGAAAGCTCTTTATCCTCTTGCAAATCGTTTACACCCACAAGCTCTATCATATTGTTTTCAGGCTCATCAAACATCAGGCACACCGGCTGTTGCGAACGTTTTATATAGCTGTATGCCAGCTTTTTTGTGAAATAGTAATCAACAACGGCATCTGATACCTGAGGCCAGCCGTCAAGAAGATTCCACCAGATTATACCGGTTCTGTACCATTTGCCTATCCGGAATTTTTCTATAAAATATTTTTTTGCTTCTGCCTGCGAAATCTGACTTTGTTTTACAAAATCATCAAAATTCTTCTCAGCTTTGCCGAACAGAGTCTCAACCTGAGTATATGCCAGCCGTATTCTGTAGCCGTATGGTGCATTTTCATCTGTTTCCATACTTGCCGCATGAACAAGATATTCATCTGTTGGTGCTCCGTTTTCTTCAAATATTTTTTCGGGATTTTCCAAAAACTTTTTAAGAGATTCAGGGGAATTAAACCCGTGATATCCTGTTTCGCTTGCAAAATGGCAAACGGAATTTTTGTAAAACTCGCCCTTGAAATAATCTCTCGGTCCCCAAAGATGGTCTTCAGGCATGGGCAGACTGTTTTTATAGGTAAGCTCACTTAAATACGGCGAACTCGGAAGATAAGGACGTGAATAATCGTGTGTTATTACTGCCTGCTTGAGCACATTTCGTGTCAGAATATTTACATTCGGATCTCTTTCAAATCCGTTCCAGCTATAAGCAATGTCACATTCGTTATCTCCTGCCCAAAGCACAAGCGACGCATGATTTCTCAGTCTTTTTATCTGATAAACCGCTTCTTTTTCAAGCATTTCTGCAAAGCGGTTTTCCTGAGGATACACAGCACAGCCCATGGCAAAATCCTGCCATACAATTATGCCCTTTTTGTCACAAAAATCGAAAAATTCGTCAGATTCATAAACATTTCCGCCCCAACAGCGCACAGCATTACAACCAATATCATCGAGCATATCAAGTGCCTTGTCAAGCCGCTTTGCATCATTTGAATGAAAAGCATCAAGCGGAACCCAGTTTGTTCCGAGAACAAATATTTTTCTGCCGTTTATTTCAAAACAAAATTCGCCACTTTTCGCATCCATTTCCGAAATTTTAAGCTCTACTGTTCTTACGCCGATGTTAAGACGGTATGTGTCGCACAGATTTTTTTTATAATACAGCTCCACAGTTGTATCATACAGATGCGCCTCTCCGTAATTTTTAGGCCACCAAAGCTCAGCATCGTCTATTGTAAACTGCATACTGTCGCTGTTATGCCACAGTTCTCTTTCAAACTCAAAGCTGCTGTTTTTGCTGTTTCCTCTAACCTTTACCGAGTAATCGGTTATAAAATCTCCCGAAACATCGGCATTTATATAAAAGCCCATTTTTGCCTGTTTTGTTTCATAATCAATTTTGTTTGTAACAAAATAAACTTCTTTTATACAATCCTTTTTCTCGTGCATAATTTTTACCGATTTCCATATTCCTGCCGATACAATTCTCGGCATAATATCCCAACCGTACATATGTGCCGCTTTTCTTACATAAAGCGACTGATAATTATATTTCGCAGCATAGCTTGAAACCGGCAATGTATATTTTTTCGCTTCAATGCATGGTGGCTTTATATGAACAACAACCTCATTTCTGCCGATGCAATAATCCGCATATACATCCCACGACATAAACATATTATCCGTTTCCTGCACCTTTTTGCCGTTAATATAAATATCCGCAATAGTGTCAATTCCTTCAAACTGCAGGAAAATATCCGCGCTGTCTGTTTCAAATTCCGTAAAATACCAGTAATGCAAATTTTCAGTTTTTTTCGCATCAAGTGTATTAACAGAATAGTACAAATCCGGCAAAATTCCGGCTTTCATCAAGTCCTGCTCCGCACTCCCCGGAACAGTAGCAGAAATAATATCAAATCCCGATTTTTTTATTTCTTCAATGCTCAAAAGCTCGGTATTTCTGCATTTTTCGTTTTCTGCATACGCCATAAACCATTGCATAAAATCACCTGTTTCTTCTTTGTTTTCTATAAATTATTATAAAATATTTTTAAAGTATTGTAAATATATAAAATTCGTGTTATAATTAAGAAAAGTTCGCATTTTGGAAAGGATGATTAAAATGAGCACATGTCTTTTAGTAACCCCGGAAGAACGGGATATAATTGAAAAAAATCATTTTATAATATTAGAAAAGTCTATACTGGCACAAACTTCTTATCCTCATCACTGGCATGATTATTTCGAGCTTGAAATATTAATAGATGGTCGTGCCACACATTGTATGAACGAAAATAACTATACCTTGAAGCATGGCGATGCGTATATACTTTCATATCTTGATTCACATTCTTTTAAGGCTGACGAGGACATAAAAATACTTAATATAAGATTTACAAAAGAACTACTGCCTGATAAAATTTCCGATTTTATTATCACGGCAAATAATCTGCATTGTCGTTTCAATGCAGATGAACTTGAATATTTGTACAAAAAAATAAAATCCGTCAGCAACAACACGGATAACTTTATTTTTCACCGCGAATTTGCTGCCAACGTAATCACAGAAATAATTTTGCTTATTATAAAAAAATGCTCACCCGAATCCCCCGCAGTACTGCCCACTCCTGTACAGAAAACCATTGCATATATACTTACAAATTTCCGGAACGATATTTCAATTGAATCAGCCGCCACCATGCTTGCGCTTACTCCGAAATATCTCGGCACTCTTTTCAGAAAATCAACCAACGCCTCGTTTCACACATATCTTAATAACATACGGCTGAAATATGCCTGCATCCTTTTAACGGGATCAGACATTTCAGTAAAGGAAGCCGCATATGCCAGCGGATATAATTCTGTAGAGCATTTTATTTATACCTTCAAAAAATACCTTGATATGTCCCCGGCAGAATATCGCCGGAAAATATGCGACGAATAATATTATCGAATATCAAAAAATATGCAACGTCACATAACTCCATTATCTTATAACACCTACTTTTAAAAGTAAGTGTTATTTTTTAATATCAAAATATTTGCAATCACAGCCCGGAAATATAAATTCAAAGAAAAAATTGCTGTGATTTGAACTCAGATGCATAGGTTTTAAAAAAAATTTAAAAAATTTTTAAAAAATTTTTTGGGGGCTAAACCGTTGTCTCCCAATGCTTTGTCGAGAATTTTTGAAATTTCCGAAAAAATTTTTTTGAAAAATGACTTGACAAAATTTTTCACTTTGTTATAATGGAATTACAGAAGCAATTTGCTTTTAAAAAATTTCAGAACATCATGCTAAGAAAACGGAGGTTAACGGCTCGATAAAAAAACAAAAATTTTATTACAGAATTTTCCAAAACTAAAAGGACCGGCAAGGGACCTTTGGACCCCGAAGGTGGACCTGATGTTTAAGCATACGACATGAGCTGTGAAAAAATTCGTAACAAATGCCACGATTATTAAGAAAGGAGACCGCAAATATATACATGGTGAGAAAAATACCATAGCAACAATCAAAAGGAAACAGAATACAAACGGGTTATTAAAAATTCAAGACATTTTCGTCAGTAAATTATTTTTTATAACATCAAAAAATTCTAAAAGAAAAATTTCAAAAACAACAATTTTATTATTTTTTTAATCACTTTTTCAATATTACCCAAGAAAATTAATTAAGAGAACGAGGTATGATTTGACGAAGAACCTAAACTAATAACAAAGGAGTTAATCCAGAAAGGAAACGTTTATAAAAGAGCCATTTGATAAACAAAAATACGAAGAAACAAAACAGTGGGCAGTACAATGCATCGAAACCATCATTAACACCGACGGATTTGAACCCAACGAAAACTTCTTCTCATGTTTCTACATATGCGGAGTAAACAACCATTGCGAATACAATATCGAAACACGAAGGGAGAAACATAGAAATTGAAGTTAGAAGAACTCTGTAGCTTAGAGAGCGAAGCAGGGTAATTTCTACACTTATACACAACCCGGATTTTGCATTCTACTCAGAACATCTTTTACCCGGACATTTTACAGAAAAAACAAATGCCTGCGTGTATCTTGCGATAACAGGTCTCATAAAAAAAGGCATATCCGTTATTGACCCGTACAATATCATTGAATTTCTCAACTCTTCAGAGGCAACGAGAAAATTCGCTGATATTGTCACAGTAGACCGATTAAACGAACTTATAGAAATGAGCGATGTGCTCGCAAGACAAACCCTTGAAGAGTATAAGATGCTTGTTCCGGAAAAATAAAGGAGATTTATGTACAATACAAATGTCCCGTATGGGAAAAATTTATGCTAACAGTTAAAGAAGTATCTTACTATTTTAATCTTGGAGAAAATAAAATGCACCGCATGGCAAACAGCTATGTAACTTCAGATTATAAAATAAAAAATGTTTCGTTGTAATGTAGTGAGAGACAATTCTAACACAAATCTTGCAACCACCTATGTCAAACTTCAAGATAATGGCTCGTTTAAAGTTTATGAACTCAAATACGATAAATAACCATTTCACAACTCGAACAATACAACTCAATGCAATTTTATGATTGACTAATTTCATCGCCAGCACATCTTTTTTTATTGCTATTATAATAATCTGAAACTGTAGTATATTCTTTGTTTTCATCCGTTGCTTTATCTCATGGTTATAAGAGATAATATCGGTTTTTCATCATAGGAGCAGTCATGCATATTTACCAACTACGATATTCAATGGTTAAATATAACTTTTTACTATGTGAATATTATTAAGCTTATCTATCTTTTGTCGGATATCAGCCAAACGGCACAAGAAAACTGAAGACAATCTATGGTAAAACCATAAGGGAGGTAGAAAAGAGAGAACGCGAACTGCTTTCGCAGATGGACAAAGGTCTTATTCCAACACAAAACGCAGACATTACGTTAAGTGACTGGGCGGACGAATGGATGACGGTATATAAAAGCAGCTTATCCTATAACACAAGAATCCGTTATAAAAATATTATTGATGTACATATCAAACCGAAAATCGGATATTATAAACTGAATCAAGTGAAATTATCTACCATACAAAAGCTTATTAATGATATGAGCGATTATTCCATGAGTACAATAAAAAAAGTTAAAGACACTTTTCATCAGATGTACACCGCCGCCATTATTAACGAATTGGTTTTTAAAGACCCAACCGTCGGCCTGGTATTACCAAAAAAGCAATCCGACCAGCAACAGCCGATATCTGACGAAACAGCCGAAAAACTTACATATTTTTCCAGAAATAACGATATCGGAATTTTTCCTCTTACCTTGTTATATACAGGAATGAGAAGGGGAGAGGCACTGGCTTTATCGTGGAAAGACATTGATTTTGACAAAAAAATTATTACCGTTAATAAGTCAGTTGTATTTCATAGCAATCGTCCGGTAATATCTTCAACGAAAACAAGAAACAGCAACCGAACTATTCCTTTGCTTGACGTTCTGTATGACGAACTACTAAAATACAAAATCCGATATACCGGTCTATACGGAAAAGAAATACAGGACAAACCGGTATTTGTAAATTCATTAGGTGAAATGCATACCAACACATCACAAAGGAAATTATGGATTAAATTTCTGAAAGAGTTTAATGCGTATTTTAACACCAACGAAAAATTTGGAATGCATCAACTGAGACACACCTTCTGCACAATATTATATAAGGCAGAAACTGACATAAAAACAACCCAGGCTATACTTGGTCATTCGGATATTTCAATAACCTTAAAAATTTACACGCACTTAGACCAAGAACAAAAACAACACAGCATAGACAAAATCAATAAATATGTTAGTCAAAAATCAGTCAAAACAAAAAATAACAGGTTTGCAACATCTTAAAAATGCTGTAAACCCGCTATTTTCCTGGCAGGGGCACTAGGACTTGAACCCAGGGCACGTGGTTTTGGAGACCACTGCTCTACCAACTGAGCTATACCCCTATATAACGTACTTGATTATTATACCACAACCGGCGGCATTTGTCAAGTGGTTTTTGTAATATTTTTAAACTTTTTTATTGTCGCCACGGCATCCGCAAAATCCACATTATTAATGTGGAAAAACTGTGCATAACTTTTTAATATAGTTTCATTTTTGCATTAAAAAACTCAAAATTCATGCGTGCTCTCAGTTTTTTCAAAACATACCTGACATTATTTTAAACCTGTGGAAAACGTGTTAATTTTTTTGCATTTTTCTTTAAAATTTACTCACTTATCACGCCAAAACATAAAAAAGCAACAAAAATTTTTTACACACCCGACCAAACACCAAACATATTCTCACACGCAAACACAAAAGTATATTTTTAAACACCAAGAAATGCAACAAGCGGATAATGTTTCACGTGAAACATTATCCGCTTGTGCGTTGCCAAACAAATTTTAATATTAACAAAAGCCTATCCGCTTAACCTCAAATTTGAATTTGCAAAAAACACCCTTACATTTCAAAATGTTTCACGTGAAACATTTTGTTATTCTTCATCTTCACTAAAGATGTATTGCGAAAGCTCGTCCAGTCTGTCAAGCCTCTCCATTAAATACAAATATCCAAACAAAGCTTCCACTCCTGTTGCTCTGCTATAATCTTCGACACTTGCATTTTTTGCTTTTGTGTAAGGCTTTGAGTTTCTTCCTCTTTTATACACTCCCATTTCTTCTTCTGTTAAAACCGGCTCAATTTTTTTGAAAATTTCACTCTGTCCCGCCGCAGAAACATATTTTTTCGCCATTTTGTGAAGAGTATTTACCGGCATATTGGCTTTTTCCATCAGCTTTTTTCGTACAATTATCTCAAAAACACTGTCGCCCATATATGCCAGAGCCAAAGCCCCATATTGCTTATAATCCTGCAAAAGGCTCACCTCTTACTCCATTATAATCTGCACGCCCTGGCGTGTATCCTTGAGTGTTACGCCTTTTGCAAGAAGCTCATCACGAATCTGGTCTGCAAGGGCAAAGTCCTTATCCTTTTTAGCCTGTGTTCGTTTTTCAACAAGAATACGTATTTCTTCGGGAATTTCCTGTTCCTGCTGCGCGGGTTCTTTCTGCAACAGTCCCAGAACTGCACCAAGCTCTTTAATAAGTGCCTGACATTTTGATGCAAATTCTTTCGACATTTCAGCGGAAATGCTGTTTATATCCTTAACAATATCAAAAATCGCACTGATTGCCGCCGCAGTATTCAGGTCATCGTCCATTGCGTCAATAAATTTATCTTTATACTGCATCAGGTTTTCTAAAAGTGCTGTTTCCTCTGTGCTTAATTTTTCTGTCTCCGCTTTTTCTTCTTTAAATTTAAGAGTAGCAAGGCAGGTATAAATACGGTCAAGAGCACTTTTCGACTGCACCATCAGGTCTTTTGAGAAGTTAATCGGGTTGCGGTAATGTGCCGACAACATGAAGAATCTTACAACCTCAGGGTCAAATTCCTTGACAATATCACGTACAGTAAAGAAGTTTCCCTTTGATTTGCTCATTTTTTCGCCGTCTATGTTGATATATCCGTTATGGAGCCAGTATCTTGCAAAAGGAACGCCGTTTGCACACTCACTCTGAGCAATTTCGTTCTCATGATGAGGGAAAATCAGGTCTTTTCCGCCGCTGTGAATATCAATTGTAGGTGCAAGATATTTGTTAGCCATCGCTGAGCACTCAATATGCCAGCCCGGACGGCCTTCTCCCCAGGGACTTTCCCATGCAGGCTCGCCCTCTTTTTTCTTTTTCCAGACAGCAAAATCCATAGGGTCACGTTTTTTGTCGTCAACGTCTATACGCGCACCGGCTTCAAGGTCTTCCAGCGGCTGATGTGACAGTTTGCCGTATTCTCTGAATTTTTTTGTCGAAAAATATACATCACCGTCAACGTTATAGGCAAAGCCCTCGTCTTCAAGCTTTTTAACCATAGTAATAATAGCATCAATATTATCTGTTGCACAAGGATGAATTGTAGCCTTTTTAATTCCCAGTGCCGAAGCATCTTTAAAATACTCGCCTATAAATTCCTCCGCAAGCTGCTTTACAGTAATACCCAAATCATTTGCTTTATTAATCATTTTGTCGTCAATATCGGTAAAATTCTGTACAAATTTCACCTTGTATCCACGGTATTCAAAATAATTGCGAAGTGTATCAAAAATTATAAACGGACGTGCGTTACCAATATGGAAAAAATTGTAAACTGTCGGTCCACAGGAATACATCATTACCTTTCCGGGCTCGATAGGTACAAATTCTTCTTTTTTGTTTGTCATGCTGTTATACAGTTTCATTTTCGGGTTCCTCCTTTATTTTTGCCTGCAACTGCTCAACTGTTTTTGTCAGTCGCTCTATTGTTATATTCATGCGGCACAGCTCCATAGATACCGGGTCGGGAATATGAATCTGGTCAAGATCTTCGCAAGGTGGTTTAACCTTTTCGCCGTTAAGTCGAACAATTCTTGCCGGAGCGCCCACGCAGGTTGCGTTGGGCGGAACTTCGGAAAGCACCACCGAGTTTGCCGCAATTTTTGCATTGTCACCAACGGTAAACGGTCCCAGAATTTTAGCACCACTTCCCACCATAACATTTTTGCCAAGCGTAGGATGACGTTTGCCCACATCTTTACCCGTACCGCCGAGGGTTACATTCTGATATATTGTGCAGCCGTCACCAATTTCTGCAGTTTCGCCTATAACAACGCCCATACCATGGTCAATAAACACACGGTCGCCTATTTTTGCACCGGGATGAATTTCTACACCGGTACACGATCTGGCAAAATGAGAAACAGCTCGTGCAAGAAGATATAACTTCCATTCATATAATTTATGTGACAGTCCATGCCACATAACAGCCTGAAATCCCGGATACAGGAAAAAAATTTCAAAAGCGTTTCTTGCCGCCGGGTCACGCTCTTTAATTGCTCGGATGGTATTTATCATTTTTCCCATAGAAAAATCTCCCTTTGTTTATATTTTATAAATAACATTTTTTAACAACATTTCCATTTTTTTACCATTTTTGTCTGCCGTATTGAAAACTTCTTCGTGAGAAAGCTTTTCTTTGGCAATCCCTGCCGCCATGTTTGTAATACAGGAAACAGCAAGGGTTTTTATTCCGCATTTTGCCGCCATAATTGCTTCGGGAACAGTCGACATCCCGACTGCATCAGCACCAAGATACGACAGCATTTTGATTTCTGCGGGTGTTTCATAATTGGGGCCGCTCATAAACGCATAAACCCCGGTTTTTATATCAATGCCGCAGTTTGCCGCGGCAGTTTTTGCAATTTCAATTAAATTTTTGTCATAACAGTTTGTCAGGTCAACAAACCTTTCGCCAAGCTCGCTTTTGCCATCGCCTCTTATAGGCGAATCGGCACACAGCTTTATGTGGTCAGTCACAACCATCAAATCACCGGGCGAAAGCTCTTTGTTTACGGCTCCTGCCGCATTTGTAACAACCAGATTTTTAACTCCTATCAGCTTTAAAACGCCCACATAAAAAGCAACCTCACTCATGGAAAATCCTTCGTAAAAATGCACTCTGCCCGACAGACACAGCACGTCCTTGCCGTCTATACTGCCGCAGATAAGCCGCCCGGCGTGACCTTTGACCGAAGTAGTTGGAAAATGGGGAATTTCCGCATAAGCAATTTCTTTTTTATCTTTAATCAAAGCCGTAAATCCGCCAAGTCCCGACCCAAGCACAACCGCTGTTTCAGGGTTTTTTTCAAGCCGCGTACCGATATATCCTGCCGCTTTTCGGAGTTTTTCCATAAATCTGCTCCTTTATTAATAATTATACAGCCGTTTACAAAACAGCTTTTATTTAATTTCGTTTCCACCTCATCCGAGTTGTTTCGCAACCCACCTGTCTCGCTATGTCTCGGTCTCGCATGGCTCTTAAACGGGCGACCACACAGGGTCGCCCCTACGACCGTGCGAGCTTCGTGCCCACAAGGGGGAAGGCTTTGGTTTGTACCGTCTTTGGGGAGAAATATATCTGATGAAATCTTAAATTAAAACATACTGTCCAATTTTTTAATCGCCGCCGCAACAGCACTTTCGTTACAGCTTTGCTCTAAAACAAAATCCGCCGCCGCTTTGGCTTTGTCACAGGCATTTGAAGGTGCAAACCCGATATCTGCGTTTTTAATCATCAGTATATCGTTTTCATAATCGCCGATTGCCGCAATTTTTATATCGCCGCCGATTATTTCTCTGAGCTTCAAAAGACCGTAGCCTTTATCGGAATTTTTGTTTAAAATCTCACAGGACCAGTTATTTACCTGCAAAAAACTTAATGCCTCCATTTTTTCTTCCGGAATTTTTTCAACATATTTTACAAGCTCTGTTATCTTTTCCTCATCATCCCAGAACGCCACTTTTGTCCAGGGTTTCGGGACACATCTATAATCATCAATGTAATTTAAAACACAGTCAACCATTTTAAGGTGTTGTCCGGTTCCCTTATTTTTTCGGCACACAAAGGCATCCAAGCCCTTGTAAATTTCGATTGACATATGGGGAATATCTCTGTAAATATCTGCCAGAACCTCATCAACGGAAGATGGCAATTCAAGGGCAAAAACCGCCTTTTTTAAGTTGTAGTCATAAATCTCGGAGCCGTTCATGCACACCGCCGGTGCAGAAAGCCTTATTTTGCCGAAAAAGGTTGCAAGGTCGCTGTGGTCTCGGCCGCTGGCAATGGTAAACCTGCCACCGTTTTTGACAAAATAGTCAATCGCCTCGGCGTTTTCGTCGCTGATTTCGCTGTTTTCGTTTAAAATTGTGCCGTCCATGTCGGTCATGAAAAGCCAGCCGTCAAATTTCATATGATATTCCTCCGTGTCGGGTGGTCGGGTGTGTGTTGATAATCGAAACGGTCACGGACCGCTTTCTACGGGATTGTTCGTTTTTTGGGTTTGTACCCTCTTATACGGAACGGTTACGAACCGCTTTCTACGGGTTTGTGCGTTTTGGGGTTTGTTCCATCCGTTTTATGAAATCCAAAATTATTTCACGTCTGCAAATACCTTTTTGTTTTTCGCAACGTAGTCCACGCCGGAAACAACCGTAATAATCGCAACTGCCCACATTCCCCAATACACAAGGCTTTTTGAGAATATAAGCGGTTGATGAATAAATTCAATAGGTGCAAGCGACACCGAAATCACAATCAGCTGAAGCATTGTTTTTGCTTTACCCCACATGCTTGCCGCAATAACCGTGCCACCGCCTGCCGCAACAAGGCGAAGCCCTGTTACAACAAACTCTCGCAAAGTAATTATAAACAAAAACCATACCGAAATTTCGGCTTTATGCACAAGCACGCAAAGTGCCGCTGTCACCAGCAGTTTATCTGCCAGCGGGTCCATAAATTTTCCAAAATCAGTAACCATGTTGTATTTCCGGGCAATTTTGCCGTCAATCAAATCTGTCAGCGATGCAATTATAAAGGTTGCAAGCGCCGCAATGTCCCACCAGAAGCCTCCGACAAGCGCAAATGCTATAAACACCGGAATCATCACAACTCTGGCTATTGTAAGTTTATTTGGCAAATTCAACAAAATCACCCTCCAAATCGTAGTTATACGCCTTTTTAATTTTAACTTTCACAAAATCGCCGGGATTCAGCGGCGTTTGGCTTTTTATCACAACCGTGCCGTCAATCTCAGGCGAATCGCCACGGCTTCTGCCGGCATAAAGACTTTTGCCGCAAGCACCCTCGCACAAAACCTCAATAACCGTGCCGATTTTTTCAGCGCATTTTTCTTTAGAAATCTGCTTCTGAATCTTCATTATTTCATCACGGCGGTGCTCTTTGACCACCTCGTCTATCTGTCCGTCCATTGCGGCGGCAACCGTGCCTTCTTCGGGCGAATACGTAAACACGCCAAGTCTGTCAAGCCGTGCAAATTTTATAAATTCTTTCAAAACCTCAAAATCTTCTTCGGTTTCGCCGGGGAATCCCACAATAAACGAGCTTCTTATATAAATATTTTCAACTTTTTCACGCAAGGCTTCTATCAGCCGGCAGTTTTTTTCAAAACTGCTTCGCCGTGCCATGTTTTTAAGCACTGAATCTGATGCGTGCTGAAAAGGAATATCAATATACGGGCAAATTTTCTTATTTTTGGCAAAAACCTCAATCAGCTCATCGTCAATCATTTCCGGATAACAATAATGCACCCGAATCCAATGGAGCTTTTCGATTTTTGAAACTTCGTTTAGAAGTTTTGCCAGCATTTTCTTTTTGTACAAATCCACGCCGTAATAAGTTGTATCCTGTGCAATCAGGATAATCTCACTCACGCCGCCCTCTGCAAGGCTTTTTGCCTCGGATACGATGTCCTCAATTTTTCTGCTGCGGTATTTTCCCCTGATTTGCGGAATAACGCAGTAGGTGCATTTGTTATTGCAGCCGTCGGCAATTTTTAAGTATGCCGTGTGTTTCGGCGTTGCAATCACTCTGGGCAGATTTTCAGGCACAGCCTCGTTTATATCACGCATGAAAATCCGCTTTTCCCCATGAAACGCCTCGTCAAGCACAGATTTTATATCAATAAAGCTCGCTGTGCCTGCAACGGCATCCACTTCGGGCAGCTGCTCCAAAATTTCATCGCTGTACCGCTGGGCAAGACAGCCGGTAACAATAAGTTTTTTAAGGTTTCCGGTTTCTTTAAACTGCCCCATCTCGATAATCGTGTCAATTGACTCCTGCTTTGCACTTTCAATAAATCCGCAGGTGTTCACTATTATTATATCGGCATTTTCGGGATTTGTTTCTATTTCATATTCATTTTTCAAAAGACCAATCATTGTTTCTGTATCGGTAAGATTTTTCGGACATCCCAGCGACACAAACCCGACTTTATATTTCATCTTCGCCTCCGAGAGCGTAAAAATAATCGTTTATATCATAAATACTGTAACCCTTTGCATAAAGACGGCGCTTGATTTTTTCAAGGGTTTTTCTGTCACGCATTGAGGTTTTCGCCAGCTCTTTTTCAGCCGCCGCCGCAAGTGCAGACGAATCGTCAACACCCTCAAGCACAAGCTCGATAATCTCACTTGAAACGCCTTTTTTAATCAAATCGCTTTTGATTTTTATTCTGCCCTGGCGTTTAACCTCTGTGGCATAACGCACATAGCTTTTTGCAAAAAGCTCATCGTCAAGGTATCCGTTTTTTTCAAAAAACTCAATTGTTTTTTCCCTTGTCTTCTTTGAAAATCCTTTGCGCATCAGCTTTAAATCTGCCTCTTTGGTGCTCTGCCCGCTTCGGGAAAGCGCCGCCGCCAGATATTTTTTTGCCGCCGCATATTCTGAAATTTCAACCAGTTTTTCAAATTTTTCGGGCGAAACCTCGTCACCGGTTTTCAGTTTTTCTCTGTAAACCGTTTCATCGTCAATTTTCAAAACAACGCCTTCAATTTCAACCTTAAAGGTGTTTTTGCCCAAAAATTCAAGACTTGTTATCTGCATTGTGCCATTGCCGCCTTTGTTTTAAGTAAATTATTCGTCTTTTCCTAAGGAAATTCTCACATCGCCCATGCCGTCGTCGTCAATAAATCCATCGTCATCGGTTTTAATAAGACCCAGCTTTGTGCGAACCTGTGTTTCAATTGTTTCCATAATTTCAGGATTGTCAAGCAAAAACTGCTTTGCATTGTCTCTGCCCTGACCGATTCGTGCATCCTCGTATGAGAACCACGCACCGCTTTTGTGTATAATATCATAATTAACCGCATAATCAAGCACTTCGCCTGCACGGGAAATGCCCTCACCGTACATAATATCAAACTCTGTTGATTTAAAAGGCGGTGCCATTTTGTTTTTAACAATTTTGGCTCTTGTGCGGTTGCCTAAGATTTCTGTGCCGTTTTTAATCGGCTCGCCACGGCGGATGTCAACTCGCACCGAAGCATAGAATTTCAGCGCATGACCGCCTGTTGTAACTTCAGGATTACCAAACATAACGCCAACTTTTTCACGAAGCTGGTTGATAAATATAACAATGGTTTTTGTTTTGCTTACAACGCCTGTCAGCTTACGAAGTGCCTGAGACATAAGTCTCGCCTGAAGACCGATAAATGAATCGCCCATTTCGCCCTCGATTTCGTTTCTGGGAACAAGTGCCGCAACCGAGTCAACAACAATAACATCAATTGCACCGCTTCGTGCCAGAATTTCTGTAATTTCAAGTGCCTGCTCGCCATTGTCAGGCTGGGACAGAATCAGTTTGTCGGTGTCAACACCAAGATTTCTTGCATAATCAGGGTCAAGAGCGTGCTCTGCGTCAATAAACGCAACCTCGCCGCCGTTTTTCTGTGCCTGAGCAAGCACGTGCAACGCAATTGTGGTTTTACCGGAAGATTCCGGGCCGTAAACCTCAACAATTCTGCCACGGGGAAATCCGCCCACGCCAAGTGCCGCATCAAGACCTATTGAACCTGTTGAAATAACCTCTACATTTGTAACGCCACGTTCGCCCATGCGCATAACTGTGCCTTTGCCGAACTGCTTTTCAAGCTGAACAAACATCGCCGACAATGCTTCCTGCTTGCTGTCAGCATCAACTTGCCCGGGCGAAAGTTTTCTTTTTTCATCTTTTGCCATTTTAAATTCCTCCTGATCTCAAGTTTTTATGTTGAATGTTTTCAAAAATTAACCAGAAAATGTTTTTCCGTGTCATGGTGCGGATTCTGTCACGGTTGCCGGTCAGATTAAGCCTTTTGACGGTTTCGCCGTTTTTGTCGGCAATCGCAATATAAACCAGACCAACCGGTTTATCGGCTGTGCCCCCGCCGGGACCTGCAATGCCCGTTGCACTCACGGCAATATCGCTGCCGGCTTTTTCACGTGCACCACGTGCCATTTCTCTTGCGGTCTGCTCGCTTACTGCACCAAAAGCATCCAGAGTTTCTTTTTTAACGCCCACAAGATTCATTTTTGCCTCGTTTGCGTAGGTTACAAATCCACTGCCAAAAATCGCTGAACTGCCCGGAATATCTGTGATTGCCGAGGCAACAAGCCCTCCTGTGCAGGATTCGCAGGTTGAAACCGTGATGTTTTTCTCTATAAGCTGTTTTACAACAACCTCTTCAATTGTATCGTCACCGTATCCGAAAATATAATCGGCAAACTGTAATTTTATGCGGTCAACAGTAGGTTTAAGCAGGTTTTTTGCCTCCTGCTCGCTGTCACCTTTTGCAGTAACACGCACCTCAACCTCACCCGGCTTGGCATAGGTCGCCACCGTCGGATTGGGGCACAAGGTCAGCTCCTCGCCCAAAAGGGATTCAACCTTCGATTCACCCATGCCGGTAACACCGCATATTTTCAGCGACTGAGACACAATCGCACCGCCGGTTTTTGATTTAAAATAGGGAATAACCAGGTTTTCAAACATGGGTTGCATTTCACGGGGCGGACCGGGAAGCATCACGGCAATTTTGCCGCCCTCTTCAATAATACAGCCCGGTGCCGTGCCGTTTGGATTGTCAAGAATTATGCATCCTTCGGGCATATCCGCCTGTTTTTTATTGTTATCGGTCATTTTGCGACCGGTTTTTTCAAAATAACTTTCAATTTTTAAAAGGCTTTTTTCGTCACGAACAAGCTTTTTCCCAAAATGAGCCGCAACGGTTTCTTTTGTGAGGTCGTCATAGGTCGGACCCAGTCCGCCGGTTAAAATCACAATGTCGACCGCCTCGAAAGCCGCTTGCAAAGCGGTTTTCAGCCTTTGCGGATTGTCACCCACAACACGGTGGCTGATGACGTCAATACCGCACATAGGCAGTTTTTGTGAAATAAACTGTGCGTTTGTATTTGCAATCTGACCTAAAAGCAGCTCTGTGCCGACTGCAAGAATTTCCGCTTTCATTTTTTTGCCTCTTTTCGGTTTTTTGTGATTGTATGGTGGGGTTTGTGCTGCCCTACACGGAACGGTTTTAAGCCGTTCCCTACGGGGTTGTGCGGTTTCGGGTCGTCGGGGACGCCGACCCCTACAGGTTTTCAATGAATTTTTTAAAATTCAATTCATGTTGCGTAAGCAACAATTCATGGCAAAGCCAATTCATGACAACAAAGTTGTCAATTCATCTTTGTTTGGCGTGCCGGGTCGACACGCCCTACGGGGTTGTGCAATCTTTGCGGAACGGTCACGGACCGTTCCCTACGTGTTGCACGTTCCCATTAATTCTCTCTGCCCAGCAGATACTGTGCCATGTCCTCCAGAAAATCGCTGCCGATTTCCTGCGCGGTTTCAACTGCTTCTGCTGTGAGAGCCTGCATTTTTTCTTTGGAGCTTTCTATTCCGTAAAGGGTCACAAAGGTGGTTTTTTCCCTATCCTTATCCATACCGGTGTTTTTGCCCAAAACAGCCGCATCACCCTCAACGTCAAGTATATCGTCTTTTATCTGGAACGCAAGACCGATACAGTCTGCGTATTTTCCAAGTTTTTCAAGCAGCTTTTCATCGCCGCCGCCCATCGCACCACCGCCGACACACGCAGCTTTTATCAGCGCACCTGTCTTTTTGCTGTGCAGTGCGTAAAGTTCATCTTCGCTTATTTTTCTGCCCTCGGCACCCATATCAATAACCTGACCGCCAAGCATTCCATCGGGTCCGAGCCCTTTTGCCAGTATTTTCAGGGCATTCCATGCATTTTGAACATTTTTGCCATCGGTGTTAAAAAGCACCGTCTCAAAAGCACAGCCAAGCAGTCCGTCACCTGCCAAAATAGCCGTCGCCTCGCCGTAAACCTTGTGGTTTGTGGGTTTGCCACGGCGCAAATCGTCGTTATCCATCGCCGGTAAATCGTCGTGAATAAGGGAATATGCATGCACCATTTCAAGAGCAACCGCAAAAGGCACAGCCGGGGTTTCATCACCGCAGGCTATGCGGCAACATTCCAGCACAAGCACACCACGCACACGTTTTCCGCCGCCAAGCAGGCTGTATCGCATGGCTTCGTAAATTTTTTTCTGATACCCGTCTTTTTCGGGCAAAAGCGTATCTGCCGCTTTTTCAATTTTGTCTGCCTGTATTTTTAAAGCTGATTTAAAATCTTTCATTTAGTCTGACCGTCCCTGATAGTTATTGTCAAAGTATTAGGTTTGTGTTTCGCATTTTTCGGAACGGTTTTAAGCCGTTCCCTACGGATTATACAAAATTTTTTAATTTATCATTATTTTGCTATCGCAAAATCCCCTCATCCGTCAACCTTTGGTTGACACCTTCTCCACCAGGGGGAAGGCTTTGGTTTGTACCGTCCAACGCCTCCCTTGCCTAAAGGGGCAAAGCTTGCACGGTAGTGAATGACAGTTCGGGGAACTGTCAGAGCCGTGCGTGACCAAGCCGCAGCGAGACGGGGACCAAACAAAGTTTGGTGGAGGGATTGTAATCGGAACGGTTACGAACCGTTCCCTACGGAGTTGTGCTTTTTTTGAGTTTGTACCGCCCAGAGGCTTCTCCTTGGTGGAGAAGGCTTTGGTTTGTGCCCGATTATACAAATTTTTGTCTGCCGTGTTATTCTTCGCTTTCTTCAAACGGAACAATTTCCCCGGTTTCTTCCAAAATAAGATTAACCTTTTTTTCTGCGGTGTCAAGCATTTTATTGCACTCTGCCGCAAGTTTCACGCCTTTTTCAAAAAGTTTCATCGCCTCGTCCAGTGAGGCTTCGCCGCTTTGCAAAGTGTTTACAATCTCCGCAAGCTGTGCTGTTTGTGATTCAAATGTCTTTTTTTCTGCCATTTTTACCACCTCATCAGTTTATGGTTTCAACTTTTGCGCCGATTTCACCTTTTTCAAGTTTAACCGTCACATTGTCGCCTATTTTTATGTCTTTGGAATTTTTAAGCACCGTCCCGTTTTTTCCAAAAGTTATGGAATACCCTCTGGACAGCACCTTCAACGGACTGTATGCCTCAAGAAGTGCCGTATTTTTCGCAAGCTCGCCTCGTTTTCGCTCACAAAGAAGTTTATACGCAGCTTCAAGCTGACTGCTCATTAAATCCGTTGTCTGTCGCGAATCGTCAAGACTACGCAAAACCGCGTCTTTTGCGGCAAAAATGCTGTATTTTTCCATTTCCGCACGTTTTGCTTCAACAGTTTTTTTAAGTCCGTCACGAAGCATTTTTGCCGCATTGTCAAAACGGCTTTTCCATTCCTCGCTGTCGGGAACAGCTCTCTCTGCCGCTTCTGACGGGGTTGCCGCACGCAAATCGGCAACAAAATCGCAAAGAGAAAAATCTATTTCATGCCCCACCGCTGAAATTACCGGCTTTTCACAAGCCGCAACGGTGCGAGCCAGGTTTTCGTCGTTAAACGCCCACAAATCCTCAATGGAACCGCCGCCACGCCCTGTTATTATCACGTCAACGTCGGTCATTTCATCAAAATATCGGATGCCCCGGGCAATGTTTTCTGCCGCGCCCTCGCCCTGAACAAGGGTAGGAAAAATATAAACCTCGGCGTATTTAAACCGTCTGCCTAAAATATTAAGCATATCACGGATTGCCGCCCCGGTAGGTGAGGTGACAATACCGATTTTTTCGGGAAACCTGGGTATGGGTTTTTTGCGGTCGGCATCAAACAGCCCCTCGTCAAACAGCTTTTGTTTAAGCCGTTCAAACTCGGCGTGCAGGTCACCTGTGCCGGTCTGCTGCATTGTGGTAACATAAATCTGATACGTCCCGGCAGGCTCGTAAACACGGATTGCACCGCTGACAAGCACCTGCATCCCGTTTTTGGGCATAAATTTAAGTTTAGACGCACTGCTTCTGAACATAACGGCAGAAATGTTGCCGCCAACGTCCTTTAAGCTGAAATAAAAATGCCCAGAGCTGTGTGCCTTGAAATTTGAAATTTCGCCTTTGACCCACACGGATTTTAAAACGTCATCGGTTTCTATAAGAGTTTTTAAATATTTATTTATTCCGGTTACGCTGAAAGCGTATTTTTCAACATCCTTCACCGAAATTCCACCTTTTTTCTGCTAAAAAAGCGTTTCCCACAGCTCCGTCCGTTGAATACTGCGGCGGACAAAACTGCAAGTTTTCTTGAAATTTATCTTCTAAAAGTGTGCGTATCACACTGTTTGAGGATACACCGCCCACCATCAGCACGGTTTTTGCGCCGGTTGCCAAAAGGGCGTTTTCTATTGATTTGCAAAGTGATTTTGCCACGCATTCAAACACGGCATAATAAACCGCCGCCTTGTTTTCGTCTGTAATCATGCGTTTTGCCGCAGTTTCCGCACCCGAAAAATTAATGTCCGCACCTTTTACGGAAACAGGCAATTTAATGTCGCCTTTTTTTGCAAAATCGTCCATGTGTTTTCCGGCAGGAAATGCTTCGCCGCCCATAACGCCAATTCGGTCAATAAGCTGACCTGCGGACACATCCAAAGTTTTGCCCACAATTTCTGTTTCATAGCCGGCATCGTCTTTTTTGCACAAAAGAAGCTCTGTTGTGCCGCCGGAAATATGCACCGCAATAAATGGGACTTCGTCACAAAAACCGGTTGTGTTTACAGCGGCGGAAATGTGATTTTCCTGATGCGACTGCAAAAACAGCTTTGCTCCTGTGGCGGCAGCAATTGTTTTTGCAAAACTGAGCCCGGCGGTAAACACCGGCATATACGAGCCGTCAACACGGCGTGGATATCCGCTGACCGAAACGGCTTTAAGCCCGTCAAAAGCGAGGTTTGCCTTTTCTAAAACCTGCGGAAAATTGCGGACGTGCAAAAACACGCCGTCGCTCTGGCGAAGTCCGCATTTGCCCTCTGCCACTTCAAGCATAATGCGGCTGTCGGATATAATTTTGCCGTCTTTAACTGCCGCAACCGAGGTTGTGTAACAGCTTGTGTCAATTCCTAAAAACATTTTTATCACCGGAAATTTGAAATTTGTGGGGTAATATGATGGGGTTGTGCAAATTTTGATGTTGTACCCGCCCAACGCCTCCCTTGCCTAAAGGGGCAAAGCTTGCACGGGAGTCAGAGCTGTGCGTAGGGCGAACCACAGTAAGCTGTCGCGGCGTAAACGAAACGGAGGGATTGTTTTATATAAACAAAAACATTTTAAAATCCTTGAGGTTTTACGAACAATCCACCCGACGTGCTACTGCACGCCACCCTCCTTTACACAAGGAGGGCTTTGGTTTGTACTGTCTCTCGGCTCCCTCTGACGAGGGCGCGACGCGTTAAGAAAATATGCCGGTGGCATATTTTTAGCCAAAGCGGGGAGCAAGTTTTACTTGCGCCCTGGGCTGAAAGCTGTCGAACGTCAGTGAAACTGAGGGAAAGAATATACAAACCTCAAACATTATACATCTTCTCTCCCTCCGTCAAAACCTGCGGTTTTGACGGAGAAGGTTTTTCGCCCTCTCAGTCACTTCGTGACAGCTCTCCCATAGGGAGAGCCGGTGGTCTGTACCAACATCAAACCATTACAGTTTACCTAAAATACCGTTAACAAAGCCCGAAGCGGAGGGTGAATCGTAAGTTTTTGCAATTTCAACCGCCTCGTTTATTGAAACACTTTTCGGGATTTCTTCCATATATTTTATTTCGTAAACCGCAATACGCATAATTGCCATACAAACAGCAGAAATACGGTTTTTACGCCATTTTTCCGAAAGCTGTTCGATAGTTGCGTCAATTTCTTCAATATTATTAACCACGCCGTTTACGACTTCTGTTATGTACCCCTTATCGTCAGGCGTAAAGGTCAGTGCTTCGGTTTCTGCGGCAAACTCGGCAACGTCCCTGCCGTTTACATTCCACTGAAAAATGTATTTAAACGCCAGGTCTCTTGCTGTGTGTCTGTTAAACACTAAAATTTCGCCGTTTTCTTCATTAATATAAGCCATATTTATGCAGCCTTTCTTAAAAAAAGAGCAGTCTCAAAAACTTTGAGCTGCTCTTTTGGTTGTAACCTTAAAAATTATTCAAAATTTTACAAAGAGCAATTTAAATCCTGTGAGGATTAGTCATTTCCGTTGTTATAAAAGCCGGTGTTTTCGGTAAACTTAACATCGTCTACAAAAACATTTACTTTTGTTACTTCAAGACCGGTCATTGTTTCAACCGTACTTTTAACCGCTTCCTGAACTTTCCACGCAACCTCCGGAATACGGAAACCGTATTTGATTGCAAGATGTACCGACACCACGGTTTTGCCGTCTTTAGTGTCCGCATCTATGCCTGCCGCACCGGATTTTTTGCCAAACACAACCGCTATGCTGTCAGAAAGTCTGCCCACCAGCGATTCTACACCTTCAATATCCTGTATTGCTTTATCTGCCAAAACGCTTATAACGTCTTCTGAAATTTTAATGTTTCCTGCATCTGCCATTTTAATACCCTCTTTCTTTAAGTTTTACTTGCCTATTGTAACAGTAAATGTTTTTGCCGAGCGGCTCAAATCTGTTGTCAGCTTAACAGCGTCTTTTGTAAACACAACTCTGTCTGCCATAAGGTCGTTTGTGTCGCCTGCAAATTCATATTTTATCAGGCTTTCTCTGTATTTTACAATTTCTTCGTCACAGATGTTTGTTATGTCAAACACAGCAACAGCTGTGCCGCCTTCGTTTTTATAGCTTAAAACGTCAAAATCTTCGCTCACTCCAACAGGTGACGGAATTGTTAAAAATTCACCAAATGGAATAAAGTCAACATATTTCCAACTAGGTGTTATTTTAACCGTTTTTGATTCTGCTATCCAACCCACAAATGCACCGCTTGATTCGCCGATAAATCTAACCGGAACCATAGTTCTGCCGTTTTCGATAAAGGGTGCCGCATCAAGAGTAATTTCTTCGCTGTTTTTATAAGCTAAAACAGAATCAATTGTTAAAAGAATATGTGCACCGTCGTCAAAAATTGCCTCAACACGGCGGTTTTCGCCATCCCATGTAACAGTTGCACCGAGAGCTTCAAAAATCGCACGCATGGGAACCATTGTACGGTCATTAACAATAACCGGCGGTACGTCAAACTCAAGCTTTTCGCCACTAACAAGCACCGAAATTTCATCTGCCGCACTTACGCCGCAGGTAAACCCTATGCTCAAAATCGCAATAAGAAGATATAAACAAAATTTTTTCATTGATTTGTCCTCCGTTTATTTTTTTATACTTATATATATTATACCATTATTTTTTCTGTTTGTCTATATTTATTTGAAATTTCTTTAATTTTTTTTATTATAATTTACAGGCAATCAAAAAACCGCAGAAATAGGGAATAACGCTCCAAATTCTGCGGTTTTTACAGCATAAGTATGCGTGGTGGATTTTTATTTTTTACAGCTTTGCCGTTTGACAAGATAATTTTTCACCTTTGTAGCAGAAAAAACAAAGCCTGCATTTATAACAGCTACTGCCAGCAAAATAAAAATTCCCTGTTGTGACAGATATGCAATCTCCATAAACGGCGATAAAATAAGCATCGCTAAAATAAACAGCACCGTCATTATTGATATGAGCGTGCCTCGGTACGCATTAAACGGATACGCAAGCCCAAACAGCACCATGCCTGATACTGCGCCTGTTATCCACACGCACAGTGCAGAAAAATCCGCTGCCGATACAATACCTTTTGTCTGCAAAATGTGCATAATTGCCAGCGAGCAGGATATTCCCACCGCACCGGGAACAGCTCCCATAATAACGCTTAGTGCAAAATCTTTTTTTATTTTTGAAAGGTTTTTTTCCATCGCCATGAAAAACGACGGCATACCTGTAAAAATTCCGCCAATGAGCGTTAAATGTATGGGCAAAAGCGGATATTCCGCTCCTACTGCCAGAAAATACAGTGACAAAAGCAGTGAAAACATTGTTTTTACAAGATATAACGCCGAAACTCTGCTCATGTTGTTTATAACACGTCTGCCCTCCATAATAACCTGGGTCATAGGGTCAAAGGATTCTTTCAAAACTACGTCGGCAACGCCTTTTGCCGCATCGGCACCTGTTGACATCGCAACAGCACAATGCGCCTTACGCATTGCCGGCACATCGTTAACGCCGTCGCCTGTCATGGCAACAATTCTGCCGTTTTCCTGGAAAATACGTACAAGCTGACGTTTTTGCTGAGGATCGCACCGTCCAAAAATTTCTGCACCTTCAATTACTTTTTCAACTTCGTCATCGGATTTATCTTTAAGCAGGCTCATGTCAACGGCTTTTGCGGTTTTTGAAAAGCCAACTCTTGATGCAATATCGGTTATGGATGTTATGCTGTCGCCCGAAATTATTTTAATGTCAACGCCGTTTTCTCTAAAGCTTTTTAAAATTTCGGCAGCTCCCTCACGAATATCATCCTCAAATTTTACATAAGCAACAGCTGTGCCGGTTTCCTTGTCTATAACACCGTTTTCGTATTTTACAATCGCAAGAATACGCCCGCCCTCTTTTGAAACACTTTCAAAGGTTTTGTCCGGTTTTACCAAAAATTCCGGTGCTCCAAAGGCAAAAAAGCCCTCGTTTTCAAATTTTACGGCGCTGTATTTTCGCCCCGAGGAAAATGCAATTTTTTCTACTGCATTAAACGGCGTTTCGTTAAAATTCATATTTTTAAAATATTTTTCCGCAGCAGTTGCCGTAGCGTTTTTTTCTTCAAAAGAACAGATTATTGAGTACAGCAGCTTTTCTGCCTTTTTTTCATCACCGCTGACTGAAACAATTTTTGTAAGCTGCAAATTCCCGCCTGTTATTGTGCCGGTTTTGTCGATGCAAAGAGTGTCAATACGCGCCAGGGTTTCAACGGCTTTTTGTTGGCTGATAAACGCACCGTGGTACGCACTTCGCAAAACGCCCAGCGCCATTGTTACAGTGGTGAGCAAAACAAGACCGCTGGGAATCATGCCAATTACCGCACCTGCTGTTGAAACAACCGATTGGTCAAAACCGTTTTTTTGCACAAAATACTGCGAGCAAAACAAAAGTGCGGTAAGCGGCATAATAACAAATGACATTATTTTTATAATTTTTTCAATAGCGCGTGTGAGCGGTGAATATACCCGACGATGCTCTTTTGCCTGCTTAGCAATTTTGCCGCCCAGGCTCATACTTCCAACACGCAAAACCTCTATTATTGCTGTGCCCGACAAAACGCAACTGCCCGAAAAAACCTCGTTGCCGTTTTGTTTTAAAACAGGTTCCGATTCTCCGCTTATTGTAGATTCGTCAAGTTCAATTCCGTCTGTTTCAAGCAAAACCGCATCAACACTCAGGCTGTCACCGGTTTTTATTTTAAGCACATCACCTACAACAATTTCGGCATCGGAAATTTCGCCCCAATTGCCGTCACGAAGAGCCAAAACCCTTGACTCTTTTATTACCGAAAGACGGTCAACCTCGTGCTTCATTTTAATTTCCTGCACAATACTCATAAATAAATTGGAAACTACAACGCCCATAAACATTATATTTTTGTAATTTCCGGTTATGAGCAGCAACACAAAAAAAGAGGTCATTATTATGTTAAAATAGGAAAAAATGTTGTCGGTAAAAATACGTAGGTATGACCTGGTATAAGTTTTTTCGGTTACATTTACAAGATTTTCTTTCTTTTTCGCAAGCACCTCTTGCGATGAAAGACCTGTTCTGCTTTGCATTTATAAAGTACCCCTTTTTCATTAAAATTTTAACGATTTCTGCTTATTCAATTTTTCAAAAGTCGACTTTTTCCAATATTTTTATAATAACAGAAAACGTTGACTTTTTATTTTCCACATCAAAATTGCCCTAAAATAGGTTATTAACAGACTTATTAACATTTTCCACAAATTTTTACGGTTTAGTAAAATAAAGTGTTTTTCGGCAAAACTGAGGCTTTTTTCGCAATTACACATTGATAACCATCAAAATGTGGAAAACTACCCTTGATTTTACCGCATTTTTAGGTTATACACAAAGTTTTGCACTTTTTCCACAATTGCAATCCACATTTTTTAAAAAATTTCTTTTTTTTAAGTTTTGCACAAAATTAGTAGGTTTTCCACATTTGTTTTTCCTTTTTTTACCTGTTTTTGCCCTAAATTGTAAAAAAGTGTTGTGTAATTTCCTTTTTTTTACTGTTTTGCTTACATTTTTTTACAAAAGTATTTTGTCACATTTTTTGTTTTAATTTTTGTCATATTTAAAAATTTTTATCAAAACAAATTTCGTGTGGTTTCTTAAAATGTATAAGCTCCGCTTTCCTTATTATACATTTTTCCGTCAATAATTATTGTTGCCGGCACG
>JAZNOL010000002.1:0-8946 GCA_045580815.1 Clostridia bacterium | reverse complement strand
CTTTGTGATAAAAACGGCGATTTTTGTGATAAATCGGCAATTAAAGATTTGGTAGAATATATAAATAATTAACGATAAAAAGTTGTGCTGTTAAGAAAACAGCACAACTTTTTTAGTATAAGATATTAAATTAAAAATTGTTTTTCAATATGAGCACTTGCGAATGAATAAGTTTGTTTGTCTTCCTATATTTTTACCGGTGACAATTATTCAGTTACACAAAATGCTTTGATTACAGGGTTTTTAACATAAAACGGAACTGTAATTTTTTCTGATGTCACAGTTGTTTCTACGTTTGCACCGGCAACTTTTTCAGTAATACTTATGCCTGAAAGTCTGTCACCATCATAAATACACACAATAAGTTTTGCGTTTGCCGGAGAATCGGAGTTATTGTAAACCGATGCAAAATATGTTTCGGTTTTGCTGTCATATGAAGCAGGTGATGTCAGAACAGCAGGAGACAAGAAAACAGTGAATTCTGTTGTTGCACCGAGGAACTCGGCTTTGAGTCTGACAGTTTCGTCGGCACCGCTTCGTGATATAAGGTTGCCGTTTTTATCTATGTAGGCATCGCCGGACACAACTTCATAATTAACAAGGTCTGTTGCTGTAATCTCTTTGCTTGTGTTTTCACTGTCAAAACCAAAAACGCGCAATTTTTCAAGATTAAGTGCTGAATCATTTACAGTTGCATCGTTAATAAAAATGCTGTACGGTGCAATTCGGCATGATAAATCATCAAGATAAAATGTCTTTATAGGGTCAGCAGCGGATTTTTTTGTGTACGAAAAACCGATACGTATTGATTCAATACTGCCGATAGGCTCAAAAACAGCAACAGCATGATACCATCCGTTTTCCACAGGTGTGACTGTTTGTGTCATTTCCGCAGATGCCGAGGCAGACGAATCGGTTTTGTTAATCACACGGAACATGCCTAAATTTTCTGCGTTTCCACCGTCTGTTTTAAAATAAACTTCCGCATAAATGCGGTTTTTCAGCATCAGTTCAGAAGAATTGAATGCCTGCTCATAAGAAAAATTGCCGCTGTCTTTAGATGTCATGTCGATTTTCAGCGAATGAGTGGGCGAAACCGATTCCTCTTCGGTTAAAGAGTTTGTAAAACCTCCGCTGTTGTGAATCGTAAAGCTGTTTGTGGTTGTGCCCTCCATTGTTGAAGGACCGTGCATGTAGGTTCCTGTGAAAAAATCTCCGTAACGGAAATTAATCACGTCGTCGCTTGCCGAAACCGGCAACAGGCTAAATAATAAAGCCATCACCAGTACGGCGGTGAAAAGTGTTTTTTTCATTTTTTCCTCCCATAATTTTGCGGCACAGTCATGCGGAAAGTGCCGCTTAAATTTCAGCGGTTTTTAGCCGCTGCTTTTATTATATCACGGAATGCAAATGTTGTCAATGAAAATGTTTTTCAGCGGTGTATGTCTGCATATGATTCCGGAACACTGCCCATTAAAATGAGCTGTACAACAGGTATGCTGTGGCTTACGTGAACCTTACTGCGTATGGGCGAAACGGCAACCGTCACGTCAACATCAACAATTAAATTAACCGAAAATTTTGTTTGGTTAATTCCGGCAGAAATAAAACTGTCCTCAAAACGTGCTGTGACATTTGAAGCAGGGGACAGTGACATTTTAAGCTTTGGACCAATTGATGTGAGAGTGTTCATGCCAAAAACATTCATAAACGGGAGAGTCATTTCGTAAACGCCTTCTTTGTCAAGACGGCTTAATACTTGCTGCGTGATTTCTGCCTGCATTCTGTTTATTTTGCCAATGTCGGTATTTATGGCAGTAATTTGACCGTTCGGAGATTTGTCTTTGATTAAAATGTCGTTGTACATTTCGGCACACTGTGTTAAAT
This sequence comes from Clostridia bacterium, assembly GCA_045580815.1. Lineage (GTDB taxonomy): Bacteria > Bacillota > Clostridia > RUG12999 > RUG12999 > JAZNOL01. Next base: position 7,059 of record JAZNOL010000002.1, on the reverse strand, counting down.
ACTGCGAAGTTACAGCGTTTATTTCAAGCGTTGTTATGTATTTTGTGCGTGCAGTTGAAATATCGTACATTACGGTCACAATACGTTGGCATAAAAATGAAACTGCAATAAAAAGAATTATTGCAGTAAAAATGGCTTTTTTTGGGAATGTACGCTTTGCAAACAGTCTCATAACGTTCCACCTTTTTTACAAAAGCAGTTTATTAGTTTATTATATGCAAAGCAAAATGTTATCGTGACATCAGCTGAAAAAAATATAAACAGCCGATGCAACAGCAGAAATTACAATTCCGCCACACATTGCTATAAGAACAATTGTCGCAACAGTACGTTTTTGTGTGTTTTTCATAGCTTTTACGACCTTTCGTAAGTAGTTACCGCCTGAGTTACCGGCGGCAAAATTTTTATCTGACTTTTTCCTCCAAGAGCAAATTCGCATAAAACAAGCTTTGCTTCTTTTTCAATATTCATGTGGACAAACTGTGCAAATTTTGCCTCAAATCCAAATTTTTTACCTACTAAAATAAGCTCGGCAAACCTGTCTGCTTTATGTACAAGGCAAAGTCTGCCGCCAAAACGTAAAATTTTTGCTGCGCATTCAAAAACAAGCGGAATGTCACAATAAATTTCATGACGTGCAATAAGCTTGGTTTCGCTTTCGTTTTTGAGTGCACCGTCTCGTTTCATATAAGGCGGATTGCAAACAACGGCATCAACGTAACGTATGTTTTTGTAGCTTACAATGTTTTTTATATCATCGCAAATTACTTCAACAAGTTCACTGAGATTGTTCATGTTCATGTTTTCTTTGGCAAGGTCGGCACAGGGCTTTTGAATTTCAAAAGCAGTTATGTGTTTGGGTTTGTATTTTGCCGCCATGAGAATAGGAATAATACCGTTTCCGCTGCAAAATTCCACTACATTTTCACCGGGGCGGATTTTGCAAAAATCTGCCAGAAGCACTGCATCTGTGCCAAAACAGAAATGGTCGGTGTTTTGTACAATTTTATATCCGTTTTGTAAATCATCGCATCGAAGCATAGTTAAATCTCCAGTTTGTTTCTAAAATTTATATCAAGTTCAATTTGGGAAGTTAACTCCGAAACAGAAGAAAACTTTTTTTCATCGCGGATTTTTGTCAAAAATTCGACTGTCGGATTTTCACCGTAAACATCACCGTCAAAATTTAAAATGTTTGTTTCAACAGTAACGGGATTGTTGCCGAATGTAGGAGCACAACCAATGTTTGTTACGCCTTTGTATTTTTTGCCGCCAATTACGACAGACGTTGCATATACACCAAAAGATGGCATAATTTTGTTTTCTTCACAAAAAATGTTTATAGTAGGAAATCCCATTTTGCGTCCGTCTGCTCGACCGTGTATGATGGTGTTTTTTATGAAGAACCGATGCCCGAGCATTTGCGCGGCAGAGTTCATATCACCGCAAAGAATGCGTTCTCTCACTGCACTACTGCTTATTGCAATGCCGGACTCAGTGCAAACCGGCGAAATAACGTCACAACCTATGTTATAATGATTGCACAGACGTTGTATATCTTCGGATGTGCCGGATTTGTTTTTGCCAAAAGTGTAGTTTTTGCCGACAATAACGTGAGAAGCGTTTAACATACCAATAATTATTTTTTTAAAAAATTCTTCTCCGCTCATTGTCAGAAAGGTTTTGTCAATGGTTTGAAAATAAAGAGATTCAATGCCGGTTTTTTCAAAAAGAAAAGTTTTTTCCTGCTTTGTTGTTATATATTGAACTTTATTGCCAAAAAGTTCGGCAGGGTGAGAGTCAAAAGTATAAACAACAGATGTTGTACCGGTTTGGGTAGCAATATGATTTGCTTTGTCGACAAGGGCACGGTGTCCCAGATGGACACCGTCAAAAAATCCCAACGCTACAACAGTCGGGAAATTAAGTTTTTCATTTTCGTAAACTTTCATATTCGTCACTTTCCAGTTCTTCGTTAAGACTCTCCCAAAGAGCCATTGCATCATCGAGGGCGGCTTTTGCTGTTTCAAGTAAATCACTTTGCTCCATCAGATAAGTATAGTCTGCCAAAGCTTCATCGGAAGCAATTTTCTGTTCGAGATTGTCAATTTCGCACTCAAGTCGCTCAATGTCGGTTTCGCATTTTTTAATTCCGTTTTGAATTTTACGAAACGCAGCAGCAAGCTCTTTTTTGCGGCGATAATCGTCTGCATTGCCGCTGTCGGTCTTTTGGGGTTTGTCGCTTTCTTTCATTTTTTCAAGATAATATTCGTAGTTTCCGCCGTAAACCTTTATTCCGTTTTCGGTGAGATAATAAATTTTGTCGGCAAGCTTGTTGATAAAATAGCGGTCATGAGAAATTATCAGCATAGTACCGCTGTAACCTTCAAAAGAATCCTCCAAGGCTTCACGTGACGCAATGTCAAGATGGTTTGTAGGCTCGTCAAGCATCAAAAAATTGCTGCCGGACATCATAAGCTTAAGTAAGCTCACTCTTGCTTTTTCACCGCCGGAAAGCATTGAAATATCTTTAAAAACGTCCTCACCGTAAAACAAAAATGCCGCACAGGCGTTTCGTATTTCTGTCTGAGATTTTTTAGGGTATTTATCCCAAATTTCATCAATAACGGTTTTGCGGTCATCAAGGTCGCTTTGACTCTGGTCGTAGTATCCGGTTTCAACATTTGTACCAAATTTCACATCTGCACCGTCCGGTAACTCATATTGCCCAAGAAGAAGTTTAAAAAGTGTGGTTTTGCCGCAACCGTTAGGACCTAAAAGGAAAATCCGTTCGCCTCGTTTAATGTCCATGTTAACATTTTTGAACAGCAGATTGCCATCAAACCCTATTCTTAAGTTTTCAGCAAAAAGAACATCGTTGCCGCTGGTTTTGTTTTCGTGAAATTCAAACCGTATGCTCTCGGGGGCATCTTCAACCTTGTCTAAGGTTTCACGCAGACGGTCGACAGATTTTTGTTTGCTTTCTGCGGTTTTTATATTGCGTTCGCGGTTCCACTGCTTTTGTTGGGAGATAATGCCCTCAATACGTTTTATTTCAGCCATTGTGTTGTCGTATTTGTTGCGACGGGCTTCATTAAATTCTTCCTTTTTTTTCATAAAAGTAGTATAATTGCCGTCAAACGTCATGATATGCCCGTTTTCAATTTCAAAAGTCCGATTTGTTACCCGGTCTAAAAAATAACGGTCATGGGAAATAACAATAATACTGCCTGGAAAAGAAATAAGATAATCTTCAAGCCATTGCATGGCGTTTATGTCAAGATGGTTTGCCGGCTCGTCCAAAAGAAGTATATCACAACCGGACAGCAGCAGCTTGGCAAGCTGAAGCCTAACGCGCTCACCACCGGATAAAACATTTACTTTTTTATCTAAATCATCAGCAGAAAAACCAAGGCCCGTAAGCATGGATCTCGTGCGGCTTTTGTAGGTGAATCCGTCAAGCCGCTCAAACTCATCATTAAGCCTGTGCTGGCGGTTTGTAAGATCTGTTATGTCGCCATCACCGATTTCAATAGAGATGTTAACATCTTCAATGTCGCGTTCAAGCTGTAACAGGGCTTTGTGTACAGACAAAGCTTCGTTGTAAACAGAGGCATTTTCATCCGCTTCAAGATACTGGCTCATGTAACCAATACGGCAATCTTTGCCTAAAACGGTTTCGCCGCTGTCGCAAGAAACCTCGCCGGTTAAAATTTTAAAAAGGGTGCTTTTGCCGGCACCGTTTACTCCAATAAGTCCTACTTTATCGCCTTTATTTATAATAAATGAAATATCTTCAAAAAGAATTTCGTCGCCGAATGTTTTTGAGATTCCCGTTGCTGAAAAAACCATAGTGTTTATATTCACTCCTGTAAGGTGATGTGCAAATTTATACATTATATATTATATCAGTAAACTTGAGCTAAGTCAATAAAAAACTCAAAAAAAGAATATAAGCAGCAACAGGTCTGCAACATTGTCATGCCTATAAGTGTCGTGTAACAGTAAAAATAACCGTTGAATCAAGTATCAAGATAAATTATTTATTTTGGGATAAATAAAAAAATGTTTTGCAAAACTATTGACAAACCTAAATAACTGTGATATAATCGGTGCAACCGATTGCATAAAGGAGGAACTTCATGGCAGATGTAACAATTTATACTATTGCAAAAGAGCTTAATATGTCGCCGTCAATGGTCAGCCGTGCGTTTAATCCTGATGGCAAAATCCGCGAAGATAAACGTCAGCTGGTGCTCAAAACCGCAGAAAAATACGGATTTTCTCCAAACAAATTTGCTTCAAGACTTTCTATGAAAACCGTTCAGATTGGCGTTGTGATAAACTGCAAGTTCAAAATAAATACAGATAAAATGCTCGAAGGGTTAAGAAGAGCATATGAAAAATTTAAGGATTATAAAATAAAATGCGAAATTGATATTACAAACACCGGAAAAGATGCTTCCGACTTGGTGATGAAATATGCCGGATATGACGGAATAATTCTGGCAGGCTTCGGTGCAAAAAAATATGCGGATAAAATCTCGGCTCTTGCCGAAAAAAATCCGAACATTGTTCAGGTTCAGTCGGTAAATGAGCACGCAGATTGTCTTTTTACATCAAAACATGACGAAAAAATAGCAGCTGAAATGGCTGCGGAGTTTTTGTATAATTGCCTTAAAAACAGCAATAGAAAAAATGTTGTTTTATTTACGGGCGACCTTGAAACTGCCCTTCACTCAAACGCCAAAAATGCTTTTGAAAAAGCCTGCAAAGAGCTTGATTTAAACATTCTTGAAACTGCCGATATGAAAGATAACGAGGATGTTCTTCGGTGTCATACTGAACACGTTTTTGAAAGATACGGCGACAAAATTGACGGAGTTTATATAACAAGCGGTGAGTCTTTGTCTCTTTGTGAATATATACAAAAATCGCAAAAGAATATAAGCCTTGTAACCTTTGATATTTACGACAAAATCGGCGAATATCTGAAAAACGGAGTAATTTCCGCAACAATTTCTCAAAATGTGCCTCAGCAAATGGAAAATGCGTTTGAGATGCTTGTCAGATATCTTATAAACGGCGAAAAACCCAGAAAAACGGTTTATACCGATGTTCAACTTGTTTTAAAAAGTAATATGCATCTGGTTGAATAATTTTTTAAGCATACTGCAACCGATTGCATTAAAAGGAGATGTTATTATGGATTTACTTACAGGAATATCAATACCAATATCAATATCATCAACAGTTTTGCAGAACTGTTTGGTAAATAAACTCTGCAAAAAAACACTCAGAACTGCTGACTACATAAGCTATTTTAATATGATTTTATATGCTGTTTGTGTTGTTCTTTTCGGCGTAATGCTTATTGGCAACAGCATTTCTGTTTTTACAGTTGCGTTGGGGCTTGTTTTTGGTGTTGTTACGGCTCTTAACAGTCTGTTTCGTATGCAGGCGCTTTTAACAGGTCCATTGCATATAACCATGCTTATAACAACCTCGTCAATGATTATCCCGGCACTTTCGGGCATATTTTTTGGTGAAGAATTTAGCCTGTACAAACTGATTTTTGTGATTATATTAATTGGATTTATTTATATGTCTCTTGAAAAAAAGGCTGGCGGTAAAATAGATAAAAGATGGTTTTTGTTTTGTATGCTTTCATTTATTATGCAAGGAACAATCGGCGTTTTGCAGAAAATCCATCAGGCATCTGTGCACAGCGGTGAAATAAACGGGTTTTTGCTTGTATCATTTCTTTGCTCGGTCATCTTTTGCCGGTTGCGTATAAAGGGCAGCATAAAAGAAATAAAACTTGACGTAAAAACAGTGATTCTTGCAATTATATGCGGACTGTGCAGTTACATTATGAACGTGATTAACCTTAAACTGTCGGGCATAATTCCCAGTCAGCTGTTTTTCCCGCTTATCAACGGCAGTGTGATTATTTTGACATCGCTGGCATCGCTTATATTGTTTAAAGAAAAACTTTCAAATAAACAGCTTGTAGGGCTCTTTGGTGGTATAGTTTCGCTGATTTGCCTGGCTGTGGTTAAATAAAAAGGAGGAAACAAAATGCAACCAAATTTCAGTTTAAAGTACGGAGAAACAGTTTTTAATTCAAAAGATGCTGTTTATAAAGAGGTAAACGGCAAAAAAGTGTACGAGCTTGAACCGGGAATCACCGCAACAATGCAGATTAACGAGCACAGCGAATATGATGCCACAGAATGGGTTATGTATTTTGAAAACAACACAGAAAAAAACAGCGAAATTTTGTCGGAAATCTGTGACTGCGATACATTTGTGGCTTTAGATATGCCCGAAAAACCTTTGCCGGGACGTATGCCCAAAGAAGGTAATATCTGCGTAATCACAATGAACGGCATGGTTGAAGGTTGGTTTTATCATGAAAACGATAAGATCAGCGCAACGGAATTTTGTTTTAATCACGAATATCTTGACAAAGCACCCGAAAAAACAAAAAAATTCTGCAACATAGGCAGACGTTCAAGCGAAGGAATGATGCCCTTTTTTGACGTGACAGCAAACGGTGAAGGTGTTATTGCGGCAATCGGCTGGACAGGCGGCTGGAAAGCTGGATTTACAGGCAAAGATGATGGCGTTGTGATAAAGACAGGGCTGAAAAAAGCAGCATTTTACCTAAAACCCGGTGAAAAACTTCGTACTACTTCGATTCTTCTTATGAAATACAAAAAAGATGAGGAGAAAAACAATAAATTCCGTCGTCTTATAAAAAATCATTTTTCTCATAAAGCCTGCACAACTTCTGACCGCAGTGGTCTTATGGCATTTGAGCTTTGGGGCGGACTTCCCAGTGAAGAAATGAAAAAACGTCTGAGCGAGCTTAAAAAGTATGACATAAAATTTGAAGATGTGTGGATTGATGCTGCATGGTACGGTGACTGCAAAAACTGCATTTCAGCTTATGAGGGCGACTGGGGTGCTCACACCGGGGACTGGAGAGTAAACAAACGTATTCATCCGCAAGAGATGAAGGATGTTGCCGAAGTTGCCAATGATGCCGGAATG
>JAZNOL010000001.1:0-19331 GCA_045580815.1 Clostridia bacterium | reverse complement strand
TACATTCAGTCCTGATGAAACTTGCTCAAGAGCGCAGGTTGTTACTTTCTTGTGGCGTACAGCAGGTCAACCTGAACCGAAATCCAACAAGTGCAATTTTGCAGATGTTAAATCCGACAGCTATTATTACAAAGCTGTTCTTTGGGCTGTTGAAAGTGGCATTGCAACCGGAACAGGAACAAACACATTTTCTCCTGACGCAAACTGTACACGAGCACAGGTTGTAACATTCCTTTATCGTTTCATAAACAGTTAATAACAAAATACGCCCTGTGTCAAATAAGGCACAGGGTATTTTAAAAAGGAGCATTTTCATGTCAAAAATACTTATCAGCATAATTTTGTTTATGACAATGGGGTTTAGCGGATGCAAAACACCCATTCCGGAAACTGTTGAAGATGATGGCGGAGTTAAAAAATATAGCAGCGGCGAAGATGCACCAAAAACTGTTCAATCAACAGAAATAACCGGTTTTGAGTGCGAGTTTTCACTTATTGCGGCAGTTTTGGAAGAAGAAAGTGAGCTTGACGGACGAGTTTACAGTTTAAGTGCTGTTTTGGAAAATGAAACCGTCCGATGTAAAATAAAATGGTATGACCGTTTGGGCGGTGGAGATACCGATGAATTTTTAGCAGATGCTTCATTTATGGATAAGTTGCAGAAAATTGTATCAAAATATGATTTTGCACAGCATAACGGATATAGCAGTATCGTAAGCGGGCTTCCGGATATGTACGGCGCAATGCTTGATATAAGATATAAGTCCGGCGAAAGCATTTATGCCTGCGATAATCAGGATTGTTTTATCTCATTTGAAGCAATGGATGAATTAATAAAACTTTTCTCCTTGTAAGATAAGAGATAAAAAAACATATACATAACAAAATAAGCCTACGGAAAACACTCTCCGTAGGCTTGATTTGTGTGTTTGATTTGGCTTTGCAAACTGATTTAATGTAATATTGAATTATATTTTTTCAAAAACCATTGTTGCCTGGATTCTGTCTCCACCAAGCATGCCTTTACTTCCCGAAGAAGTGGTAGAAATGGTGTGAAGACGATAACCTTTTGCAGCTTGGGCATTTATAACTGCCTCTAATTCTGTAAGGTTGCCGGAACCTACACCCAAAAATTTTTCTTTTAAAACTACCTGTAAAACTACGTATTGCATATTAAACCCCTCCTAAATATATTGATAACATAATTATACAATATTTTTAAGAATATGTCAAGTATAGACAAAACGCTGTTTATTTTTTGTAACTATTGACTCCGGCGCAAATATATGATACAATTATTTTATAAAAAGAAAGGAGCAAAATTATGGTAAAACATATTATTCTTTGGAAACTTAAAGACGAATATAATAACAGTGAGGTAAAAAACGGAATTAAAGAAGGTCTTGAAGGACTTTTGGGAGTGATTCCGGGTCTTTTGGAAATAAAAGTGGAAATAAAACCACTTGAGTCATCAAATGTAGATGTTATGCTGTATTCGGTGTTTGAAAACGAGGATGCGCTTAAAGGTTATGCGGTTCATCCGGAGCATGTAAATGTTGCAAATACAAAGGTGCGTCCGTTTACAGAAACAAGATTGTGCATTGATTTTGAAACAGAATGAAATGGCTGTCTTTTTAAACAACTGTAAAACATCGGTGTTTTACAAAAATATTAGTGACATAACTTAATATAAAATCAAGTGGAGGTGGAAAACATGAAAAAAATATATAATTCAGTAGTTTGCGTGGTTTTAGCAGCGGCGTTATGCCTTGGACTGGTAGCTTGCGGAGGTGCTTCGGAAAAAAACGATATATGGGAAAATGCAACCTATAACGTAGATACTGAATTTGGAACAGGTTCAAAGGTTTTATATGTGGAAGTAAAAGCGGAAGATAAATCAGTATTGTTTACTGTTCGCAGTGACAAAAAAACAGTAGGTGATGCACTTGTTGAGTATAATCTTATTTCAGGAGAAAACGGACCCTACGGCCTTTATGTAAAAACTGTAAACGGAATTAAGGCTGATTATAATACAAATAAAGCATATTGGGCGTTTAGCAAAAATGGTGAAGTTATGGTAACAGGTGTTGACGGTACAGAATTTGCTGACGGAGAGCATTACGAGTTTGTATATACAAAATAAAAATAGGCTGTAGCAAAATTATTGTTGCTACAGCCGTTTTTGTTAAATTATTGCTTCGCAGTGCCGTGTCACGTGGCAGCTTATTGTCACCGCAACAGGCATTCCTGCAATATGTGTGGGATAGGTTTCAACATTCACGCCCAGGGCGGTGGTGTTGCCGCCAAGTCCCTGCGGACCTATTCCAAGAGCATTTATTTTTTCTAAAAGTGTGTTTTCAAGGTCGGCATAATATTTCTGCGGATTGCTCGAATTTATGCTTCTTGCAAGTGCCTGCTTTGAAAGAAGTGCAGCCTTTTCCATAGTTCCGCCAATGCCAACGCCCACAACAACCGGGGGACAAGGGTTAGGACCTGCCGTCTCAACGGTGTTTACAACAAAATCAATAATTCCGTCAATACCGTCCGAGGGTTTAAGCATTTTTACTCCGCCCATGTTTTCGCTTCCGAATCCTTTTGGCATAAACGTGATTTTGACGTTTTCACCGTCAACAATGTTGTAATGTATAACTGCCGGTGTGTTGTCACCGGTGTTCCCGCGGAGCACCGGATCTTTCACAACGGATTTTCTCAAAAAACCTTTTTCGTATCCAAGGCGAACACCTTCGTTCACGGCATCGGTTAAGTTTCCGCCGCAAAAATGCACATCCTGCCCAATGTCAATAAAGAAAATTGCCATGCCGGTGTCCTGACAGATGGGCATCTGCTTTTCCCTTGCGATGTCAGCGTTTTTCAACATTCCGGAAAGTATTTCACGTCCCACAGGCGATTGGTCGGTTTTTTCACCGCATTGCAAAGCACAGTAAATATCGCTGTTAAGATTGCAGTTTGCGCTAATGCACATTTCGCATATTTTTTCGGTAATCACCGATACATCTATTTCTCTCATGATTATTCCTCGTTTTTTCTGAAAAATTGTTCCATCTCTGCGGCGTTTTCTACAATAACGTCCGCACCATGCTCTTTAAGCTCATCAAAAGTGTCACAGCCGTTTGTGATACCAATTGAAAAAACACCCACACTTTTTGCGGCATCAATGTCAAACATACGGTCGCCAACCATTGCGGTTTCGCTTTTTTCAAGACCAAACCGGTCAATTATCACATTAAGAAGACCCGATTTGTCAGAAACGGTGTTTGAGGGGCTTACGCCTAAAATAATTTCAAAATATTTGTCAATTTCGCAATGCTCAAGAATCTGCTCGGCGTAATGCTGGGGCTTGCTTGTTGCCACAAACATACGGATATTTTGAGATTTTAAATGTTTTAGAAAATTCACCATGCCGTCGAAAACAACACTTTCAAAAACACCTTTTGTCGAATATCTTTCTCTGTAAAGCTCAACTGCACGCAATGCTTCTTCTTTTGTCATGTTGCAGTATTCTTCAAAAGAATTGGGAAGCGGGGGTCCTAAAAACGGACGAGTCTGCTCTTTTGTGAGCATTTTCCAATTCATTTTTTCAAGGGCATAAAGAATGCAGTTTGAAACACCCTCAAAAGAATCCACAAGGGTTCCGTCAAGGTCAAAAAGGACATTTTTTATCTTCATATCAAAACTCCTAAACTTATAATAAAATTATTTTAACATAAATAAAAGAATAAGTCAATAAAATACTTGACAAATTCTCATATTCGTGATATAATTTGAGAATAATTCTCATATTGATAAGGTGAAAATATGAATACTAAAAACAGTTATCATACAAAACAGCAGGAAACAGTGCTGAATTTTTTTAAAGAAAATAAAGAAAATCAGTTTACCGCAGATGAGGCGGCAAAACTGCTTGAAAATAAAAATGTGGGCAAAAGCTCGGTTTACCGTATTGTGTCAAAACTGTGCGAGAACGGCGTTTTAAAACGGTTTTCGGGCGAAAAGGGCAAGGGCGCAAAATACCAGTTTGTGGGCGAGTGCGGCTCATGTGAAGAGCATTTTCATTTGAAATGCTTAAAATGCGGCAAGCTTGTACATCTTGAAAATGAGCTGTCCGACACTGTGCTGAGCCTGATGCAGGCTCATGATTTTGAAGTGAGCGAAGAGCTGACAATGCTTGTGGGCAAGTGCAGTAACTGCAAAAATTCTTGAAAAGGAAATTGGTTATGAAAAAAACAGTTTTAAAAATAATATGCCTTGTTATGGCGGCTTTTGCAGTAACGGCATGTGCACCGCAAAACTTTGAAAAGTCCGATAAAATCAACGTGATTTCGGCGATATTTCCGTCCTATGATTTTGCAAAAAATGTCTGCGGAGAAATGGCAGAGGTATCTATGCTAATCAGCCCCGGTGCCGAGATTCATTCCTTTGAGCCTACGGCAAAGGATATTGCAAAACTGCAAAATTGCGACCTGTTTATCTATACCGGGGGAGAAAGCGATGCGTGGGTTGAAAATATTTTAAAATCCCTTGATAAAGAAATAAATACACTCAAAATGATGGATGTTGTTGATTTGGAAAAAGAAGATTACACTCATTTTGAAAGCGCGCACCATCACGAAGACCATCACGGGCAGTACGATGAGCACGTGTGGACATCACCGGATAACGCAATAAAAATTGTTACTGCAATTAAAGATAAAATGTGCTCGCTTGATGTGGAAAACTCTGCTATATATGAGGAAAACTGCGAAAACTATATGGAAAAGATAAAAGAAATTGAGGAAGAAACAAGAAAAATTGTGGAAAACTCAAAACGCAAAACAATTATAATGGGCGACAGATTTCCGCTTCTTTATTATGCAAAATATTACGGATTAGAGGCTTATGCGGCGTTTCCCGGCTGTGCGGAAAAAACCGAGCCGAGTGCGGCAACGGTTGCGTTTCTTGCAGACAAAATCAAAAACGAAAATATTCCTGTTGTGTTTAAAAGCGAGCTTTCCGGCGGACAGACAGCGCAGGCTCTGTGCGACGAAACCGGGGCAAAATGCCTTGAGCTTGCGGCGTGTCATAATATTTCAAAGCAGGATTTTGATGATGACGTGGGATACGTTGACATTATGAGAAAAAACGCACAGGCACTTACGGAGGCGCTTAACTGATGACAGCTTTAAAATGTGAAAATTTAAGCCTCGGCTACGATGGTGGCGTTGTTTTGGAAAACGTCAGCTTTGAAATAAAACCGGGAGACTATTTTTGTATAGTAGGGGAGAACGGCGTGGGCAAAAGCACGCTGGTAAAAGCGATTTTAGGCTTGAAACAACCGCTTGACGGAAAAATAACAACATCAAAAAAAGGTGTGGGTTATTTGCCTCAGATGACAAAAACCCAGAAAGAGTTTCCGGCAAGTGTAAGCGAGGTTGTAATGTCGGGATTTTCGGGAAAAATGGGGATGCGACCCTTTTATACAAAAAAAGAAAAGCAAACCGCTTTCAAAAATATGAAACTGCTTGGAATAGACGACCTTAAAAACAAAAACTGCGGAAGTCTGTCGGGTGGGCAGATGCAGAGAATGCTTCTTGCACGTGCACTTTGTGCGGCTGATAAAACACTTCTGCTTGACGAGCCGGCATCAGGACTTGACCCGGTGGCATCGGCAGAGCTGTACGCTCTGGCAAAACAGCTCAACCGTGAAAAAAATATTACGGTTATTATGGTAACTCATGATATTGAAAGAGCAGTTAAAAATGCCGATGTGATGCTTCATCTGGCAGAGTCGGGCGACCACTTTTTCGGCACGCCGGAGCAGTATATGAAAACCGACCTTGCAAAAAGGTTTATTTGCGGAGAGTGAAAAATGGACACAATTTATGAAATATTTTCATATTCGTTTTTAACAAGAGCATTTCTTGTGGGCACACTTGTTTCACTGTGCATGGCACTTTTGGGTGTCAGCCTTGTTCTGAAAAAATATTCAATGATAGGCGACGGACTGTCCCATGTCGGCTTTGGTGCACTTGCTGTTGCGGCGGCACTAAACGCCGCACCTATGGCGGTGGCAATTCCGTGCTGCGTTGTTGCAGCGGTTTTGCTGCTCAGAGTAAGCGAAAACGGCAAGATTAAAGGCGATTCGGCAATTGCACTTATTTCGGCAGGAGCGCTTGCTTTCGGTGTTATGGCAATTTCACTTAAAAAAGGTGTAAACGTTGATTTAAACAGCTATATGTTCGGCAGTATTCTTGCCATAAACGAAACACAAACGGTTTTGAGCATTATTCTGTCGGTGGCGGTTATCGGTGCATACATACTGTTTTATAACAAGATTTTTGCTGTTACATTTGATGAAACCTTTGCAAGAGCATCGGGTGTAAACGCAGGAGGCTGTAATCTGCTTATCGCTGTGCTTACGGCACTGGTAACCGTGCTAGGAATGAGAATTATGGGCACACTTCTTATTTCAAGCCTGATAATTTTTCCACCGGTTATTTCCATGCGTGTGTGCAGGAAATTCAAATCTGTTGTAATCTGCTCGGCAGTTGTTTCGGTTGTCTGCTTCTTTACGGGGCTTATAATGTCCTATGTTTTTGAAACACCGGCAGGGGCAAGCGTTGTGGTGACAAATGTCGCTACGCTGGCGGTTTTCACGTTTGTTGAAAAGCTTATCACAAAGGTAAAAAGATAATAAAATTGCAGAAATAAAGATTAATTCTGATATAGATTAAAAACTGTTATAATTTAAAATAATTAAAAGTTTGCATTTATTAAAGCCTTCCCCTTGGTGGGGAAGGTGCGAAACGAAGTGAAGCGGATGAGGGGAAAAGATGTTTGTACAAGCATGCCACATACGTGGCATCCCCTCATCAGTCTCGCATCCGCTCGCCAGCTTCTCCTCCAGGGAGAAGCCTTGTTTATGCAAACTTTTTTTGTTTTTGATGAATCAGCAGACTGCGTTGGCGATGTATTTATAATTGTTTTTGTAAATTCATAAAAAATGTCAGTATTTTCATAAATTTGGTCATTTACTTACAGATGAAAACGATGTATAATAATTATAGAAAATTTTTTATAAAATACTTGACAAATCATAAAAAATATGTTACTATAACGTTATAGTAAATTATTAGTCGGTGCTTGATTCAAGATTCTCAATTGCTTTTAAAGAATGTTTTCGGTGATATTCAAATTCGTCATTTTTCTTGTTGGATATTTTTCCCAGTGCTCGAATTTGCGGAGATTTTCCAAGCATTGCACGATATTGAGACGGTGACAGTCCTTTGTACTTTTTAAAGGTTTTTGAAAAGTGTGAAACATCAGAAAACCCGGCGTTTGCCATAATCAGCGGAATACTCATTTCCGTATTTTCAAGACACGATTGGGCATAGTCCAGACGTTTTATAGTAATATATTTCATTGGTGTTACGCCAAATTCTGCCTTGAATCGCCGTATAAAATGGTATGGGTGCAGATGTGCCATTTCTGCAAGCATATCAAGATTAAAATCCATATTAATATTGGCGTCGATAAACTGAGCAATGCTTGAAATACTTTTGGTATCAACGGATTTCAACGTTGCACCGGCTAAATCCAGAAATAAAAGGGACAAATTTATAATGTCGGCTTTTGATTGAAGCTGTGTGCACAGTGACTCGTTGCGTGCATTTGAAATTATGGATTTCAAAAGAGAAACAGGTTTTTCAGCATCGTCAACGGTCACAATCGTATCAAAATTATACAGGTCAAAAAAGTTGTTGTCAAAGGTGTTGAGCTGAAACCGTATCCAATACATTTCAAAGGATTCACCCTCGGGAACAAACATCTTGTGACGCACGCCGGCATGAATAAAAATCATCTGTCCGGCTGAAAGAACAACCTTTTTGTTTTCATCGTCAGGGTCAAGAATAAAGCCGTGTTGTCCTGATATGATAAAATAAATTTTGTTTGCCGAATCATAAATGGTATCTTTCGGATAAAACTTGTCGTCAACACCGGGGTGAAAATCGGAAAAATCACCGGTGTAATAGAAGATGTTCAGATTGGAAAGTTGTGAATCGATGTTCATAAATGCCTCCCGGTTTATAAAAAATAAAGAAGTTGGTTTTATACATCAACAAGTTGGTTTTATACATGGTAATTTAATTATAAATCTGCTATAATGAAAATGTCAAGAAAAACCTGAATAAATAAGAAAATTTAGGCGATATTGCACAAAAAATGCAATTTATTTTGTGCTATTTCACAAAAAGCGAAAATCCCTTGTCCTTTCATGTGGAAGAAGGACGGAAAAAGGTCAAAAATTTTGTCCCTAATATTACACATCAGACGACAGCGCCGGGAATTTTTGCAACTTTCCAATGTTTGATGTGAAGATATCAATACAGCAATTTTGGACACACAAAACAACAAGTTTAAGCATTGAAAAAAGTGTTATATTCTATTATAATAGAAATTAAGTAAGCAAACAAAAGCACTCGCCGGTGCGTTCTCCCAAGTTAAATATATCGCAAGCAGTTTTGCCGACAAAAACATCTGTATCCGCATATGCAGAGCGACGAAACAGGCAAAACCGTAAAAGCGATTATTTATAAATTAATTTTATTTCTTAATTAAACAGGAGGTAAAAACAATGAAAACAAACAAAGTATCAAAACTTCTGATGCTTGTATTGGCTCTTGCAATGTGCCTGTCAACCGTTACAGCTTTTGCAGAAGATACAGCAACAGAAAACACGGCACTTCCTTTTGCGGACGACTTCTCGTGGGCTACACTTGAAGACAAAGGCGTTTCTACAACAGAGGGTGCAGAGTACACATTTGATCAGCTTAAAGCTGACACTCACGCAGTGCAGGAGGGCAACATCGTAGGCAGTGTGCTTGAAATCGAAGATGACCCCTCAACAGAAGAAGACGACAGCCAGACTCTCACTATTGTAAATGAAGACTGGGCTGTTACAGGTACTCCCAAAGCTGCATGGGCTTCTGCCGGCACTCTCAAACTGAGACCCCGTGCAGGCGGTTTTTCAGCAATTAATTTTGTTAAAGATGTTGGTGAGCTTTCAGCTTACACATTTAAAGTAAGTGCTGCAAGAACAACAAAATACCAGGGCAGCTGGGACATCGACACAGGTGTTCGTTTCTCAGTAAGTGCAGACGGCAAATCTTATTATGAGCTCCGTTCAAACTGGGCAAGAAACATGAAATTTGTTAAAGTTGTTGACGGCAAAGAAGATGCAACAACCGTGCAGACAACAACAGGTTTTAGCAGTGGTCCCGACCACTATATAACAATGGACGTTAAAGTTTACGGCAATCTTATTACATGGAAATGTACAGACGGCGGCACAACAATTTTTGAAAGCTCTTTCGTAGACCCTGCTCCGCTTACACCGTCAATTCCCGTTCAGCTTATCGGCAGAAACGGTGACGGCGGTACATGTTTATTTGACAATTTCTCAATTGATGAGCTTGACGCCCTTCCCGAGCTTCCCATTTATGATGATTTTGCTTGGGCAACACTCACAGACGGTCAGGATGCAACAGATGAAACAGAAGCAGTTGAATCAACAGCAGTTAAAGTTAACACAGCCGGTGCATACGTTGTAGGCAGTGTTGATGAAAACGGTGCAAACGTTGAAAATGACAACTGGCAGCTTTCAACAGTACATACTCCCGGCAACAACAGCGGTGCATGGGCAACAGACGGTTCAATCAAGCTCCGCGGTAAAGACGGAACAGCATATACAAACCTTAACTATGCAAAAATGGTTGGTAACCTCAACAGTGCATACAATGTTAAAGCTGAAGCTGCAAGAACACAACTTTCTGATTATTGGTATGACACAAGCATGGGTATCCGTGTTGCAATCGGCAACAACGAAAAAGATTTCTATCAGATTATTTCTGACCGTAAAAGCAGCTGTAAAATTCGTTTCAGCAAATTTGTTGACGGTGCTGAAATTGCAGAATCTGTAGCAGTAAGCGATGTAGCATTCGGTTGGCAGGGCAACAAAGTTGCATTTGATGTAACTGTTGACAACGGCACAGTTTACTGGACAGCAATCAGACCAGACGATAACTTGGTTTTCGCAAACGGTGTATATGTTGACCCCGCACCTATTGCAATCACACCTGCAACAATCCCTGTTGCACTTGTTATGTCAAACAGCAATGCTTACACAACATTTGACAACGTTGCAATAACAAACGTTAAAACTGCAACTCTGCCTTATGTTGAAGATTTTGCAAACGCAACACTCACATCAGCAGGCTCAGCAACAGTATATACCGATACATATGCAGCACTTACTCCAAACAAAAAACTTGTTGCAGCAGTTGACGAAAACGGCAACAAAATCTATAACGACGATTTTGTTACTTCAGCAACTGCATGGAGAACAGATGATAAATACGGTGCAAGAGCATTCCTTATGAACGGTGAACTTTATGTTCGCGGCGCTGCAGGATATGGTACCGGTCTTGTTAATATGGCGAAAAAAATCGACGGTCTTAGCAGTGAATATAAAATTGAAGTAAACCAGAGATTAAATCCCTCTGCTATCGGCGGAAACTGGGACGGCACAGGTCGTATACGTTTTGCAACAACTGCCGATGAAAAAACATATTACGAAATGTATCGTGCAGGAAGAAAAATTCAGTTCAGCCATATTGTAAACGGTACCGAAGTGTATAAAACAGAGTTAGCAGGCTTAAGCGGAAGTCCTGACCACAAACTGACATATAAACTCAGCGTGGAAGCAGACAAAATCACATGGGACGTACACAGCGTTACAACAAACGAAGCTATCACAAGCGGTTCATACACAGGCAGCGAAGAATATCCGCTTCACACATTTAACCCTGCAACAGATATTCCCGTTCAGATTGGTGGAAATCACGAAGGTCTTGCAGGTATTTACGACGACCTTAAAATTGACAACATCAAAAAACTTCCCATAAACGATGATTTCTCATGGGCAGCTTCTGACAGCTCAACTGCTGTTACAACATCGGCAGGTACAGTTGTTTCGGGCACAGACGTTTTAGGCAACAAATTCTATAACATGGATTATTCACTTGCAGAAAACAGAGGTAGCCTCTATGCAGAAGGCGGCAAACTTACTCTTGCTCCCAACGGCGGTTGGTACGACGGAGTTGCAAGCGGTTGGGATTATAGAAAAACTCTTGTAAACGTTAACCCTGTTACAAATCTCACCGATGAACATTCAATCAACGTTACTTTAAATAGAGTTAACATCAACAACTATGACTTTGGTATGGGTATCCGTTTTGCAATAAGTGCAGACAAAAATTCATACTGCCAGCTTCAGGTTCAGAACAACAGCAGAAACGTTAAATTCTATGTTGTTAAAGACGGTGCAACTGTTTATGAAACAGAGCCGGAAGGTGCTGTAAGCAATCCGCTTCACGAAATCAACTTTGCTGTTACATACCGCAAAGGTGCAGTTGAATATACAGTTAAAGATTTAAGAGAAAATGTAGTTCTCACAACAGGCACATACACAGACGCTTCGCCGGTTGCAATTACAGCTGCTTCAATTCCGATGCAGTTCTACGGCAACAACAATGGTATGACAGTATCTATGGATAACCTCGTTATTGAAAACCTCGAGCCCTTAGCAACAGGTTCAATCGAAGTTCAGGATCTTGATGCAATGTATTTTGTAAACGTTACAAACCCTGATTTCTACGGTATCACAGACGGCAGCAAATTTGTTTACGCATACTATGCAGGCGGCAGCCTTATTGAATGTGTAGTTGCAGATGTTGATATGTCTTATTTAGACGAAAACAACGTTCTTAGCAACATTGTTATGAAAAATACAACAGCAGGTGCAACAGGAAAAGTGTTCTTCTGGAAAGATCTTGATGACATTGCTCCTCTCACACCGGTAATTCCGCTTGTTGCAGGTATTGTAGATTAATTAAAAACGGTTAATACGAATTAAAAAATAATTAAATTTACAGTTAATCAAAAAATAATTAAATTTGCGGTTAATCTGAAAGAATAATTAAATTCGTGCTTAATCAAAAAGAATAATTAAATTTTTGGAATGCACACGGCAGGCAGACCGCCTGCCGCGTGCAAACCTCTTTAAAAGGGTGTAAAACCCCAAGGCTTCTCCCCGGTGGAGAAGCTGTCACGCAGAGCGTGACTGATGAGGGGATGCCACCGTATGGTGGCATGATTGAAATAATTACCCTTATCCGATTTTTGCTTCGCAAAAACCACCTTCCACACCGTTGGCAGGTGTTACATGGCACAAACCCCATGGGAAACGGCTTGAAACCGTTCTGTTTAATGGGGCATGGCACAAACCCCAAAGCAAACTGCTTTTTGCAGAACAAGTCATATTCTCGTAAGAGAAAGGAGAATACACATGCAATTTATAAAAAAAGCATCATCACTTATTATTGCACTGTCGCTTGCGATTGGCTCGTGTGCTTTTACCGCACTTGCTATGACAGAAGCAGTTACAGACGGCAAATATTCTTACAGTGAAGATTTTTCGGCTTACGACAGTGTTGCATTTGCAGACGCAACGGCTGTTACATCCGGAAAAGTATTTAACACCGACTGGACGGTTTCTTCAAAATATACCTCCGGCGGCGAAATCAAAGCTTACGGCGCAAAAGGTACACCGTCAGGATATAACGGTGCAATGGTTGTTGTCGGCAAAGCTAACGAAATAGGTACAGTAAACTTTAAAAACGTTGAGAATATTGAAAACGGATATAAGTTTTCTGTAACATCAAACTATTCAGCACAAAATGGTTTCTGGCTTGCAGAAATGGGTGTGCGTTTTATGGTTGACGAAGCTTCGGATACATATTACGAAATTGCAACAACAAAAAGCACGTCACCCAAATACAGCTTTGTTAAAAAAGCAGGCGGAAGTGAAACTGTTATAAAAACAGGAACAGCTGTAATTCAGACAACTGCAAAAATCAAATATGAGGTTTCTGTTGCAGGTGCATCAATTACTTATAAAGTAACAAACGGAAGTACTGTTCTTCTTGAAGGCACTTATACAGATGCAAAGCCTATTGAATATACAAACAAAACTGTGCCTGTTGCAGCATATGTTCTCGGTGCACAGAAAATTGAATTTGACGACTTTAAGCTCCAGCAGCTTATTCCTTATATAGACACAGACGAGCCATCACCGGTATTTTACAAAAATATTGCTTACGGCAAAACTCCTGCCGAAGATAGCGGCAAGTTTGTTTACGACCTGGGCGAAAAATATGTAATCCGTCGTATAGTAGCAGATGGCAGCGGCGTTGAAATCAGCACAGATGGCAATGAATATTCATCAATTGCTTCATCATCTGATTTTGTGGGCGGATGTTATCTCAACAGAAAAGACATAACACCGGTGCAGTATGTGCGTCTTGCAACCGATGCGGCAGAAATTTATGTTGATGCAAACGCAACTGAAGCTGTTTCAACATATGTTGGTCGTGGTGCACAGTTTGCAATGTATGTAAACAAAAGCACAGACGGCATCACATGGAAATCAAACAGCGACTGCGTATCTGTTGCAAACGGTCTTATCACCGGCAAAAAAACAGGCACAGCAAAAGTAACAGCCCAAAAAGGCTCAATCACATATACAATAAATGTAGAAGTAGGCAGCGAAATTGACGGTGCAATCGAAAGCGGTAATACCGATGCTTATATTGCAAAAGTTGAAGATGCGGTTAACGCATACGACGATGCAATAAAAGCAAACGATGCTGAAGCTCTTGCGGCTGTTGTTTTCGGCGAAGGTGCAGGAACACTTGCAGACATCAGCGATTTTGACTCAACAGTTTTAGACGGTCTCACAGATGACGAAAAAGCAACACTTATGAGTGGCATAATTGCCGCAGGTACTGTTGCCGGCGATGCTGTTACAACAGACAGCGTTAAAGCACTTATTTCTAAAGTTAATGCAGAGGCAGAAAAAGCCGCTGACGTTACACTTGTTAACAAAATCAAAGAATCCGCAAGCGATGCAACAGCACTTCGTGCAATTGTAACAGGCGATGTTGAAACAAGCCTTGCAATTACCGAATATGTTGACGAATTGGTTTTTGAAGAAGACTTTACAGACGCACAGCTTGCTGAAATTGTAAATGCAACGCTTGCAGATTATGCAGAAGTTAAAGCAGGCGACGGCGTTAAACTCATGGCAGAAATTGTTGAGGGCGTAAACGCTCTTACAAAACCTTTTGTGTTTGAGGATGATTTCTCTTATGCAGACGGTTACGATGCAGTTAAAACATTTGTTCCCGGTGAACAGATGAATGAAGACTGGAGTGTTTCTTCACAATATAATTCATACGGCAACCTCAGAGGTTATTTCGGCGTGAGCGAACCGTATCCTGCAAGTGGAGGCGCACTCAGCTACAAAGGCTTCGGTAAACACACAGGTGCAATTAATCTGCGTCATATTCCCGAGCTTGGTGGCAAATACAAAATTGAGCTTGACCAGTATCAGTATGACAAAAGCCATAACGATACCAGAATGGGTATCCGTTTTATGGTTAACGAAACAAACGGCTCATATTATCAGATTTTATCCACAAACGGCAAAGATAAATTCACTTTCAAAAAAGTGACTCCTCAGGGTGAAGTGGCTACTTCTGTTCATGAGTCGGAATCTGTTGTACATGTAAGACCAAACAAAGTTCACTATGAAATCACCATTGGTGGCGACCTTATTGAATATAAGGTTTCATGCAACGGCAGTACACTCCTTGAAGGGGCTTATAAAGACCTTGCACCTTTTGAATATACAACAGGCACTATTCCGCTTGCTCTTGTTGTAGAGGGCGACAATGCTCCCCTTGAAGTTGACGATGTTAAACTTACAGCACTTACAAAACCTTATATTGAACTTCCCGAACCGTCACCTGTTATTTATAACAACGTGGCAGAAAATGCGACAATTGAAGGCAACGTAATTACACTTGAAGAAAAAGCTCCCATCAGACGTGTTCGTTTTGTGAACGACTATGAGGCGAGTGGAGTAAGAGCATCCGTTGACGGTGTGGCATGGGACAATCTTGCAACACCTGAAGATTTCAAAAACGGCGAATGGCTCAACCGCATTTCAAACAGAAAATATAAATATGTAGAAATTGCAAATGGTGCAGAGGTTAAACTCTACACAGACGTTTATGCAGATGATACTTATAATTATTATATAGGTACAGATGCAGATATTGCTCTTTATGAACTGGGCGAAGAAGTTGATGCTCCTGTATGGACAGTCAGCGACGCTTCTGTTGCAACTGTAAAAGGCGGCAAGCTTCGTGCTAAAAAAGCAGGAAACGTGACAGTTTCAATCATATACAACAAGGTTGAGCTTGCAACAAACTTCAAAATCAGCAGTAAACTTCACGAGGCTGTTGCAAACGGTACAGTTTCAGAGTATACTGAAGCACTTAAACCAACATACGATGCAATAAACAACGCAATTGATGCAGACGATACAGCGGCTCTTAAAACAGCTTTGTCAGAAGCGGCATCAGCAGGTAAAATGACCGATTTTGACGGCAGCTCAATCACTGACCTTACAGACGGTGCATTGACAGTTCTTGCAAACAAACTTATTGCAGGCGGTGCAAAAGGTACAGTTTCAACAAGTAATATAAATTCGCTTTACAGTGATATTTATACATATATTCCTCAGGCAAAAGCAGCTGACATGATTGAAAAAACAATTGCAGCTGCAGATGCAAATGACGGCTCATCGGCAGAAGCAATTTTTGACGGAAGTAGCCTTTCTGCATTTGAAAAAACCATAGACTTTGTTCCGGCAGAGGATATTGACTCAGTTCCGGCAAGTGACCTTGTTCTTGCGGCAGAAAGAATGGCGGCAAAATATGTTCCATTTAACGCAACAACATCAACACTTGGTGAAGATGATGTTCAGAAATTTATGAACGATGCCAAAGCCGAAATCAAAAACATCAAAGCCTGCAATGTTGTAAAAAGTGCTAACGATGCAATTGCGGCAAATGATGCGGCAACACTTGCAAGAATTATTGCAGGCGATGGCGCAGGCACAATGGGCAGCGTTGAAATTTTTGACGGCGAAGCAGTAAAAGGTCTTTCAACGGAAGAAAAGACAGCCCTTGCACAGAGAGTTATTACTTATGGTAAATTTGAAACATCAGGCGATGTAAATTCAGCAGATGTTGACAAATTCATCAAAGCAATCGACGTTGAATATGCAGTGGGCAAGGTTTCGGGTATTTCAGATGTTGCTGATTTTGAATCTGCACTTGAAATATGGAATAAATATCTTGACCTGCCTCTTGACGATGCGGCTCTTGATATTGAAACAGATACAAATAAAACAGTAAAAGATGAAACTCTTGCAGCTCTTGCGGGCAAAACTTTTGCAAGCAGAGAAGACCTCTATAAAAGACTTACAGAAGATTTTGTTCTTCGTGCATTTAAAAACCTGAATGCATACCAGAGTGTTGCTCCGCTTTATACAAATTATAACGATGTTATCGGCGGCGATGATGCAAAACTTGCAGACATTATTTTAGATGAAGGCGAAGCAATGCTCACATTCGGTACATATATCATAAACAATGTTCCGGATATTAATAACCTTACAGACATTGCAGAGCTTCTCCGTGATTATGAAATTGGCGGCGATTACGAAATCGGCGGCGGTGGTGCAGGTGCTGGCGGCTCATCGGGTGGCGGTTTCGGCGGCGGTGGCGGCGGAGGATTCTCCGGCGGATCAAGCGTAGCAGTAGGAACAGGCATTATCAACGATATCAATGCAAACAAAAACCTTGAAACTTCTGTTTACAGCGATGTTCCTACAACTCACTGGGCATATGATTTTATCAAATATCTTAACGCACGCGGAAGCATCAGCGGTTACGGTGACGGAACATTTGCTCCCGAAAACAATGTAAAACGCGGCGAATTTGTTAAAATTCTCATCAGCGAGCTTGGTTTTGCTCCAGCAACAGTTGTGACTCCCGAATATGCCGAAGAATATAACGCAAAAGCTACCGAAGAAGCAAAAAAAGCTGATGAAGAAGCTGCGGCAAAAGCGGCAGAGGAGGGCAAAGAAGCTCCTGAGGCAACAGTTCCTCAGCTTATTGAAGCAACAGCAAAACCCTTTGAGGATGTTGAAATCACAAGCTGGTATGCTCCTTATATTATAGCTGCAAAAGAACAGGGTCTTGTAATGGGTGACGGCGTAAACTGCAACCCCGAAGCAAACATTACCCGTGAAGAAATGGCGGCTGTTATTTACAGAGCACTCAAACTCAAAGGTGCAGAGCTTGACGGCATAAATACTCCCAAAGCATTTGCGGACGAAGCGGCAATAAGCGATTGGGCACGCTCACCGATTATGCAGCTTTACAAATATGGTATTATAAACGGTGTTTCCGAAACAGAAATTGCACCTCAGCAAAAAGCAACACGTGCACAGGTTGCAAAAATGATAGGAGACCTTTCAATGAAAATAACAGCAAAGGAGGCGGCTGCAAATGAAGAATAATTTCAAAAAAATAGTTGCTTTTCTTTTGGCGACGGCAATGTGCACGCCGGCTTTTGCGGCACCCAGACTGTCAACAGAAGAAGATGTTCGCGTTGTTGACGATAAGGTTGAAGAAACAGTTCCGATTAAAGTAGCAATCGACGAAACAAACATCATCTGTGAAGCCAACGATGATATGCTCGGTATCCAGTATGAAACAAGCGGCTCAAGCTTTGGTCTTGGTGCAGGCGATTCAAACACCGAGCTTGACCCGGCTTTTGTTGAACTGATGGAATCAATTTATGATATTCCTCTTGCACGTCATGGCGGCGGTTCGATTGAAGCAATGTCACTTATCCGCAACGTAGGAGCTTTCAGAAGCAGACAGCCCAGCGTGCGTAATGAGCTTTCCGCAATCAACAACGGTGTTGAACCCGGCACAAAAACCTCTGAGCCTCAGAGAATCGGACCGGTTGAATGGATTAAAGGTGTTTATGCTTCCAATCCTGATGCATCGTTTATTCCTTGCATAAGTATGACCTGTGCAACTCCTGAAGAAAACGCACAGCTGGCACAGTTTCTCCTTCATAAAAAGGATGAATCTTCATGGGGTGCAATGCGTGCAAGCCTCGGTATTGAAGAACCGGTTAACGTGTTCGCTTTTGAACTTGGTAACGAGGTTGACGGCGGCGGCGGAAACGGCTGGGCAACACCGCAGAAGGATATTGACTGGTATATTAACATAACACGTCAGAACGTTGATGCAATCAAGGCTGTTTGCCCGGATGCAAAATTCATGCTCTGCGGTAAAACAGTACCGGACCGTGAACCCGGTCAGTGGCAGCAGTGGACGTTGCAGCTTTGTGAAGAATTCAAGGATGATGCAGATTATATGTCATTCCACCAGTATTACGGCGGTTATCATATGTCATACACACGTCCTTACCGTGAAATTCTCTGGGAAGATATCAAAAGCATCTGTCCCGATATGAAAATAGTTATCACCGAACACGCAAAATGGTATGGTGAAGAAGGAAGCTCCGACATGGTTGAGCTTACAGCGGTGCTTAACACAGGCCTTTTCCTTGCACGTATGTACCGCAGACCCGAGGTTATTGGTGCAACATATCACGCATGGACTGGCAGCGGCGGCTGGTGGTCAATGTTTAAAAACAACGACAAGGGAGAATATTTCCCCATGGGTCTTTGCATGATGTACGATGTATATCAGAAGCACGTTGGCGACCGTGTTGTATGGACAGAGCTTACAAGCGATACAAACAGTGTTTATGTGGATCCTTACAGTTCAGGTGAGCGTCTTAACCTTGTGGCAATGCCTAAAGGCAAACGTGAGCTTAACCTCATTTTCACAAACCACACCGCACATACAGAATTTCCGTTGGAATTCACCTTCAAAAACAACTACACTCTTGAGCAGAGCACAATTTTCACAGGCAACAATATGAACGCACGTGTTCTCGGTCCGGATACATTGGACGTTTTTCAGACAATTGTTGATGATACAAAGGTTAAAAACTTTAAATCAATCACAATGCCTCCAAAGAGCATGCTGTTTTTGAAACTCACATCTGATAAAGACCTGCCGCAGCTTGGCGGTGCAGGCGCAGGTGAAGCCGGTGACGAAGAAGTTGTTTACAGCGGTGAAAAATCCTTTGAAGATATTGAATATTCCTTTGCTAAAAATGAAATTCTCACTCTTGCTGAAAACGGCGTGTTAAACGGCGTTACAGAAGAAAAATTTGCACCCGGTGCAACTCTTACAAGAGCAGAGCTTGCGGCA